>JAATGQ010000225.1 GCA_015654595.1 Chitinophagales bacterium | reverse complement strand
ATACCTACCTGATCGACCAGTTCTTTTGGTCGGAGACGAACCAAAGGACGGATGTGTATGGCGGCAAGACCCTGCAGGAACGTAGCCGGTTTGCAACCGAGGTCATAAAGGAAGTCAGAAAACGGGTGGGCGAGGATTTTGCCGTGATCCTCCGGCTTTCCCAATGGAAGGTTTTCGATTATGATTACCAGCTGGCCAAAACGCCTCAGGAAATGGAAGCCTGGCTCGGCGTTCTGGCGGATGCAGGAGTAGACGTGTTCCATTGCTCCCAGCGCCGTTTTTGGGAACCCGAGTTCGAAGGAGCCGATCTGAATTTTGCCGGCTGGGCGAAAAAACTAACGGGCCGGCCGACCATTACGGTTGGGTCGGTGGGGCTATCCGGAGAATTCCTTTCTGCTTTCCGGGGCGAGGCTTCGGTCCCCGCTTCTCTGGACGAGTTGATCCGTCGGTTCGAGCGCGGCGACTTCGATCTCGTCGGCGTTGGCAGGGCGCTGCTGGCCGATCCGGAATGGGTCGTTAAGATCCGCGATCAAAAGGAACACGAGCTAAAAGGATTTTCAAAAGAAATGTTGGGACAACTGATCTAAAATACAATATGCATAAGACTCCTTTGTCCGTACTCGAATTGGCCATTGTACGCCAGGGAGATAACGCCCGAACTGCCATCGAAGGCGCGGTTGCCATGGCGCGTCATGCCGAAGAGCTTGACTTCACCCGCATCTGGATGGCGGAACACCATCAATATGCAGCACATCGCCAGTTCCGCTACGGCTGTAATCGCCGCATACCATGGCCTGTGTGAATGTGATAGCCGCGGAGACCGATTCGGATGCGGAATTTCTGGCGACTAGTCTTTACCGCATGTTTATGGGGATCATTACGAATGAGCGTGGTCCGTTGTGCCCGCCGGCTCCTTTACCCGCCGCCTACCGCGTGCCCGAGGTTTACAGTGCCGTGAACTCGATGCTGACTTGTACTTTTGAAAGGGCAGCGGATACATTGCGATCAAACTTTTAGCATTTTTGCAGGAAACTGGAGTCGACGAGCTGATGGTCAGCAGTCCTATTTATGGTCTCGCGGCAAAGCTCAGGTCGTTTGCGATCTTGCGGGATGCGATATAGCTCCGTTCCGGCGGCACGCTTCGGTCGTTTTCCATTTTACATAGCTCTTTGACAATTTCTCATTTTTACGGAATTCCCTGAAGACCTTTGTAATAGTACATTATACAGCAGGTGCCAAAGAGCTTACAGGCCTGCCCAATACTGATCTTATGTTCCTCGTGCGCTAAGTGATCTTAAGTTCTCTTTTTCAGCAGGTTCCGGAGCTTTTTTCGATCACATGCTTTAGTATGGTAATCAAATCTTCTGTAATTGCAGGCCATTCCTCTGCATTGCAGGTCTGTTTTATGATCTTGTAATATTCCATGTTCCTGCGTGCATAAAGTTCTTTCGCAACGGAAAGGATGGTGTTCTTTTTGCCATAGACTTATCATCTGCCATATTCGATATTATAGTGCTTAATAAACCAAGAGTCTTACCAGGCAAGCGTAATGATTTATGGCTATCTTGTAACGTTATTTCAATGGATTTCCCATTTTGACTTAACTTTTGAGAGGCTTTCCTTCGATTATAATCGTTCATGACATTGAGGGGCCTGACCTTCCTGCCAAATACTAGGGAGGCACTCATAAGATCGGAAAATGTACTCTTTTTCATGTTTGGTAGCTTAAAATTAGCGATTCTGTTTACTTTTAAGCTGGCATATTTTCGGGTATGGCTTCAATCCTTAAATCTATCTATGGATCTTCAGGAATCGTTTACACTTAAGGGCATCTTCAATCCTGCTGATGAGCCGGATAACCAACTGACAGGAGAACTCACTTTTTCCCAGCAAAAGGGCACTGATGTAACCTTATTAGGGACGTTTGACCGAAAAAATGCGGCTGGCTCAAAGCTAGGTTTATATCATGGCTTTAGTACCAATGGCAAAAAAATGACTCTGGTGGATAATTCAGTGTCCTTGGAATCATTCAGCATGCCAGGGATTGCACAATCAGGAATTCATTCCAGGTATTTGTTTATAGGGGATTGGCACAACTCTTCAGAATCTCTAATCTTTGATGCCTTTCGGTTTACTTGTAAAGACCTGAACTACTGGCTGCACATCTCTGGTTTTGAAAAACCTGTCTATAATAACGATGACCATGAAGTAGTTATTAGGTATAAGAAACCTGGAACTAAGTTGTTCCCAATAAATGACGATTTCAACCTTTACATAGAATTCGACTATTATGGTCCTCCCGAATGGTTTGTCCCGTCGGAAAAAATAACTGTCGAGCAAAAACCCTATTTAAAGATAATGTCCAGAAAAGGAAAACAGCATTTTGAAAAATTTATGAAATGCTATTTCTCTCTTCTGTCATTCCTCTCTTTCTGTTACTTTGGGTATCCTGTTACAACGGAATGTGTATTTCAACGAGAGGGAGTTGACGCCGATAGCAAACCTCTTAAGGATATTGAATTGTTTTACTGGGCATCAATGAATTTTGAAAAGTATATCGAGCATCGGGACAGACAATGTTTTCTCATCCGGCTTATAGACATCATGGAGATTTTTCCTACTATATTACAGAACTGGCTCCCTTTAAAAGATAAAATAAAGGTGGGGATCAATATGCTCACAGAACTCTTCATGTACCGTAATAGTCCCATTGAATTACGATTCCTAAGTATGGCGCAAGCAGCGGAGCATATGCACCGTCAACTTATAAACGATCAGGATAAAATAATTTTACGGCAACGGTTAGAAGAGTTAATTGCCCATATCCCTATCGATGTAAAAGATGCCTTACTGAGTGACCCTGCTAAATTTATTGCTGCCATAAAAGAGAATAGAAACTTTTTCACCCATTACAATGAGAAGCAGGCAAATAAAGCTGCAAGGCTGGAAGAAGTTTACTTGCTCTCAGAAAAAATGAAGATCATTCTACTAACGGTTGTTTTCAAGGAATTAGGGATACCGAATAACGACATTTCAAATATTATTCTAAACAATGGGATATGGCTATTTAACCATTTAATAAAAATTAAAAGTGAGGAAAAATTCAATGGTGCCTGATTTTGGCTATACCCAAGAAAATAAAGCCCCCCGTTGGAAGGCTTTAAGTCAGTCGATTATTTCATTCGGCATACCGCATGAAAATTGCTAATGCCAGCAAAAGTCCGGCGATAGCTTTGACCAGATTGGTCAGTTTTTTGATCTTATAGTGTTATAGAGATGGAATAATAGGTTCAAGTAAACTGTCCCACGATTTACCCACGTTAACTGCTCCCATATCTCCTGAATCTTTCTACCTGCTTCTTCGGGTGTAATGAGTATATATTTTATAAAAGTTTTTCAGACTTTATGCCCGCTGATCTTCATGATCAATTCGGGCGGCGTACCGGCCAGAAACTCATTTGTGCAGAACGATCGGCGACAGATGTGGGTTGTAATCCAGGAGTACTTTGGCTTTACACTTACGACGTCCTGGCTGCCCTTTTTATGAGATGCTTTTATAGGGGTGTTGATTTCCGCCAGCTGTTCCACCCTTTTTATATAGCGGTTAAGCTCTGCGTTGGTTGTCTTTGGAACGTTGCGGCCGAACCGGTTCATTAATATATCGCGTGCTCCGGTAGGAGAGGGATGACAACCCAATGGTCTGATTTTCCTTGTTTTTTATACAGGATGCCTTTGCGTATGTCTTCTGATTTTATCTCGTTAAAATCCGAAAATCATAGTCCGGTAAAGCATCCAAGGACGAACAGATCCCGAAAACGGCTCCATTCGGAATGCTCAGATAAGTATGCGTTATGTAGGGCGCGGATTTCTGGCACTGTCAGATAAATTGCGTCTGTTTCTTTATCCAGTATGTTGAAATCTGTGAGGTCTGTAGCAGGAATGACCTTCCGTCGCATCCGGTCACGGAGGAAGATTCGTAATTGCTTAATGGTGGTGCCTACGGAGTTCTTTTTAATCCGCGTATAGCTGTCAATCGTTTTCGATGGACGTGTTCATAGGTGAGGTAGTTGACCAGGGATTCATAGAAATTATAATCCAGGCAGTCGAACGTGATTTTTTCTTGGCGGTGCTTTTGAAATGCAAGTAACCGTTGCTTTACCACATTGTAAGTACGAACCATTCCTATACAGTTCGTTTGTCGGATGAAAACAATACTGAATGGAAATTACGGCGGTGCCGTCTTTCCTGGTGCGGCGATCAATGATCGTTTGACTGGTAAAAACATAATTTGTCGATTTTTGTCGATCTAAAAGAGATGTTCATCCAAATAAAGCCACGAAGTAAAAAAAGTCTCTTGTTATAAGTTTATGAAAATCAACATGTAAAAAGTAAGACGGGGTAAAATGAAATAAGGATTACGAACCGTAATCCTTATTATCCGTGACCCGGATTGGTTTGCCTCCGGCGATCCATCCCTGTGAGGGCCTTACCCAAAGCCTCCCGGTCCCCTATCGCCGCCGCGGCTTTTTCGTTTTTCCGCTTTGGCGAACAAGCTCCTCCCGCTTCAAAACCAAAAAGCCGACGTGGTGTAATCACGTCGGCCTTGTGAACCAGGATGGAATGTTTTCAAACCAGCTGAGGGAGGATTTGAAGACTTTCACCCGATTGAATGCGAGCTATTCACATACTTATGTGCCGATTATGTGATTGTTATCATGCTTTTGGCACTTAAAGTGTGATAACCTTTGTACTATTATTTGGTGATGGTAAAAAATCAACACCCAAATATTCGAAATATTGGCTGGTGATAACTTGGAGCACTGTTCCTCATTTGGCAAAGCTCCAAGTTATCAATAAGGAAGAGAATATTTTGCTTGCTGACGCGGAAAATATGAATGGTACATCCCGGGAAGCTCAGCTCAGGCAGTTCCTGGAATCATAGGTTATCAAATAGAATTCTAGCCATTTTGATTTTTCTTTGAGCGCGCTTTGTCAAAGGCTGACGGGTTTCGGGCAACGTGATCTGCGAAAAAATCGAGCGGATTTGTTCCTTCGGTATCAGTCATGTCGAGCTCTTCTGGCGTGATTTCCAGGCCAGGCCACATTTTGTTTAGCATCACTTTTCCTTCCAGGCTCTCGATGATTTTATCGGGGAATTTGTCGTCACTTTTCTTGACAACAGATATAAAGTAATAGTTAATGGCTGACGCCAGTAGGTCGGCCAGCTGTAGCTGTATCGAATCCTTGCTGTCCATCTGGCTGACATTTTTCACCTTGATGGCGGCATTATGTTTCCGGGATCCAAAGCCGACCTCTTCATCGGGTAGGGTCGTCAAAAACTGAATCATACCTTCCCAGTAAGTCATTTGGTGGGAATTGTCGCAGGTGATGTCCAGCGCGCCCTGGTTTTTTTTTGACCAGTGATGACAGTGGACGGCAAAGCAGGATAGCGTTGCATCAATGCTGTATTTCTGGAAAGATGCTTGTATCTTCAATAGGTAAATAGCGCTTTGAAGAATGAGGCCGGTAAAAGCCTTTTCGTTGTCCTCTTTAATGCTTTGGTGAAGGTGAAGCGCTGCATCATAAAAAGCCTGTCCATCCTCTTTTTGAATGGTTCTGTTCCATTGCACGAATTTCTGGCACATAGAGTCGAATAGTTGCCTGTCCCAGAATTTGGTCCCGAGCATATAGATCATATTTGCGGTACTAATGTTTGTGCCGTCTTTGTAAATATCTATACCTTGTTTGTGAAGGACGTGCTCAATCAGTTTGTCGACAATCTGAATGGTGATCATGAATTCTTTATGCGCGGCAAACGCAAAAACCCTGTCCGTCGAAATCAGGGGGTGTTGAAAGCATTGCAGTAAAGCCTGCTGTTGCTTGTAGTGTTTTTTGACGTTCTTAAAGTGAAGTTCGGCCGCGCCGGATACTGAAGCTAACGGTTTGAGAATTTCTCGGGCCTCGGCTTCGGTAAAGTCGTGGGAAAGTAATAGATATACCGGTTGAATCTTATCAAGGAGGTTATCGCCGGAGTTGTCGGCTTCATCAAAGTAAATCATATAGCAAGTTTAAACGTTCTATTTTTTACGGCGGCGAAGATACTAAGGATTTGGGTTTGGTCACTGACGACAAGGGCGTTAAATACAAGATTTTTATCTCCGTGTACAATACCCTGCAAATGGCGCGGACGTCGACCCTCAGGCAGGGGCATATTGCCCGGACGGTAAAAGCTCTGGTGGACATACACGTCCCGGTGATGTGCTTCTATGGGTACATGGTGGTGGGCAAAAAGGGGTATGCCGTTAAAAACCTGCAGGTGGAGTGGGTAAAGCCGGGGCCCAAGGGCAAGGCGACCGGGGGAAAGGCAGCGAGTAGGGAAGCGGGGGAAGGTGAGGGCGGTTTTGGGGGTCCGGGGTGTGGTTATTCTGGACCCCGGGGATCACCTTAATGCTATATAAGAATCTGGCTAAGTCGTTGACTACCATTGCTAAAATTTGGAAATGTCAGAATTTTTTCGTACATGCATAGATGGTCATTAACCAAGACCATCTATGCATGTTATGAGTAGTTTAGTTGAGTACAGGCTTGTTCGAGAAAAGGCCACAGCCTACAAGATTCGTGAGGATTGTTGCTACGAAAAGGTTGTATATCAAGGAGATAAGAGTCAAATTGTTATCACCGCCGCTATGGATCATCATAATGAGCTGATTGGCATACTTTTATGTTGTATCTGTGACCCTAGCCAAAAAATCGTCCGCATTTCCGGGAGCGAGTACGACGCGATCGTCGAGGATGTAAACCAAAGGCGCCTGAACTGACTGACGGCTGCCATTACAGACATAGGCATCCATGCCCATCTGCCGGGTGCTTTTCTCTCTTTAAAAACCAATATGGGTATTTTGTTTATCGACTGAAAAGGCCGGTACTGGGTGGTGTTGTCTGGATCTGGCGCAGGGCTTTGGGCAGGTTGGAGGGTTTTGCGGGTTGGGGTGCCGCCGGAGCTGGTAACGGGCGGCTGGGAGTTCGGGGTGACCATAGTTTATACATCCCCAAATTCTTATAGATTATTAACTTTATATATTATGCATCTTAGCCAGCTACAAATATTTTCTAAAAAAAGGGACGCATCGGCTATCCAGAAAGGGTATGAATTTCAACATTTGAAGACGTTGAAGACCTGGTTGGAGAACCGTATTGGGAATGTCGATGAATGGATTTATTGCGATTTCGAGGAGGACATTTTCCAGCGGGATCTTGCTAAGGAGAAGATAAGGCTCAGGCAGGTCAAGCTGTATTCTACAAATTTTTCTTTCTCTTCCGAGGAGATACAGGACACGATTGCAAATTTTTTCATGCTGTATGTCAAGGGCGAATACATGTTCGATGCGATCACGTTTTCCTTTGAGACGAATGCATCAGTAAAGAATGAGCGACAGGGTAACGACGCTGATTTGCTGAGGGAGCTATCCGCAGGATGGGAAGATATGCCGGACGACCGTAAAGTCCGTGCGAGGGAAAGGATTCGGGGGATGCTCAGGAAGTATATCGAAGGGGAAGCTGTGCGCCGGGATGGGGATTCAGCAGTCGCAGAGGATGTGAAACGGGCGCAAGAGGTATTTGCAAGTTTATCGGATGAAGTCCTGGACCATTTCATTGGATCGATACACTGGCAATTTGATGGGCTGAGCACTAACGATACCGTTGATCAGCTTCGGGATGAGATTGTCGACCTTATCGGCCGGCTACCATTACCCCAAGTCGGTCCTGCTATTGCAACCTTTTCTGTATTGTATACGGTGGTGGTAGATCGTTCGATCAGGGACGACCCGGAGGATCGGAAGCTCTTGTCCAGTGACCTGGACATGGCGTTGCTGAATGCAGGAGATGAGAAGGCCCAGTGGTATGCCGGGGTGTATGAAAAGTGGTCTCCTGTGACCTCCATGATGGAGTTTTACTCCGGGCAGTTTTATGAAATTGTCGATGCCAGCCGATTCTATCGGATTAATATGTACGACGCCGGGCATAAGGAAGTGTGGATGCGGCTGCTGGATATGTTTATCTCTAATCCCGACGTTGAAGTTAAATATAGGAGAAAGGCAATTTATGAGTATTTGTTTCTCCTGGTAAATCCTGATCCGTTTTCGGGAAAGCCTATAGGATCATTTGTTGGACAGGAAGATAAAATAAGATATTACTTTTCCAATAGGGTCATTACCGCCAGCGAGGAGCAAATACGCGAGGACCGAATGATCTTCACAATGACTTCTTCCCAGGCATTGGTCGGAAATATAAGCATTCAGGCAGCGGAACTGCAGGAATGGGGCGCCGCCATCACAGGCCTCATCGATTCCCGGCTGGCAACCAATCCAAGGGTAGATGAACGATGCCGGCTGCTTGAATTAAAGGGCGATTTCGAGATGAACATTGTGTTGTTGCAACACGAGGGGGCCGTAAAGACGGCAATGGATACCTTCCGCGAAATTGTTCCTCTGCTCCCGCAGACCTCGATGTATACTATTGCGCCCCTGGTAAGGACGTTGGAAGGATATATAAATTTGCTTGTTCTTGTCGGGGGGAGGCAGGGGGTGATTGACGCTATCGAGGAATTCTTGGGCGAGGTCCGCGACACAGCGGTGAAGGCTGAAGGTAAGCATGATACGGCGCATGGTTTTGTTGAGCGAGGCGGGCAGTACCTGGAAGCGGGTGGGCTGGACAATATGTTGCAGGCGCTGCATTATTTTCATCGGGCTAAATCCCTTTGGTTTGCGGACGATGCAATGGAAGGGCATGTGCTGGCCCTATTGAATATTTCGCCATTGTACGCGGAATTAGGGATGAATGTGGTAGCAAAATACCACGCGCTATGTGCGATATGGTCAACCTGGCATAGCAGGGATGAATCGAAGTATAACAGGCTTGCTCAGGCTACCGGCTTTTTGTTTACGGCCGATTTTCGTCAGGGGGCCTGGGTTACTGCGTTGGATGACTATGAAATGTTTATCCGGGCTCGAATGGACTGGAACCCCGACGGCTGGGAGGGGAATGAAGACGAAATGTTTGCCGAAAGGGTTAACGATACAGCGTTTATGCTCTATGCGGGACGGCAATTCCACCCTGAAATGGGGGTATACTTTGACTATAAGACGTCCCGCTGGGGGGCGCTCAAGGATAAGTACGTCCAACCGGCGATGGAAAACATGGAGAAACTAATGGATGAAGGGCGCGACATAAAAAAAGTTGCGCGTCGGCACCTGACCAATGAACCGCTGAGCGATATAGGGCCGGTGCGGACCATTTCCTTTAATGCGCTGGACATTCAGTGGGATATTGAATTTGAGAATTCTTATCTGATGAATGCTATCGGTGAGGAGTTTACCTGTATGCTTCAAATTTTTCTTTGTGAAATTGCCCGGTTGAAAAAGGGGTTGCTGAAAACCGGCATGTCGGTGCGCATATCGGTAGTGCAAAGCCCCGGTTACGATACAATTAAAAAGCATATATCCGCCGATGACTGGATAGCGCCCATCCCGGAGTTCAGGGGAAAGGAACAAAAGGAAATAGGGTACCACTGCGCGACTGTCTCCATCATGGTAAAGGATTTGCTTCAAGAATACATTGCCGTTACCGACGAGGAGTTTGAAGCGTTTTGGAAGATGCTACACGAAAAGGAGCTTGTTGGTGAAAAGGCTTGCGGGGTAAACCCCTATCAAAAGGTGTATTACAATGCGGTGAGTAAGGATGTGTTTGACGCGGCGCAGCGTACGGCGTTTACCTCGCCGCCAGCTGAAAAGGTTTTTGGCGAAGCCCAAAAATTGCTAGTGTGATGGCGGTATGATCGTAAACCGGATCTTAGTTATTCTGGAGCTGACTGGTTACCAGTTCGGAGAGCACCTTGTCTGCCCCCCAGGATTGTGCAGCAATCAAGGCAAGCATTCTTTGGTCCTCGGCAGAAAGCTCCGCTCCTGGTTTGTAGCCAAGTCCGTGATTGGATTGGGACCAGGCATGTTGATAAAGGGTCTTTATTTGGAGTTCGAAAAAGTCGTTAACATCGGGGTATTCTCTAGAAGAAAAAATAGTGTTGGGAATGAAGCAAACCATATGAAATCCTTCGTAGCCAAACTTGCTGACATCATCTGGTTCTACCTTGGTCTCCTCAACTCGTATAAAGTGGCTTTTTATTATTTCCTTAATTGAGGGCATATCAGTTTTGTAATAGACAACGACGCGGGCGCCGATCATATCTTGTATTTCCTTCATCGGTACTTCATATTTCGGGGATCCATCCGGCCGCAATTTGCCGGCCTTAGCTAGAAAACTTTCGATTCCTTTGACCCGACAGCTGATCCGATCAATATGAGGGATATTTTTAAGAATGGCGTTTAGCTGATCCTCCAATGCTAAAGCAATTTTTTCCAGGGTGGGATAAATGGACATATAGGTGTCGCGCAAATCATTGGAGCTGTTTTTCATGTGCATGTTTATTTTCGGGGGGACTCCTTATCGATTTTCCTGCCTGAATTTATTTTCTTTCCCTGCAAAATGCCTTCAATGGTGACTTTTTTCACCCCATTTTTCTCGACAGTTTCGGTAACATGCTCGTCATATTTGAAAGTAGGAACGAAGGCCATAATTCCATCCTTCATCGATAAGACCGTGCTGCCCAATTCTTTTTTAAATACATCCTGATCAACAGAAAAAGTCGAGTAATAGAAATCGTCTGTTACCTCTGCTTTTACAATCTCCTGCAAAGGTTTGGATAAATAATTTTCGCAGAATGATTGTATGCTGATCAGGGAGTCTGGTTTGCTTTTTAGATTCACAATTGCTGAAATGACCTGCTCGGAAGCCCCCAGGTCCTTTGTTTTGTTGAGTAGGATTTTTACAATTTTAGAAAATTGCATTGTGCCCTGAGCTGGCGTGATGGAGGTTTGAGACAGTAGGAACTTTTGGGAGTGTAAAATAAACCGTGTCAATTAATTTTTTCAAAGATTCAATTTCAATCTATCCCCAAAAATAATGGCTAGTTGGGAGACTGTTATGCTCCAGTTCCGTAAGGGCTGAGTCCATTTTTTTTCAATATTGCGTGT
>JAATGQ010000034.1 GCA_015654595.1 Chitinophagales bacterium | reverse complement strand
CAGCGGCTGAATTTGGCCTGTAAAAGTTTGAAGAGCTGGTATCCGTCATTGTATACGCGATAGCCTTGAGCGGTATAGCGTACTGTTCGGTTAGGGATGACTGTGGAAGCGGTGATGATCAGAGAGATAAAGAAGATGATGCCGAATCCGATGCGAATGATGCCTGCCTGTTCGAAGAGAGAGATAAGTTCCCAGCTGCCGATCGTGATGAGAAGGGACAGCAGCGGGCCGCCGAGTACGAAAAGGATCTCTTCGTTGAGAGAAAATTCATAGTCGGGTACGACGCAGCAGCCTTTGTACCAGAGCAGGGGATTGTAACGGCAATAGAAAGTGAGTCGTCCAAAACGTCGCCGGATGGATTTGGCGGGTTCGCCATAGGAGCCGATAAAGATGGTGATCTCTTCGTGGGTCAGCCAGAGAGCGGGGAGGGCATGGCCTATTTCGTGCAGGGTAACCGTCACAAAAAAGCCAAAAGCCAGCATCAGGGCCAATGGGATGATCGTCGTCAAAAGGAGCATCAACATTCAGGGTAGTTTAGGACAAGGAGAAAACGCAAAGCGGGGCAGTTTTATGCGGGCCGTGAAAAATTGAATTTTAGCGTGCAGAAAGCAGATGGCGGTACAATTGAGGCGGCGGCCGGAGGTGGAAGAACGGGAGGCCGGGCAAAGGCGGAAAAAGCAGTGGCCGGGCAGTACTATCTGAAGCGGGAAAGGAGCAAGTCCGACCGGGCCTAATCCTTTGGCGGCAGTTCCACGGCCTGGATCTGCATCAGCCGTTGGTCAAACTCAGCGGCGGGGTAGATGGATTTGGCTTTCAGCCGCATTTTGTAGACATAGACGGTTTTGGCTGAGTATTGGAGGATGCGGGCGATGGTTTCATTGTCGTTGATCCCCAGCCGGGTAAGCGCAAAGATCCGCAGGTCGGTCGTCAGGATCTCGTTGTCTTTGGGCCAGATCTGGTCTTCTTTCTTGAAGAGGGCGTTGAAGCTGGTCACGAAGTTGGGGAAGATCTTTAAAAAGACCTTGTCAAAGGTCTGGAACAGCGCTTCTCTTTCCTTGTTGACCTGGATCTCGTTGATGATGGGTTGGATCTGGTCGAGTTTGTTCTGGATAAGTTTAGCTTCAATCGAAACTTTGAACTTCTCCAGCTTACCGATATAACTCGAAATAATGTTGAAGAAGTATCCGATGTATTCTTCCTTGATGTGGGCGTCTTCCGCAAATTTCCGATTCGCCTCCACGACCTGGGTATTGACCTGGATAAGCTGCTGGTTCATCGCGGCCAGCTGCTGGTTGTTCTGACGGATAGTCGTTTCCCTGGCCTTACGCTGCTGGAGCTGTTTGTATAACAGAAAGGAGATAAAGGCGATGATCAGCATCAGAAAAATGGTGCTGCTGAGATAGATCAGGAAGCGGCGTTTCTGGCTTTCTACAAAACTCAACTTTGCCGCTGCGATAAGGGGCAGTACGGAGCTGATCTGTATCTGCCGCTGGCGGGCGCCATAGAATTCG
This sequence comes from Chitinophagales bacterium, assembly GCA_015654595.1. Taxonomy (GTDB): domain Bacteria; phylum Bacteroidota; class Bacteroidia; order Chitinophagales; family Chitinophagaceae; genus Puia. The sequence continues at coordinate 4,394 of JAATGQ010000034.1, read as the reverse complement.
GCGTCTTTCAGGGCTTCCTGTATATAGATATAGGCGTTGTCGATGTCGCCGTTGGCCGAGGCCAGTTCGGCCAGCCGGAAGATAGCCAGGGTTTCTTTTGTAGAGGCCTGCAGATCGGCGATGACGGCCCGTATCAGGTAGTTGGTTGCTTTTTCGTTGTCGCCTTGCCGCTGATAGAGTTCGCTGAGAAGGGAGGTGGTGATCGCGTCGTCGTGATCCGCGGGTTTGAATTGTTTATAAAAGGCCAGGAAACCATCGATGGCCGCGCTGTTGTTGCCCGTGCTGTAGTCGCGATAGCTTGCAAGGAATTTTGCGCCATAGGAACCGGGGGCGATAAGCCGCAGCGCGCTATCGACATAGCTCAGCCCCTTTGTTCGATAGCAGGGTGAGTAAGTCGTGTCGTTGTCATAGGTCGCAAGGTCAAAGTATGCGCGGGTCATTACAGCAAAATAGTTTTCCAGCGAGGGACCATCGAATCCCGTATGGTCTATGGTCGGTACGACGTTGAAGGCTTCTTTGTATTTGCCGGCGGAAAGCAGGATAAAGGCCAGCTTCATCCTGCTGTAGTTCTCTTTTATCTTGTCGTGCATGCTGGCGGCCAGGGCAGACATACGGCTGACATAGATATAGGCCGAATCGTATTGATAGGACTTGTATTCTTCATAAAGCTGGCGGCAAAGGTCGAACTGGCTGGCAATGCTGTCGGATGAGACGCGCTGGAGCTGATCTCTTAATTGGGCGAGACGATGCTCTTTCTGCTGATCGTAACTTCCTTTTTTTCCAAACTCGACTTTTAGTTTGGCAAGCAGGTTATCGGTCTCCGGGGACGCAAATATGCTCGTGAAGGACGTAAGCAAACAAATAGTGAGTAAAGCAGCGCGCATGTGTGTAGCAAAATTCGCTACAATATTAGTTATAATAATAAAGACCGACTCATTTCTTCTTAAATAAATAGGACGTATATATTAAAAGTACATGATTTATTTACCGGATGGTCAATGAATTGGGAATTAGGGTGCTTTTATATTGTTTAAATAATGGTTCAATGGGATCGGCTGTCTATTCTTTCCGGTTGTAATCCGATGTAATATCGGGGCATGAAGAAGACCATTGCTTTGCTATTGCTAACGTTCTTTTTTTGTGGGGCCCGGAGCCAGTCCGGGGGCACGGAAAGTCCCGCCGCCCCGGGCGAGCCCAACTTCGGCGTCCATTTTTCCCCCGCTCATACTTCATTTGTTATCTGGTCACCCGACGCTTCAGCAGTAAAGTTGAGACTCTATGCCGCTGGAGAAGGGGGGGAGCCGCTGCAAACTGTCGACCTGCAAAAGGGCGAAGAAGGGATCTGGCGTGCTGACGTGTTGAGTAATGTGGAGAACGACTATTACACCGTTGAGGCTTGCATCGACGGGAAATGGCTGCTGGAATGCCCCGACCCGTATGCAAAGGCGGTTGGCGTCAATGGGCATCGCGGGATGATCGTCGATCTGCAAAAGACGAATCCCGAGGGATGGGCGTCCGATCGGCGGCCTTCTCAAACAAACTTTACCGACATCATTATATATGAGGCTCATGTGCGGGATTTGTCCATCAGTCCCAGTTCGGGTATAACGCACAAGGGCAAGTTCCTGGGGCTGGCGGAGACGGGAACGCATAACCCTGCCGGGGCATCAACGGGGCTGGATCATATTAAAGAGTTGGGCGTGACGCATATTCACCTGATGCCCTCTTTTGATTTCAACTCGATAGACGAGAAATATCCGGATGCAAAATACAACTGGGGATATGATCCCGTAAACTATAATGTTCCCGAAGGTTCCTATGCTACCGACGCGTATGATGGCCGGGTCCGGATAAAGGAGTTGAAAAAGCTGATACAAACCCTCCATGCCAATGGCCTGAGGGTGATCCTGGACGTGGTGTATAATCACACCAGCGATATTGCCCATTCAAACTTTACGCAGCTGGCGCCGGGTTACTTTTACCGGCATAAAGCCGATGGGAGCTATTCCGATGCTACCGGCTGTGGAAACGAAACCGCTTCAGAACAACCCCTGATGCGCCAGTTTATGGTAGCCTCCGTTGCCGGATGGGCAAATGACTATCACGTGGATGGTTTTCGATTTGACCTGATGGGTGTGCATGATCTGCAGACGATGCAGGCGATCTCCGATACACTGCACAAGATCGATCCAACCATATTTATTTATGGAGAGGGCTGGGCTGCCGGCGCGAGTCCCTTGCCAGAGTCTCAGCGGGCTGTGAAAAAGAACGTCGGACGGCTGAATGGAGTGGCGGCTTTTAGCGACGATATCCGCGACGGACTTCGCGGCGGGATCAACGATGTCCGGGAAAACGGTTTTGCCAGCGGCCGGCCGGGAACCGCCGAGAGTATAAAGTTTGGGATTGTCGCCTCGACCCAACACGATGATATTGATTATCAAAAGGTTTGTGACTCAAAAGCGCCATGGGCAACCGAGCCTTACCAAGTGATCTCTTACGTATCCTGTCATGACGATAATTGTCTTTTCGACCGACTCAGGATCTCTAACCCGAACGCGAGCGAACAACAACTGATCCAGCTGGATAAATTCGCCAGCGCCGTGGTCCTGACCGCTCAAGGCGTACCTTTTATACTCGCCGGTGATGAATTATTAAGGACAAAGAAAGGCGTTGCCAATTCCTTTAACTCTCCCGACTCGATCAACGAGCTGGACTGGACCCGGAAGACGACCTATGCCGGTGTCTACGATTATTACCGGGGATTGATTGCGCTTCGGAGACATCATCCTGCCTTTCGGATGCCTACAACCGAAATGATCCAGAAACATTTAAAGTTTTTAAATACGAATGGCGACGATTTGCTCGTGGCTTATCAACTGACCGATCATGCCAATGGAGATATATGTAAGAATATTTTAATAATTCTGAATGCGAGTCGGGAAACAAAGAATTTTGACCTTCCCAAGGGGCTTTGGAGCAAAGTAGTGGATGACCAGCAAGTCAACGAAGCCGGTATTTCGAAGGCAATAAAAGGCCAGGTCCAGCTCGGTGCAAGCTCCATTAATGTGTTTTTTGAACGCTAAGTCCATCGGATTTTTAGCACTTTTTTTAGTTATAAAGATTAAATTTTTTGAACCACATTGGAAATTAATAAATTGATAATCAGTTGATTAATTTTTAAAAACCTTCAATTTTTGAGCTTTCTTTTTAAACAATTAGGAAAACCTTAACAGTCTAATTTCCTTTGGGGTTGCCATTGATCCTCATCCCCCTAATTACCAGTCCTCGGACTTTCTTAAATCAAAAGCTGTAATTAAATGCTTAGCCATTATTTAAAAAAGGTATCATTCCTTCCCATTCTTCTTCTTTTACATTTTGTCGTAAATGCCCAGACAGGCAGTGTCACCGGAAAAATTGTGGATGACAAGCGAGCGGGTCTGTCCGGAACGACGATCCGGGTTGACGGCAGCACTCGTGGGGTGGCTGCTGACGACCAGGGCAATTTCAAACTGGCCGGTCTTCCTGCCGGAACCTATACGCTGATCATCGAGCATGTCGGCTATACCACGCAGCAAAAGACGGTGACGGTTACCGGCGGGTCGGCTGCTTCCATCGAGGTGGTGCTGGTGCCGGCTTCGACTTCCCTGAACGAGATCGTTGTGATCGGGTATGGTTCGGAGAGGAAGAAGGACGTTACCGGGGCGATTGCTTCGATCTCCGCCAAGGATTTCCAGCAGGGCCAGATCACCACGCCTGACCAGTTGATTGCGGGTAAGGTTGCCGGAGTTTCGGTTATTTCGAACAGCGGTGCTCCGGGAGCCGGTTCTACGATCCGTATCCGCGGCGGGGCTTCCATCAACGGCAGCAATGATCCGCTGATCGTGTTGGACGGGGTTCCTTTGAATCCCAGTTCGATTGCCGGCGCGGCCAATCCGCTGGACCTGATCAATCCAAACGACATCGAGCGGGTGGACGTACTCAAGGATGCTTCTGCCGCAGCCATCTACGGTAACCGTGCGTCCAACGGCGTCATTCTGATCACCACTAAGAAGGGATCGAGAGGAGCGCCAAAGGTTAACTTTTCTACGCAGCTTTCGGTTTCCAAGTTGTCGAAAGAAGCGCCGGTCTTATCGCCGAGCGAGTTCCGCAACTATGTAAAGACGCATGATACCACCTCCGAAGGAACCTTTAAGGCCTTGCTGGGGGAATACAACACCGACTGGCAGAAAGCGATCTATCAGACTTCGGTGAGCACGGACAACAACCTGAGCGTATCGGGTACAGCGGGTAAACTGCCCTACCGGGTATCGTTTGGCTACACCGATCAGAATGGTATTCTGAAGACTTCGAACCTGACCCGTTACACGGGGGATATCAATTTGTCGCCTTCCTTT
>JAATGQ010000227.1 GCA_015654595.1 Chitinophagales bacterium | reverse complement strand
TTCGGGTCTTTTTCAATACCGGCATTCACGTATGCCGTAAAAACCGCGCCAGGGACCACCGCGTCGATCCAGGGAGCGGCCGCGCTGTCAGCAGGTTTTAGCTTCCATCCGGTAAGATCAATTTTTTGTTGTGCAGCAGCCTTAAGGATAGATAGCAGAAGAAGCCCTGTAAATAATCTTATGATGCGCATTACTTTGTCAGTGAGAAGGGTTTATCGGAATCAAGTATACCACGATCATAGGCTGGCGTGGCGCTCATTTCAAAACGCAGCGTACCGCCATTGGTAATATCGGAGTGAGAGATCCAGTTGTGTGTATAGAGTCTGCCATTGAGCGTAGCCCGGCGGATATAGACATTCTTTTGGCTGTTGCCCACGGCCTCGATCACGAACATTCTGCCATTGTCGAGCGTCAGGGTAACCTTTGGGAAAACCGGGCTGCCGATAACATACTGATCGGTACCGGGAGTAACGGCATAGATACCCATTGCGCTCAACACATACCAGGACGACATACCCCCCTGATCTTCGTCCCCGGGAAAACCTTTTTCGGTGGCGTTGTAGAGTTTGTCCATCACCTCGCGGATATGATATTGCGCCTTCCAGGGCTGCCGCGCATAGTTGTAGAGATAGATCATGTGCTGGATGGGTTGGTTGCCCTGCGCGTATTGTCCCATATTGGCCAGCTGCATTTCCTTCATCTCGTGGATCACCGTTCCATAAGCGCCTACCTTGATCGTATTTGGCAAGATAAATACAGAGTCGATCTTCTTTACAAATTTCTTTTCGCCGCCCATCAGGTTGATGAGTCCCTGTACGTCCTGAAAGACGGACCATGTATAATGCCATGCATTCCCCTCCGTATAAGGGCCGCCCCAGTCCATGGGATCGAAGTTGGCAGTCCATTTCCCATCGGAGCCGCGTCCGCGCATAAAGCCTGTAGTGGAGTCATACACATTGCGGTAGTTGTACATCTGCCGCGCAAACACCCCGGCATAGAAGGGATGACCCGTAACGGCTGCCAGCTGATAACCGCAGAAGTCATCATAGGTATATTCCAGCGTTTGGGCCGTAGAGCCCGACGATTCGGGATAAGGCACGTATCCGAGTTCAAAGTATTCTTTCCACCCTTGTCTGCCATTGGCGCCGCCCCAGGGCCCCTTATTGGCTGCTTCGTGATAGTAAGCCTTTAAGGCCGAGTCGGGACTAAAGGTTCGGATCCCTTTTACCCAGGCGTCCGTCAGCAGCGATATGGCATGGTTGCCGAGCATGCCTCCCGTCTCGCTGGGAAAGGACCAGGCGGGCAGCCAGCCGCATTGTTGTTGGGCCGCCAGTAACGCCTGCATGTAATGCCCTTCCATCTCAGGATGGAGGATCGTGTTCAAAGGGAACTGCGAACGGAAGGTGTCCCAGAAACCATTATCGGTATACATATAGCCGTCATGGATCTTTCCGTCATAAGGGCTATAGTAGTAAGGTTTTCCTTCCGCGTTGTATTCGAAGAACTGATGCGAAAAAAGGTTGGCGCGGAACAGACAGGAATAGAAGGTGGCGCGCTGTTCTTCGGTGCCGCCTTCGACGAGGACCCTGTGAAAGAGGGCATTCCAGGTTTCGTAAGCATGCTGACGGGTAGCGTCAAAGTTATTCCCCAATTCACGGATAAGGGTTCGTTGTGCCTGGTCTTCGTTGATATAAGAAGAAGCGATCTTCACCTGCACGACTGCGCCCTTTGGAAAGGCAAGCCATGCGCCGGCGCCTTTCCCTGCTTTGTCTAAGCTGTCGCGCTGAACCGTGTTCTTTCCGTTCTCCCAGGTGCCATAGGCTGTGAAGGGCTGGTCAAATTCGAGGACAAAAAAATTTTTAAAATTTTCGGGAGCCCAGCGTGCATTGTTGACCCAGCCGGTAATACGGTGATGTGCCGGATCGATATGAACTTCGCTCAACTTTGTATAGCCGTCGAAAACGAGAAAGGCATCCTGTGAGGGAGGGAAAGAGAATCGCATGTGCGCGCCTCTTTCGGTTGGGGCAATCTCTGTTTTTATGTTGTTGTCAAAAGCAACTTTGTAATAGTCGTGACGGCCCGTCTCGTTGCTATGCTGGAACGTAGCGGCGCGTTTGTCTTCGTCGACGATAAGGCTCCCGGTTTCGGGCATAAGCGTAAAGACGGCGTAGTCGTTAACCCAGGGGCTGCATTGATGAGTTTGGCCGAAGCCGCGGATAGAGGTGACGGAGTATTGGTATTTCCAGCCTTCACCGTCTTTGCCCGTCTGGGGCGTCCACGCGTTCATCGAAAAAGGCAGCGCTGTGGTCGGATAAGTATTGCCATAGCTAAGACCGAAGTCGGACGCTGTACCCTGAAGGGTGTTGGCATATCTGACGAGGTCGTCAGCATCGGCGACCGGCGCGACGGACATCGAAATTTGCGGGCCGTGGGCGGTGGTGTTAGAGGTGTAGGTAGTAGCAACGGCCGCGGTACTGATGGATACAGATGACGCGGCTATAGCGGCTGTGCCGGAAAGCCCCCAGTGCTTGTTTGGTGCGGGGCCCATTTCGAGTTCGAGGGTACCGCCGGCGATGATATCGGCGTGGTCAATCCAGCATTTATCATAAGGGCGGCCGTTAAGGCGGGCGCTTTGGATATAGACGTTTTTGGCGTTGTTGTTCCTGGCGATGACGGTAAAGGTTTTACCATGGGCGTAATGCGGGTCGAGGGTCAGCTCGATCTTTGAGAAGACAGGGCTGGTGATCTCGTAACGGGTGTCGCCGGGACAGACGGGGTGTATGCCAGATGAAGCCAGCACATACCAGGCAGACATTTGTCCCACGTCTTCATTGCCGACAAGCCCTTCCACGGAGTTGTGATAGGCGCCGGCGCATATCTTACGCGTCCATTCCTGTGTAAGCCAGGGCACTCCGAGACGATTGAAGAGAAAAGGAACGTGGTGAACAGGTTCATTGGCGTGGTTATAGTAGTCGTTCCACAAAAAGTTCTGCGGCGTCTTGCCAAAGAAATTCAACAGATCCGCGATCACGCTGTCTCTCCCGCCCATCAGCTGTACCATGCCGGGGATATCATGCGGCACGAACCAGCCTTGCTGGTAGGGATTGCTCTCCACCGTACCATAGAATTGCTTCAATCTTCCTTCTGCCGGCCAGTCTTCCCAGGAGCCGTCATCTTTTTTAGGACGGAACCAATGGTGGGTAGGGTCGAAGATATTGCGGTAGCTCTGTGCGCGGTGCGCGTAGACAGCTTCGTCGTCGGCTTTCCCAAGATAATGCGCGAGGCGGGAGAGACAGTATTCCGAATAGCCGTTCTCGAGCGTATTGGAGATCACAAACGGGGAATTGCCATAATTGGTCTTCCCATGATCGTCGGGATCACAGATACAGGTCCAGCCTCTTTCTCCATTTCCAAAGCGCTCGCAGGAATTGCGGGCAAATTCATAGGCTTTGCCGATGTCATAGCCGCGTATGCCTTTGGCATATGCGTCGGCCAGTACCGATACGGCGGGGTTTCCGATCATACAGCCGGAATAGGCGTTGATCAGTTCCCAGCGCTCGTAGTAATGGCGGCCGGTCTCGTCGGCCAGGTTGGTCAGCGACAGCAGCAGGTCATCGACGACGCCGGGGTTGATAATAGTTTGGAGCGGCATCTGGCTGCGGAAAACGTCCCACCCGCTAAAGACGGTACGACGCGTCCGGAAAGCCGCGGCTCCAGACGGGCCGGCAGCAGAACCGGAACCAGACGGGCCGGTAGCAGATGAGCCGCCTGAAGGGGCAGCAGAACCGTCTGCCGCGATTCCGGCATGTACACGACCATCGCCACCGGGATAGGCCCCGTCGACATCGGAGAGGATACGCGGGTCGATCATCGTATGATAGAGCGCCGTGTAGAAGACCGACTTCTCATCTTCGCTGCCTCCTTCGATACGCACTTTGCCAAGGGCCTTGTTCCAGAGCGCTTTGGCCTTGCGATGGACGGCATCAAAATCGAACCCGGTCATCTCCTGTTGGAGGTTCATTTTTGCATGCTCCATATCGGTAAAGGAGATGCCTGTTTTTATAAGGACCTGTTCACCGGCTTTTGTTGCAAATTCGGTAAAGAAGCCCAAATGTTTGCCTTGCACTTCCGGCGTTGACATTTTCACCGCTGCAGCAGCTATCCTTTCCTGGTAGCGATCGCTTTCGACGTCTTCACGTTTGCGGGACCAGTCGTCCGGGATGTCGGCGGACCAGGTACCATATATTTTGATAGGCTTGCTGAACTGGGCGTAGAAGTACACCGTATAATTCGAATGTCCATCGCCATCGCCCCAGCCGCCGCCATCGGGCGTACATTTCATCCAGCCCATGATCGTGTGGTCGTCCACGACTTTTATGTATTGGAGCGTGGAAGTCCCGCCTACCCTTCTGGCCAGATCGATCTGTATCCGGGACTGGCTGTTGGCGGGGAAGGTGAAGCGTATGATCCCGCTATGCGGTGCGGCGGTCATCTCGGCCCTGACCTGGTATTTTGATAATTCAACGCTGTAGTAACCAGCGCTGGCTTTTTCAGCGCTTTTTTCGAATATCGACCGATAGCCTTTCTCGGGATGATCGGGACGTCCCGCAGAGGTATTGAGCGCTCCGGTGGTTGGCGTCACCAGGAAATTACCCAGATCGCCATACCATCCGATACCGCTGAGCTGGGTAAAGGCAAAACCTTCGATAGACTGGTGTTCATAGCTATAGCCCGATCCGTTGTCGCCGCCGGTGATGGTATTGGGACTTACCTGTACCATCCCAAAGGGAGTGGCAGCACCGGGGAAGGTCTTGCCAAGCCCATGGCTGGCGCCGGCCTTCACCGCATCTGTGCTGGCCCCGATGAAGGGGTTCACATAGTCGGCAGGCTGGCGGGAGGCCGTCGATTGGGTTGCGCGCTGAGCAGGATGCGGCGCATGCCCCCCAGTCGGTGCGGCAGCCCCTCCAGGTTGGGGATTGGCCGATTGCGCGGAGCCGGATAAAACTGCCAAAAGGGAACAGATCGACATGAATAAGGAACTCTTTTTGATCATCATAATTTACCAGATTATTAAAGTCCTACCTGTAACCCGACACTGATCACTCGCTGGGTCAGATAGGCATCACCAGCAGTGTTGCTGGCTACTTCAGGGTCAGCCTGATATTTTTTTGTGATATTGCTCCATGTGAGCAGGTTGTAAGCGGTCAGATAAAGACGGCCATTGTTGATCTTCAAAGGTAGCCATTTACGGGGCAGGATATAGCTCAACTCAACTGTCTTCAGACGGATATAGTGCGCATTGATCGTCCAATAATCGGAGTTGTACAGGGTCGGGCTATTGATCGTCGTCGGGTTGCTGGTCAGCCTTGGGAATTCAGCAGATGAAGCTGTCGCCTCTGTCCATGCGTGTTGATGGATGGGCTGAAACTGCCCCCTGAAGGGTTCGATGGCGCTTCCCTGAAGACCAAGACTATAACCAAAGGCACCCTGAAACAGCACGCTGGCGTCAAAACCCTTGTAGCCGATCTTGATCGGCAAGCCGACTGTTGTATTAGGCAGGTTGGGTTTGCCGATGGTAGTGACGTCGTTCTGGTTGAGAATGCCGTCGCCGTTGAGGTCCTTGTATTTGAGATCACCTGGCTGGATATCGGCGCCGACTGGCTTGGCAACCTTTGGATCGTTGACATCCGCCTGCGTATAGTACCCGATAAATTTGTAACCAAACGGCTGACCGATCGAGTGCCCGGTCACCGCCAGCCAGGGGTAACGCGGCGAAGCCTCTGCTTCATAAAGGATCTTGTTCTTCGCAAAAGACCAGACAAGCCCGACGCTGTATTGTACGTTGCCTACTTTGTCGTGCCAGGTAACGGTTTCTTCAAATCCCCTGTTGACGGTGATACCGACATTGGTTGGGGAGATGGTAATACCGGCGATCAGCTGTGCGCTGCCGGGAACGACCAGCTGGTCATAGCGGTATTCATGGAAGTAGTCGCCGCTGAAAGTGAGTTTGTCATTCCAGAGGTTCAGGTCCACGCCAATATCTTCTTTTCTTGATTTTTCCCAGGTAACGTTGTTGTTGCCAAGAGGACCTTCAGAGATAATGGGCGCAGGATTGTCCGTCTGGCCAAAGCTATAGTTTGTCGTAGCCTGGTTATACGTTTGGAAATAGAGGTATTGGTTGCCCGGCGCTACGTCGGAACCGACGAGACCGTATGTAGCACGGAGCTTCAACAGGTTGATGTTGGAAGTATGTTTACTGAAGAAAGGCTCTTTTGAAATATTCCAGCCTAAACCAACGGCGGGGAAGAAGCCTTCACGATGGTTGGCCTGGAAGCGGTCGGAACCATTGAGTGCACCGTTGAAGTCGACCAGGTATTTTGCTTTGTAGTCATAGCCCAGCTTCAACGAATAGCCGCGGAATTTCTGAGGCACCTGACCGCTGATCGGCAGAATACCGGTGGCATCCTCGTCGACGCGATAGCTTTCCTGGTTCCACAGCAACAGGGACGTCACGTGGTGATCGGCAGCAAATACGCGTTCGTAGTTGAGGTAAACCTGTACGTTGGTACGTTGGTTGTCCAGATCGGTATTACCAAGAGTCCGGTAGGTGGCATAGGTATATCCGCCCGTGCTGACACCGGTATTGAGGTGATAGCTGTTATCCCGTGGATCATAGTGATAAGTTGGGGGAAAGCCTCTGAAAAGGGTAAGCGTGTTCTGTTCGACATTGGCGTAAGCGACACGGCCGATCAGCGAGAGACCGCGGGTGATGTCATCCAGTTTTTCGGTAAAGCCCATCAGCACGTTGTAGTCCGTACGGCGGTTGCGTTTGTAGCCTTGCGTAGCCAGCTGTGCGTTTGGCGTGGGCAGCTGGTTCTGGGTATCGTAGGCATAAGAATAGGTGCCGTTGGGATTGATAAAAGGTGACGAATAGGGATGGATCTTCGAGAAGTCAAAGATATTGCTGATCAGGTTCAGCGCATAGGGCTGGTTGATGTCGCTGAGGCGGACGGTGGCATCGAGCCGGAGGCTCAGATTCCTTGTAGCCTGGATATCGAGATTGGAACGGACATTATATCGTTTGTAGAAGTAGTTGCTGTTGACGCCATCGGAATTGGTGGAAAAGTTCTTGATCGTTCCGTTCTGGGTAAACGCGCCGCCGGAGATAAAGTACTTCACATTGGATGTACCCCCGGAAATGTCCAGGTTGGTATTGGCCTGCAGGGAGTAGTCCTTGTTCAGCGCCTTGTACCAGTTGACATAAGGGTGACCGTAAGGGTCATCGCCGGTTCTGAAGTGATCGAGGTCGGACTGGGAGAATTGCTGGGGGATACCGTCGTTGGCATAGGCCTGGTTGACCAGCAGTGCGGTATGGTAAGAGTCCAGGAACTTGGGCGTTCTTACCGGGGCCTGGCCGCCGCCTTCAACGCGAACGTCAAACTTGGGCTTGCCCGCGACACCACGGCGGGTGGTGACGACCAGTACGCCATTGGCGCCTTTGATCCCATAGATCGCCGTCGTGCTGGCGTCTTTCAGGATAGAGATACTTTCAATTTCGTTAACGTTGATCTGCGCCAGCTGGTCATAGGTGTATTCGATATCATCGACAACGATCAGAGGTTGGTTACCATTGGCGTTCAGGGAGCTGACGCCGCGGATATAATAGTCGGAGGCGTCATGTCCCGGCTGACCGGAACGCTGCTGGGTGAAGAAACCGGGAAGCTTACCTGCCAGAGCGTTCTGGACGCTGGAAGTCGGGACGTCACGGATCTCGTCGGCATTGATCGAGCTGACCGCGCCGGTGTTGGTAATACGCTTTTTCCGGCCAAAGCCAACGACGATAGACTCTTCCATGCCTTGCGAAGAAGGCTGAAGGACGACCAGCACGTCAGATTCTTTTTTCACCGTCACTTCCTGCTGCTGGAAGTTCAGATACGACACGATGATCGTATTGGAGGTGTGCAGCGTGATATGAAAACGGCCGTGTTCGTCAGCCGCAACCGCGTTTTTGGGTGCGCCTTTTTCCATCACGGTAGCTCCTACCAGCGGGCCGTTGGCGTCTTTTACCTGGCCTTTTACAAGCCGGCCCTGGGCCTGTGCAAGCCCGGGCGTCAGCAGAGCTGACAGGCAGAAAAGGAGCAGGAGACCTGCCGCCCGATTATGTAAAAAAAGTATTTTCTTAATATGGAGTTAATTAGTTGTGTGCTTACCAATTGGGGTTTTGTTTCATCTGGCTATTCTTGATCACCTCGCTATAAGGGATCGGATAGAAGTACATCTGCGGGTCTCTGAAGTTGGTCGTCAGCACCGATACCTGGTTGTAAAACAGCTGGCCGCTGCTGGACTGTTGCAGATCCAATCCCTGCAAAGGCGCGGTGTTGTATACAGCTGGTGCGATCTTCCATCTTCGGATATCCCAGAAACGCTGCTCTTCGAAGGCCATTTCTATCCGGCGCTCGTTCTGGATAAAAGCACGCATCTCCGCCTGTGTCATTCCCTGGGGTACTCCGTAGGTGTTACCGGAACCGGTCAGGATACCCGCGCGCTGGCGCAGCGAATAAAGCACATTGTATACGTCGGCTGTAGGACCGGAAAACTCGTTGGTTGCTTCGGCATAGGCCAGCAGCACACCCGCATAACGATAATATATCCAGTCATGGTCAATACCGGAATAGGTCGGCGGATTGTTGGATACGCTTTCGAAAGCGCCCATAAACTTCCGCATGTAGTAGGAAGTCTTGGTCTGTTGTATCGTACCGCCGGGTTTATCAAGACCGCCGTCAAAGGTCTGGACCGCCCTGTTAAGCCAGAGCGAACCGTTGTGGAACACGGTCAGGTTCAGACGGGGATCGCGATGTGAATAGGGATCGTTAGGATTGTAGTCGGCAGCAGGATCGGTGATCGCATAACCGGAATCGGAGGGGAAGGCATCAACCAGATTCTGTGTCGGGCTCGTATTCCCATTACCGCCCGCGGAGGTATAACCCACAGGAGCATTGGATTGCTCGACGGAGTTGTTGTTGCCGACCTGATACCAGCAGATCACTTCGGTATTGGGACCAACCGGGGCTGCCTGTGTGGTAAAGACGTCGTTGAAATTCGGCATCAGCGAATAGGTGTTCAGATTGATGATGTCCTTGGCGGCGTTAGCGGCGAGCTGCCAGCGATTGACGTCATAATTCGTATAGCCGGTCAGCGGATTGCTGGCGTCGATATTCCCGCCGTTGAACAAGGGGCTTGCCGCATACAGCAGCGCTTCCGCCTTAAGCGCCATCGCAGCACCCGACGTGATCCTGCCGTAAGTGGTGGAATTGACCATGGCAGCAGTACGAAGACTGTCCTTGATATTATCGCATTCGCTGACAATATAGTTTATACAATCGGAAAAGGTATTTCTTGGCAGCTGAAGGTTATCGGTGATCTGGAAGATAGAATCTCCCAGCAGCGGCACTCCACCGTAGCGTTTAACCAGTTGAAAATACAGCCAGGCTCTCAGAAAACGGGCTTCGCTGCGATAAGCGCTGCGAGCCGACTGCCCATTGGGCAGTTTTTCCGCCAGCGGAACGTGGTTGATGTTGACGACAAACACAGTTGCATTCCGGATGCCCGTGTAGTTGCGCTGCCACATATCATCGCCGTTGGGAGAAGCGGCGGAGAAGGCTCCTGTAGCAATAGCCTGTACCGCGGGAATACCAGAGGCCGAAGCTACCGCGTCGTCCGACGCAGCATCGAGATAATTGTTGGTGATGCGGTTATGGCCGTTGTAAAGCGATACGGCATAGGTGGTGTTCAGATAATCCAACGCCTGCGTGCCCAGCGAATCGTGTACGTCAAATGCCAGATCGGGCGTGATCTGCTGCCCCAGCGGTACGCTTTCGTATGATTTCTCGCAGGAGCTGAAACCGCCGGCTGCAAGAATGCTAAGTATAATATAGGTTATCTTTTTCATGATGCTTTAGAGTTTGACGGTGACGCCTGTGTTAATGACTTTTTGCATGGGATAGTTGGGCAGACTGACCTCAGGGTCAACAGCCTTGTATGCCGCATGCGTAAACAGGTTCTGAGCATTGGCAAAGAATCGAACGCCTCTCAGCTTTATCTTCTTCAGCCAGCTATACGGCAGGTTATATCCGATATCGACATTCTTTATACGGAGGTAGTTGCCATTGCGGAGGAAGAAGGAGCTGGAGCTGAACAGCGGAGTATAGTTGTACCCATTGCCGCCGGCCGTCAGTCTGGGATAGATCGCTTTGGTTGCATTTTCGGGTATCCAGCGGCCCATGATGGGAGAATAGGCCTGAGAGTAGCCGTTGTTCTGCCCCTGGAAGCCGGCGTCCAGGTAGCTGTCGGCAGCATATTCATCCCGGTTAGACACCCCCTGCAGCAGCACGCTGACGTCGAGGCCTTTATAGCTGACACCGGCGGTGAGACCATAATAAATAACGGGGCGCATCTTGCCGATGGGCGCTTCGTCGAACTGGTCGATGATACCGTCATGGTTCAGATCTTTATACCGGATGTCACCGGCCAATGGCGTATAGCCGGAGATCGTAGGAGCGGCTGCCGCTTCAGCTCCGCTCTGGAAGAGACCATCGGCGATCAGTCCAAACCGCTGCCCGACGGGATGCCCGGTGTGTACGTTCCAGGAGTATTTTTCGTATTGCTCATCCATGAAGACAACTTTGGATTGCTGGATCGAAGCATTGCCGGTCAGGAAGAAATTGACTCCGCCGATCTGATCCTGGTAGGTCGCCGTCAATTCGCCGCCATAATAAAGGTCTACACCGATGTTTTCCGCGGGATAACTGGCGCCGATCAATTCGATGCTGCGGCCCGGCTGCTGCATCACATCAAAATAGCGCTCGCGGTAGTAGTCACCGGAAATCTGTAATTTATTATGGAACAGGGAGAGATCGAAACCTGCATCCAGTTTGTCGGCACGCTCCCAGGTCGAATTGATGTTGGCCAGGACCTGACTGCCGGGATTACCCTGTTCGCCAAGACCGACGGTTCCGGGATAGTTGCTGCCAATGGGATAAGCCCCGGCATATTGTGAGTAGTGTTGACGCCAGATAAAATAACCGTAGTTGTCGACATTGGCGTTGCCGGTCCTGCCGTAGGTAACGCGCCACTTCAGCTGATCCAGCCAGGAGGACGCATCGCTCATCCAGCTTTCTCTTGCCATATTCCAGCCAAGGCCGCCGGCGTAGAAGAGACCATACTGATGACCGGGTGCATAACGGTTGTAGCCGCTATAGTCGAGTGCGCCTTCGGCAAAGTATCTTTCCTTATAGTTGTAGGACGCCTTTGCTCCATAATTGGTCAGCTGCGACGGGATGTCGTAGTTGATCAGCGAATTCTTCTGATCAAACATAAGGGTTGCGCTGACCCGGTGTTCGCCAAAGGTACGGTCATAGCCGGTAGTTAGCTGCGCATAGCGGTACCGGGACCAGGAGGTATTGGTAAAGGTATTGATCTGGTTGACGGTCTGACCAAAACGGTTGTAGCTGGTGTCACCCGTAGAAGAAAGGGCCATTTGAAAAACGGGCGCCTGCTTGCTCCGATTGAGCAGGCTGGCCTCCTGTACGGAAATGTTTCCTTTTGCGCTGGCCCACCAGCCCTTGACCCATTTGTCAAACTTGTAGTGAAGATCCAGATTGGCCATTACGTCGTGCAGGTGATCTTCTTCATAACCGGAGCCGATCGTCTGTGCCAGGAGGTTTTGTGTATAGTTGGTATTACCGCCATAGGTTCCGTTAGGATTATAAACGGGATAAGCGTTGTTGGGTGTTGATTCGAGCGCTTTCAGGATAACGGGCGTCGTAGCGCCGGGCTCGTTGCCGTCCTGCAGACGTCCCATGATCTGTAACCCGATGGCAAAGTCCTTATTGACGTCGATATCGATCTTGGAATTGATAAAATAGCGTTTAAGATCGACGTTGGTATTATAGGTATTCTGACCGGAAGAAACAAACAGCCCCTGCTGATCGATATAGTTCATAGAGACCATGTAGCGGGCGGTCTTACCACCGCCGGTCACGTTGAGATTGTACCGGTTGAGGCGGGCATGGTCCTGCAGGATGGTCTTATACCAATTGACATCGGGATGACCGATAGGATCGGTATGGTTGCGGTAAGCATTGAAATCCGTGGCGGTATATGCGGGGTTCTTGCCGTCGTTCTGCAATGCTTCGTTCAGCAGCCAGGCATATTGATAAGCCGGCAATGGCGTGGGCAGTTTCAGCGCGGATTGGATTCCTGTTTCTGCAGAAAAAGAGACGCGTGGAGGACCGCTGATCGGGTCTTTTGTGGTCACGATCAACGCGCCTCGGGCGCTATTTTGCCCCAGCATCAAAGTGCTCAAGGGATCTTTTAACACGCTGACCGATTCAATGCTCTCGGGGTCCAGCATATAATATTCCCTTTGTACGCCGTCGACGATCGCTATCGGCGCCTGGCCCATACTGCCGTTGTGCCCTCTCAGCTGGACATTAAATTCGGTGTTATCGGTGGGGCCTGCTCCGCTGGTGTTGTTGGGAATATTTCCAACGAAGATATCGACGCTGGTCAGCGATGCCGTCAAAGGCGTATAGAACCCGCTGGTCTGTATCGTGTTCAACCCCGCCAGTCTGCCCGGCAACGCATAGAGATAAGAAGAAGCCGGTGTTGAGCTCAGTTGACCGGCGCCGACCGTAGCGATCGAACCCAGGAAAGACTGCTCATTGGTCTGGCCATAGAGCACATTCATTTTCCTGGTCTTATAAGGAACATAGATGGTATCGCCTGTTGGTGTGGCTCCGGGGTCCGGCGGTCTGCTCTGGGGCAGATAGCGGGCGGCCAGCCTTACCTGGATGCTGACATTGCTTTTGAGATTGACCTCGGTAGTATAAAAGCCGACTGCGTCGATCACCAGCACGTTCCCTTTGTCCACGGCTATGGAGAACTCCCCGTCCTTATTGGTAACCGCCGTTGTGGTCGATCCTTTTACATGTATGATGGCGCCTTGCAGCGGGTAGCCATAGTCGTCTATGACCGTGCCCTTGGCGGTAGTCTGCGCCAGCCCGATACCGGGAAAGGCAAGACAAAGCAACGCAAGCAGTAGTGGTATCTTTGACATATCGTTAGTTTGAGGAGGAGTTTATTCGCATTTGAAGGTGTAGATGAAAGGGTCTGTGGTGCCGGCATAGCCAACCTTGTTATTGCCGGAAGCATCGGTAAACCAATATCGCAGCCCGGTCAGATGCTGGTCATCGGTCAGCCCGAATAGCTTACGGGGCCAGATATCGATCTGCCATCGACTCAGACCAAGCGATTTCATTTTGGTCCTGCTCGTCTGCTCGCATACGGAGAGGCTGTCCCCCGCCGTGGTGATACCGGAAATACAGAGATAGACTTGCGAAGCATTATCCAAAACTGTCGATTCAACGCCTCCATCGAAGGTCAGGGTTATGATGTCGTTGTCCAGCGAAGTACGGGGATCTACGTTAGCCAGCTGGGGGTTACAGAAGTCGATCACATCGCCTGTCCCGTTAACTTCAAAGCAGTCGGTTGACAGATAGGAGCCATAACGGCTGGGATCACTCAACCCGTCGGTACCATTGGCCACGCAATAGCCCAGCTTGAACAACACGTTGTCGACGCTTGTCTTTATCTTGATGCTGACGGTCGCGTGAAAGGTCACGTTGCCGGCCACACTATAGGGCGAGTTGGATTGGAAAGCCACCCATTCGTAATCAGGCAGCAGATTCCCGCCATTGCCGATCTTGCTGACAAGATAGGTCGGCCAATCGAGACCACCGCCGTTGGGCGCCGGCGTTCCGGAAGGAACCACTGTCATCTGCTGATCACCGGAGGTGATATCGCTGGTAAAGGTGATGGTCGCGTTCTGCGCTGTCTTCCAGACTTTCGGGACGAGCACCGCAACGATAAAAGTCGAGGTCTGGGCCTGGTTGGTGCTAATGGTTACGTTCAGGGTCACCGGCAGGATATCGCCGCCGTTAACGCTGCTGGGCTGGACTACGGTATCGATGGTCATGCTGCAGCTGACGATAACCATGATCACCAGCGCGCAGGCGATCTTCCATGTCCAGCTCCATATTTTGCGCCTTCCTGGAGAAGCAGGAGCGCTGCTAAATATATTTTTTTTCATCAATTTGCTTTTTGAAGGGTGTATTGATAGGAGTTAAGACTGCAGCCAGGACTGAAAGTAAGGATCAGATTACGAACGCCGCTGCTTATCGGAAACTGCATGGGTGCGCTTTTGACAGGACTGTCTGCCGGAGCAAAACTGATGTTGAAAGGATAGGTAGGATCGTCAAAAGCCCATTTTCCATTCTTGCTGGTGATAAAGGGAACAAGACTGTCTATGACGTATGTACTATCGGTAAAAACGATGCGGAACTGGGTGAAGTCAAACCGGCTGGTCAGGTCAGTCCCGTTACGGGTTGCCCTGATGATCTGCCAGCTGCCGGTCAATGATTTGACGGGTTCTGACGGCGTAACCAGTCTTTCGGGCTTGCAGGCAAACAGCGCTGTGGCAGCAAGCGTCAGGCAGAGAATTAATTTTTTACTCACGATGATAGAGTTTATGTGGATTCGTGAATTTTAGTATCCTGGATTTTGTATCAGCGATGGGGCTTTTGCAAGCTCCGACAACGGTATCGGCCATAGATACATGGCTTTTGTAAAGTTGTGCTTGCGGACATTGAACGGCTTGTAGACAACGGTGGCCCCGCGATCGACTTCCATCCCATGCAGCATAATGTTATCGGTCTGTTCGGCGATCAGCCAACGACGGACGTCAAAGAAACGGAAACCTTCAAAAGCCAGTTCGAGTCTTCTTTCTCTCCGGATGACGCTGCGCATTCCGGCCTGGTCGAGTGTTGTCGGCAGCTGATAAGGCCGCAGACCAGCTCGCTGACGAATGGCTTCGACAGCCTGAAACACCTCATTTGTCGGTCCCACGGCTTCATTGGTCGCCTCCGCAAAATCCAGCAGCACTTCTGCATAGCGGATAAGAGGCAGTACGCGGCTGGCATCCGCAAGCCCGTTGTTGATGATCGAAGGATCGATCATCTTGAAGATATACAAACCGGTAGGCGTACCCCTGTAAACGGCATCCCCGCTGGCAGGTTGTGCAGGATCCATATTGGTGTTGATATACAAAAGGACAGGCGATGGCTGGTTGCTCGCAAAGGTTGTCCTCAGCGTTGAGTCATGGATAAACGTATAGCCAAGCCGCGGGTCACGGTTCTGATAAGGATTGTTGGGATCATAGCCGGAAGCCGGATCGGTGATGTCCAGACCATTGCTCATCGGAAAGGAATCCAGCAGATCCTGGTAAGGGTGCGGCCCCTGCGATCCGCCGCGGGAAGGCACGTCCCAGATGCTTTCCAGATACTTGTTATTCCCCATCATGTGACAGAGGATGTATTCATTGTTGTAGCGCTGGGTAAACAGTTCCTGAAAACCATAACCCGGTGAGCCTGGATGAGAAGACGAATCGACATACAGGGAATAAGATCCAAGCGCGATAACAGCTCTCGCTGCATCCGACGCCTGCTGCCAGCGGGTAGGATCGTTGTCGGGATAAGCGACTACCGTGTCGAGCCCCGCATCACCGCCAGACATTCCGCCGTTGTTGAACAAAGGGCTGGCGGCAAACAAAAGAACTCTTGCCTTCAAGGCGAGACAAGCGGCCTTACTGACCCGGCCATACTGCGAACCGGACCAGGATACGGGAAGCTGCGCAGCGGCAGAATCGCATTCGGACAATACGTACTTGACACAGCTGCCGTAGGCGTTGCGCTTTACGTCGATGCCGGTAGCGGAAGCATAGATCGTATCGCCGATCAGCGGAACCCCGCCGTAGTGCTGCATCAACATCGCATAGTACCAGGCCCGGAGAAAACGCGCCTCGGCAGTCACCTGCGTTTTTAATGCCTGGTTGAACGGAATGACCGGCATGTGTTTTAGAAACTGGTTGACGGCCCGGATCTGCGTATAGCATATATTCCAGGCATCGGAAGGCGCGCTCCCGGAGTTGATCGAGCCTGTCGCAAACTGGATAAAACCGTTGGAGCTCGACGCACCGGGACCTTCCGCTTCATCGCAGGCGGATTCGAGGCCGGCATAGTAAGTGGAAAGATCTGTAAACCGTTTGGGGTCCGTAGCAAACCCGATGTTGGAGTAAATACTGTTCAGGAAGTCCATCGCGTTGGAGCTATCCGTGAAAGTGGTCTGTTCGGTCAGACTGGTCGTCACGGTTTGATCGAGGAATCCTGACTTTTTACAGGCGGGTATCGCAGCCACCAGTGCGACAAACACCAGGGGCAAAAAAGCTTTGCTTTTCATTTTTTGCTTATTGGAAAGAAGGGTTATGGTAAAATTGTACTAGTTTTTAAGCCCAAAAAGCGGGAAAAAAAATTAGCCCCGGCAAGAAAGACAGGGTGAATCGGGGTCGTCTCGCCGATGGATGGACTAAAAAATTTACCTAGTAAAAAACCTTTAGAGGAATTGAAAGCCTGGTGACTTAGGAGGGCATCCAAAGGAGGAGCCGGGTACCAGGGTGATCGTGATTGTATTCTCATATTCAAGCAATTAGAATTAAAAATGGCAACAGTTCAACAAGTCTAAATTTTTGTTAATTTGAAAATCAGCAGGTGAACTTGTCGGTTTAAAAGTAGTTAGAAAACCGATTTTGCAAAAAAAATTGAATATTTTTTTACCCTCATCAAATTCATCGATGTCAAAATAGTATCATGATATCCAGTTTTGGCTTTTTTATGGTTCTGGCTTTCGCTGCTGCCTACTGGATTTTCCGGTTGGAGTATCAACGGAAAGAGGCGGAAGGGCTGATCGGTCCTTTTTTGCGCAAGGTGCGGTCCCTGCCGCCGATGGTCGGGGGGCTTATCGGCTTTGCGGTGGGGGCGAAACTGGTTTACTGGTGGATAAACCGGCATATCTATATCGGGGCGCCCGAAGAATATATCTTCTCGTTGCGGGGTAACTGGCCAGGCGGCAGCGTTGCGGCGTTGGCGGGTTGGTGGCTGGCACGGCAGGGCTACCGGCCACCGCACCAGGAGGAAGTGCATCCTTATCAGCTGATGGACCCGCTGCTGGTGTATTGTGGTCTATTTGGCTTTACGGGATCGATAGTATTTGCGTTTTTTGAGAACCCTGCCCATATCGGGTTTAATGGAATGAACTATTACGGGGCGCTGATTGCCGGCGCCCTGACGTATTTGTATATCAACCGGCGATATGGTATCCGTCCGGCAATTGCAGCGGATATCGGCAGCGCGGGTATGATGCTGGCTTATGCCGTTGGCCGGATGGGTTGTCATTTGGCGGGAGACGGAGACTGGGGTATCGTCAATGTATACACGCGTCCTTCCTGGCTAAGCTGGCTGCCTGACTGGGCCTGGGCCTGGAAGTATCCGCACAACAGTATTCACCAGGGGGTTTATATTCCGGGGTGCAGCGGAAGTTACTGCACGGAGCTGCGGCTGGGTGTCTATCCTACGCCCTTGTACGAGTCGGTTATCTGCCTGCTGCTCTTTTTTTTCCTTTGGGGCATTCGTCGCCGGGTCAAAAAACCGGGGCTTTTCTTTGCATTTTTTGCCATTCTGAATGGGACGGAGCGATTTTTTATCGAGATGATCCGGGTGACGCCGCGTTACTCAATTGGCGTCTGGGAGATAAGTCAGGCGCAGATCCTGGCGCTGGGATGGATTGCCGTGGGAATGATCACGGCTGTAACCTGCCTGCGGAAACCGGCTTTTCCGAAGTGATACTATTTTAACATATCGCTTTTTTAGGATGATAAAAAAATATTCGAATTGTTAGCTAAATCGGTTTTGGCGCCTTACTTTAGTTTCATACTGCTTGTCAATGAAACGATTTGCTGCCTTTATCGGGGCCATTCTCTCTGGCCTTTTACTCTTTTCTGCGTTCGCGTATGCGCTGGCGTGGGTGGTGTGGGTTGCCTTGGTTCCCTTGTTTTTTGTGCTTGGCGCCGCCGCTCCGCGACACCGACGCCTCTGGCTGGGATTTGCGGCCGCGGCGGCATTCTCGGTTTGCGCTTTTGCGTGGATTATCGAAAGTTGAACGCACTTACTAAGAAAGACCCATATCCATTACCTCTTATTAAGGAGACGTTAGCGTAAGTCACAGGGTCTAAGTATTTAACAAAACTTGATATTCGACATGCTTTTAATCGAATCCGTATGAAAAGCACAACGGACGAAGATTTAACGACATTTAGGACTAGATTCGGAGCCTTTAAAT
>JAATGQ010000218.1 GCA_015654595.1 Chitinophagales bacterium | reverse complement strand
CTCATACAGATGCGGTGCTTGGCCTGTAGCAGGCAGGCCGCCTTAGTGACCTTACTCGCCGGATTCTTGATGGCCTGGGATTCGTCGAGTACAGCCGCGTCGAAGTTAATCTCCAGCAGCAGCTTGATATCGCTCCGCAACGTCCCATAAGTGGTAATGATCACATTGTATTTCGACAGGGCTTCGCTGGTGCGGGCTCTGTCGCCGCCGTGATGGATATGATAGGTCAGTTCAGGCGTGAACTTCTTGATTTCGTTTTCCCAGTTGAACATCAGCGTTGTGGGACAAACAACGATCGCGGTCAGCCGGTCATTTTCCGTCCTGTAGTGCTGCAGGAAAGAAAGGGCCTGTATCGTCTTACCGAGACCCATATCATCGGCAAGAATCCCGCCCCAATTGACGTCTTGCAGGTAATTGAGCCAGTGGAACCCATGGACCTGGTAGGGCCGCAGAATGGGCGCCAGGTGAGCCGGCGGCGGCACTTCCCGGATACGGTTGAATTCCCGCAGCTGCTCGTATTTTTCTTCCAGCCGGATAACCAGCTCTTCTTCATTCCGGTTATCATACAATTCGTCGATGACGCTCATATGATATTTCGACAGCCGGAGTTGATTGCTCTTTCCTTCGCCGACACGGAACAACAACGAATATTTCTTGATCCACTCCTCCGGTAATACGCCAAGCGTACCGTCGGTCAGCGGAACGAATTGCTGACGATTGCCCAACGCTTTTTTGACATCGGCGATCGAAACCTTCTGGTCGCCAAACACGATATCCACCCGCGCGTCAAACCAGTCGGTATTGCTGCTGATATGGATCTTGGTCTGCGGCTTGGCGGTATTGAAACGGAAGTTCTTCAGCGCTTCGAAACCATAAACCGGGACCTTCATTTCTTCCATCGCATCGACAAAGAGGAAGAACCAGTTATTCTTCAACACATCGGCCCCTTTCAATGCCAGGCTGTGCGCGCTTTCGGGATGCAGGAATTGGGAATGCAGCGACTCCAGCTTCTGGAAGAATTGCAGTTCGGCTTCCTTATTCCGATGAACGACGAGGACGCGGTCCCCATCGGGAACGATGATCTCGTCCTTGCCCCCCGGACGGGTCTCGAAACCCTTATAAGAAAAGACAGGCTGGAAGACCAGGTAGTCCCCCTTCTCCTGTAATAAAAGTTTTTTATCCGGATCGCCATCCTTTACTTCACGGATCAGTTTCCGGTCAAAATCGACATGGTAGTCCCTCGTCAGGGGCAGCACAAAGTCCTTTAGCCGTGACGCCCATTCTTCGGCAGGGATCACCCACTTGTCTTTGCCGGTAAACTTCTCCGCCAGCGTGATGTCCTCGGATTTGTTCCAGAGATAAAGGTTGTTGTTATAGAAGAAGACCAGCGGACTCTTTGCCTCGTTCTTCTGGATCTCCACCGGCTGCCCGTTGATCTTCACAAAACAGGCCAGCTCATAGCCATTCTCTTCGGCTATTACCTGGAAGAAGGGTGAAACCGTATCCTGGGACAGACCTACGGGTTGTAAATTAGTGGTTTTAAAGGCTTTATGATCGTTCAGATAATAGACAAAAGGACTAGCCGCCAGGTCCAGGAACAGCTTTTTCAGCTTCGGGTGAAGATATTCCACCATCAGCTTTTTTGTTTCTTCCGGCAGATCGTCTTCCTCGTGGTGGATAATGTTTTCCCAGATCCCGCTAAAGGGAGAGTTGCGGTTTAGATATTTGTTGATCTCACCCGACTGCATCTTACGAAGCGAAGCGATCAGCTGCCGGTCGCCTTCACTAAAGGGATCATTGGCGATAAACTTGGCGAGGTCCATTTTTTCGACCTTACCCGAAAAGGCAGACTGCTCCTCATTGCTTTCGCCGGCAATGGCATCCAGCGCAAACCCGGGGAAAGCCGCTTCGTTGAAATTGAACACCACGCCAAGACGCTGTGCATTACCGGCCAGCTTTTCATCCTCTGACGCAACAACAGCAGGAGCTTCGGCTTCGACCAGCTTGGGGCGGCTGGACGCAACAGGCGCCACCCGCTTGATAGTAGTATCGAGGACCCGTAAGAACGGCTTTCCCTCTTTATACGTAAACTCGAATTTGCCCTTCAGGTCATCCGACAGGGAATAACCATAGGCTTCGAGCAGTTTGTTCTTTTCTTTATCCCAGTTGCGGATCGTATCGAAGTAGTGGGCGCCATGCGCATGCAGCAGCTGAAGGAAGACGATCACCTTGGGCAGCGACAGCGGATGAAGCGGATCGGGGTAGTCGCTGCTCGTATCGAAGTTACGCTCTTCATTCTTCCGTATCACGACCTGGTAAACCTTGCCCTCGATCTCCACGGAGGCTTTTACCATCTCGTCCTTTGCGCTTTCGATCTGCGCCCGCTGTGTACGAAGGTATTTTTCCGCATCAGCCAGTGTTTGCGGGGAGCAAAGCAGACGTAGGCTTTTCAGGTCGATGAACTTCATTTTTACGACCGTGTGACGCTGGTCGTACTGAACTTCCTCGGCTTTCAGCATATTCCTGTCCAGCAGCTCCTGCAGTTGTATAAGAGCGGCAGCTTCGTGACGACAGATATCTCCCAGATTATAGGGACAGCTGCACCGGATCGACAAGGTCTTGGCATCCTTGAATTTCTGGACATAGACCTTGTAATACGTCGCATAACTATCGTCTTTTACCC
The DNA here is from genome assembly GCA_015654595.1 of Chitinophagales bacterium. Taxonomy (GTDB): domain Bacteria; phylum Bacteroidota; class Bacteroidia; order Chitinophagales; family Chitinophagaceae; genus Puia. The sequence continues at coordinate 3,499 of JAATGQ010000218.1, read as the reverse complement.
TGAAGGTGACGGACTCGAATAATTCATCGTATTCGACCAGTTCTACATACCCAATGGCGTGGATCTTCTTGCCCCGGCGAATTACTTCGTCCGTCCCATTGGTATACACATACTTGATAAGGTGCGGTAGCGCCATAAGTTTTTTTAATGGATTCCTTTCCTGTTCTACTGGTTTTTTTCCGGGTCGCCTCAGGAAAGGCCAATCTGCAAAAGTAAAGGAAAAAAGGTGAGTGTAGGAAATAAATCCATCTTACCTTTGGATGACCCCGGAGGGGGCAAGATCTTTATGTTAAACAGGCTTTTATGATCTCCCGTATTTATCTTTTACCACTTATCCTTTCCCTGTCTTTTCTGACCTCTTCCGCACAAAAATTAAAAAAAACAGATAAGCTGCTCCTGGCCAACCTGGAGACACACGTCCATTACCTCGCCGATGACAGGCTGGAAGGCCGTCGGACAGGTACGCCAGGCGAAAAAGCAGCCAGCGATTATATATCTGCCGAGTTCAGCAGGACAGGTCTGCAGCCCCGCGGAGACAACAATGGCTGGTTACAGGCTTTTACTATCGACCAGGGAAGGGCTGTCGGCGACGATGCCTTTATTTCGGTAAACGACAAACCCCTTGTGCTCTTCAAGGAATATTTTCCGTTGTCCCTCAGTGCCATAGCATCGGTCAGCGGTTCTCCTGCCATCGCGATCCAGGAAAGCGGGGTGCCCTGGTTCGTGGATGTAAAAGAATTGATGGATGCCGGCGCCGGCAACCCGCACTTCGATCTGACCGCCGCGATCCGCGTAAAAGCCGCCAGCTGCGCCAAAAGAGGCGCAACGGCCCTGATCCTGTATAATTCCTCCGCCAAACAGGCCGATAATCTTTCTTTTGACGCACATGACCGTCCGGAGCCGGTAAGCATACCCGTGATCTATATCACCCGCGAGGCTAAACGCAAATACCTGAAGGATGACGCAGCCTCTTTCGACCTGAAGCTAAAGGTGAGTTTTACTGAAAGAAAGCGGACAGGCCACAACGTCGTCGGCTATCTCAACAACAACGCCGCCAATACCGTCATCATCGGGGCCCACTACGATCACCTGGGATATGGCGAAGACAGCAATACACTCTACACGGGAAAGGACAGGGTCATTTTCAACGGCGCAGACGACAATGCCAGCGGCGTAGCCGGACTGATCGAACTGGCCCGTCTTTTATCGGGGTCCAAACTAAGGAATAACAATTACCTGTTTATCGCCTTTTCAGGCGAAGAACAGGGGCTTTATGGCAGCAAATATTTCGTGGAACATCCGACGATCGATCTGAAATCGGCCAATTATATGATCAATATGGATATGATCGGCCGGCTCAACGACAGCACGCACCTACTGACCATCGGCGGATTTGGCACCTCTCCAACCTGGGCCTCCGTCTGTTCGGACCGGGATAAGAAATTCTTTAATCTCCGCCTCGACAGCAGCGGTGTCGGACCAAGCGACCATACTTCTTTTTATCAGAAGGATGTGCCCGTACTGTTTTTCTTTACCGGCGCACATGCGGACTATCACCGTCCGGGTGATGATTACGACAAGATCAACTATATGGGCGAGCTGGAAGTGGTCAAATATATCTATAGCATCGTCGAAAACCTCAATACCAAGGGCCGATTGGGCTTTACCCGAACGCGCGATCAGCTGCCGCAGGATATGCCGCGCTTCAGCGTAACCCTGGGTATTATGCCCGACTACACCTTCTCCGGCAGCGGCGTCCGTGCCGATGCGGTCAGCGATGGACGCCCGGCCAGCATTGCCGGGCTCACGGCAGGTGATGTGATCATCCAGCTGGGAACTTATCCTGTTACTTCGCTGGAGAGCTATATGACGGCCCTGGGAAAATTTAAAAAAGGAGACAAGACAACGGTAAAGTATCGCCGCGGAACCGCGATTAGGGAGTCGCCGGTACAGTTTTAGGGGCTGACATGTCCCACCATGGGCGCAGCCGGAACCCTGCAAACGGCAAAGACACCCCTCCAACCCACCGCGCAGCACGATGGTCCCGAAGCGAAGCAGGGCTGACGGATCGATACAAATTTTTGAAATGAAGCTGAAGCTGAATCTTGACGACATGACCGACGAGTTTTTCGAGGACACCCGGCTCCTCGGTCTTGTCGCGCCTATAAAAGACTATCAATTCTGCTGGCATCTCAATAACCGGCTCCGCTTCGACTTCCGGATCAACAACAGTATCGAGATACAGTTGAACAAAAAGGCGCGAACTTATTTTTTCTGCGTCTATGAATACCCCGAACCCGGCAATTCGCTGCAGCACTTTCTTTATAATAACCAGTTTGACGGTGAATATCTCCTGCCGGAGTTTAAGCACCTCGACTTCCTGTGGCTGCTGAAAGGAGACGTCGTTGGGGATGAAAAGCTGGCCCACCTGATGAACTGCATCCGGACCGTCAGCGGCGTCCAGCTGGTCATGGAGCTGGCACATGACAAGATAAAGAACAAGGGGCACCTGATCTTTTAACGGCTTCGGGCGGGTATCCGCTTATTGACGACGATCGCGGCTTACGGCTGGGCTTCGGCCGGCCTGCCGTTTGCGGCAACTTTAAAAATTCGCGTTTATGTGGGAAGAAAAAAACAACACGCTCTATCGGAAATTCGAGTTTAAAAACTTCTCCGAAGCCTTTGCCTTTATGACCCGCGTGGCGCTGGCCGCCGAGAAAATGGACCATCATCCATTGTGGACCAACGTCTACAACAAGGTTGAAATCTCCCTTTCTACGCACGATGCGGGTGACACCGTTACCGAAAAGGATCGCCAGCTGGCAAAAAAAATTGACGGGCTGTTATAACCCGTCAATTAGTATTTGGAATGCTGCCGCCAGACAGCGGAAGCTTAAACTTAGCTATTCATGCTCGCCAGGAACTCTTCGTTGCTCTTTGTTCCGCGCATACGCTTCAGCAATTCATTCATCGCTTCTTCTGCGTTCATGTCGTTCAGATAAACACGCAGCAGGTTCATGCGCTGCAGCACGTCTCTTTCGAGGAGCAGGTCGTCACGACGTGTAGAAGAAGAGACCAGGTCAACGGCAGGATAGATACGGCGGTTGGCCAGACGGCGTTCCAGCTGCAATTCCATGTTACCCGTACCCTTGAATTCTTCGAAGATCACTTCGTCCATCTTGGAGCCTGTGTCGATCAGTGCGGTAGCGAGGATGGTCAGCGAACCGCCGTTTTCGATCTTACGCGCAGCGCCAAAGAATTGTTTTGGCTTCTGCATCGCGTTGGCTTCCACACCGCCGCTCAGCACCTTGCCGCTCGCCGGGGCCACGGTATTGTGGGCGCGTGCCAGGCGGGTTATAGAGTCCAGCAGTATCACCACATCATGGCCTACTTCTACTAGTCGCTTTGCTTTCTGCAGCGCTATGGTCGATACTTTTACGTGCTTATCTGCAGGCTCGTCAAATGTAGAGGCGATGACCTCTGCACGTACACTGCGCTG
>JAATGQ010000078.1 GCA_015654595.1 Chitinophagales bacterium | reverse complement strand
TGAAGACCATCGAACAATTGGCTATTTCCACCGGAACCACGTTGACTACCACCTATATAAAGGATAAAAAGATCGAGATCAACTACAAGAACACCAATGCTGCCTGGTGGACGGTTCTCGACTACACTTTTCTGGAAGGCCAGCCTTTTAACGAGCAGCAGGTCGCCAATGGCGAGCACGTGGCCGTCATTTCTTCCGATCTCGAAAAAGAATATTTTGGCGATCAGTCTGCGTTGGGAAAATATCTCAAAGCAAACAACGAAAGTTATCGCGTCATAGGCGTGATAAAGCCCATCCCTGAGACTTCCTATACCCTTTACAGTGACCTCTATCTGCCCTATACGCTGGTAAAGGATAACCTTAATAATCCGGGTTACATGGGTGGTTTTATAGGCATTTTACTGGCGCCCGATGCGGCCGGTGTACCAAAGGTAAGGGCCGAATACGAAGACATCATCCGTCGTCTGCCGGTCACCGGCAAAGAATACGATCATGTCTATAGTCATGCCGAGTCTTATTTCGCGTCCTATTTCAGTATGGGTAATGAAAAGTTTTCCGGCCCAAAGATGATCACCATCGCGATCAGCATCTTTGTTTTTATTATCATGCTGCTGCCGGCGCTGAACCTGATAAACATCAACACCACCCGTATCATGGAACGATCTTCGGAGATTGGCGTCCGGAAGGCCTTTGGCGCTTCTTCCAAAACGCTTGTCGGGCAATTCCTGGTAGAGAATATTATTCTGACGCTGCTGGGCGGACTTATTGGCGTTGTCCTGTCCTTTATCGTGCTGCAGATCATCAACCACGCACAACTCGTCTCCAACTTCGAGCTGACCATCAACTTTATCGTGCTTGGCATTGGGCTGCTGGCCTGTCTTGTGTTTGGTTTGGTATCCGGCGTCTATCCGGCCTGGCGGATGTCCCGGCTTCATGTCGTCAGCGCACTAAAAGTATGATCTTTCATCTCTCAACTTATTACCATGTTTAAACATCTGCTCACGCTTATCTGGAACAAAAGAAAGCAGAACTTCCTGCTGATGACCGAGATATTTGTATCTTTCCTGATCCTTTTCGGCATCTTTTCGATGCTGGTCAACCAGTTCAAAAATTATATAAAACCGATGGGTTTTAACCCCGATAATGTCTGGGTCATAAATTTCAATAGCACCTATCATACCAACAATAATGATTCACTGGTGCGGTTCTATCAGAATATCGAGCAAGCCCTTCGGGCGATGCCGGAGATACAGGAGGTTACCTATACCAGCTTCTACCTTCCCTTTTCCGGCGGTGTGGCAGAAACAGGTCTCACCTATAAAGATCACAACTATTTTCATATCGGCGCATTCCAGGGCGAAGCCAGCTATCAGCAGGTTATGCAGTTAAAAGTAGTGGAGGGGCGCTGGTTCAACAAAGAGGATGCCCTCTTCAAGACAACACCCATCGTCATCGATGAAACGTTGAAAAAAGACCTCTTTGGAAAAGAGACAGCCATCGGCAAGAAACTGAGTGCAGGCAAGATTATTGGTGTTGTACAAGATCCCAAAATGGCCAGCGATTATTCCGCATTGGGCCGTGGCCTCTTTAACCGGATCGACACGGGCAATTATAGAGATCTGGGGCATATGCTGGTAAGGGTCAATGCCAGCGCCAACACAGCATTTGAAGGCCGTCTTTACGACTTTGTATCCAGGGCTATCCCCAATGGCAACGTCAACATCGAACACCTCAACGACAGACGTAAAGTGGTCAACAGACAATATACTATCCCCATGATCATAGCCGTCATCATCGGCTCCTTTCTGATCATCAATGTCTCCCTTGGCATTTTTGGCGTGTTGTGGTATAACATCAATAAACGCAGAGCCGAGCTGGGGTTGAGAAGAGCCGTCGGCGCCAGCGGGAAATCGATTTCCGGTCAGCTTGCCGCAGAAGCGCTGATACTTGCCACGCTGGGATTGATCGTCGGAGTCTTCTTTGCGATCCAGGTACCCTTGCTAAACCTGTTCAATCTCGATAAAGGGATCTATTTCGCCGCTATCCTTTTATCTATCCTGTTTATCTATGGGTTGGTTTTTATTTGTTCCGTGTATCCAGGCAGACAGGCGGCTGCAATTTATCCCGCTGCTGCACTGCATGAAAATTAAGCCTAAATTGCTGCCGATATTATGCTCCTGATCATCGATGACGATAAAGCTGTCCGGGCCTCCCTGCTTCTATTGGTTGAGCAGGAAGGCTATCGCGCCCATGCCGCTGCCAACCCCAATGAAGCGATCGCCTGGCTGCATCACAACACCCCATCCCTCATCATCCTGGATCTCAACTTCAGCCTGTCAACCACCGGCGATGAAGGTTTGCGGCTGCTCCGACAGATAAAGACGATCTATCCCGCCGTCCCCGTCATTCTGATCACCGGCTGGGCAACCATCGAGCTCGCCGTCCGCGGGATGAAAGAAGGGGCCAGCGATTTTATCCATAAACCCTGGGACAACGACTGGCTGCTGCAATCTATCCGGACCCTGCTCGAGCTGCAGGAGAAGAGACCGGACACTCATAGCCGTAAAAAACTCGACGAACAATACCAGTTCCGCCAGATCATCGGTCAGGATCCCCGCATATTGGACATTTTGGCCACCATCGGCCATATCGCGTCGACAGACGCGTCTGTTCTGATTATGGGAGACAGCGGGACAGGAAAAGAACTCATCGCAGAAGCCATCCACAACAACAGCCTTCGCCAGAACAAACCCTTTGTAAAGGTCAACCTGGGCGGAATCTCTACTACCCTCTTCGAAAGCGAAATGTTTGGCCACGTCCGGGGCGCTTTCACCGACGCCCGCACCGACCGGGTCGGCCGGTTCGAGATGGCCCATAAGGGGACGATCTTCCTCGACGAGATCGGCGAACTTGACCCTGGCAGCCAGGTCAAGTTACTTCGGGTACTCCAGGACCGGACATACGAAGTGCTGGGCAGCAGCCGGACAAAGACCGTGGATGCCCGCGTCATCTGCGCCACCAACCGCAGTCTCGAAGACATGGTCGCCGAAAAAGCCTTCCGTGAAGACCTGCTTTACCGGATCAACCTGATCACCATCCGTCTCCCCGCCCTTCGGGACCGCATAGACGACATTCCATTGCTCGTCGATCACTTTGTTGCCAACCTGGGCGAGATCTATAACCGTCCCAACCTGGCGGTCTCGCCCGGCGCTATGAAATGGCTGCAGCAGCTGGAATTGCCGGGCAATATCCGTCAGCTCAAAAACCTTGTCGAAAGAACTATACTGATTACCCGGAAAGACCTGCTCGAAGAAAATGACTTCCGGCCCAATCTCGAAGTTCGTCCTAAAAAAAACGCCGTAACCACCCTGCCCGAAGTAGGCAGTCTTACCCTCGAAGAAATGGAGATACAGATGATCCATCAGGCGATGACCTTTCATAAGAACCGGATCACCAAGGTAGCCCGTTCCCTGGGCATCACGCGCAGTGCCCTCTACCGGCGGCTGGAAAAATACAAGATTCCCTACGATGAAACTTCGGACTAAATATATCCTGCTGATCGCAATACTGCACGGCCTTATTCTAACGCTGAGCTATTTTGTCTTCAGTACAGAAAAATGGCTGTTCATCGTTGCCGAATTTATCGTGCTGGGGACCATAGGTCTGTCCGTACGGCTTTACCAGCAGCTGCTGCAACCGATCCGGCTGCTGCTTCGCGGAACAGAAGCGATAAAAGACAAAGATTTTAACGTAAAATTCCTGCCGACAAAACAAAAGGAAATGGATCGGTTGATCCATACGTATAACGAAATGATCGACGCGTTGAGAGCCGAACGGGTAAGGCAGGAAGAGCAGCACCTGTTTCTGGAAAAGCTGATCCAGACTTCTCCGACCGGCATTCTGATCATGGACTACGACGACAAGATCCACCAGGCTAACCCTGTCGCCCAACAACTGTTGAACGATTGGGGTAAACCGCTGCTTAACGCCGCCGTATCCCTGCCCACGCATCAGCATACCACCATCACCCTCAATGGAGGACATACCTACAAACTGACTAAATCCCATTTTATCGACCGCGGCTTTCCCCGGCATTTTATCCTGATCGAAGAGCTGACCGCGGAGATCCTGTCCGCCAAAAAAGATGCATATGGAAAAGTGATCCGGTTGATGGCCCACGAGGTCAATAATACAATTGGGCCCGTCAACTCCATTTTACAATCGACCTTGCAAAGTCAACAGCTTACCCCTGCTTTAAAGGAGGCGCTGCAGATCGCTATTGAACGGAATGGGCATCTCAACCACTTTATGCGGAGCTTTTCAGACCTGGTCCGGCTGCCAATGCCGCAACGCCAATCCTTTGACCTGGTACACCTGCTCCGCAATATAACCGGTCTGTTACAAGTCAGGGCCCAGGAAAAGAACATTGCCTTTCTTTTTAAATTACCGAACCCGATATTCCGGATCAACGCAGACATCCATCAAATGGAACAGGCGCTGATCAATATACTTCGCAATGCGATAGACGCCATCGGACAGGACGGCAATATCACGATCCAAACCATGGAAAATCCAAGAGGGCTGGTCATCAGCGATACCGGGGCTGGCATCCCTCCGGAATTTGAGGCAAAACTCTTTTCGCCGTTCAACAGCACCAAGAAAGATGGTCAGGGCATCGGCCTCACCCTGGTCAGAGAGATTCTAACCAATCACGGGTTCGAATGCTCGCTTCGTACAGTAGCCAGGTGGCAAACGGATTTTACGATCTTATTTTAGTCTTTCTTTTTCTTAAATTCCACCAGCTTGTCATTGATATAAAGCAGCATATCCATATTACTGGCGCCGCGACAGAATTTATAGGAGGGTCTGTAGCGGGCCATGAACTGCGTCAAAGAATCTCCCGTCAGTTTCGTCAGCATCGCCACTTTTTCCTTTGGCCATTTGGTATCGATATAATAGTCGATCTCCTCCTCTTTCAGCCTCCGCTTGAGTGTTCTCTTATCTTTTTCGGTCTTTGAATAATAGCCTAATGGGCTAAAACTCAGCCCGGGAGCATCTCCCCGACGCTTCTCATTCCATAGCTTCACCGGGTGCTTCTTATCCAACAGCCATGCATAGTCTTCATGCCGCTGGATAGAATCCTTCTGATAATTGCTCTTCTCATCGATCGTTACAGCGGGGAGCGCAACCACCCTGGCATCCAGGAAGATGATATAACCATGCGCCAGCATATCCGCGCTGACGATCAGGGTATCTGTCAGATATCCCGCGGAAGACACGACAAGCGTATCTCCCTGATTAGCGGCTATCCTATAATTACCGCCCATATCCGAGATATTGTACCTGTCAAGCGTTCTGTTGCGTATGGTCGCATCCGGGACGAGGTCGTTACTGCCCGTTCGCCTGACCTTACCCGATAGCTCCTTCTGAGAAAAACCAGCGGCTGGGACTATAAGAGAGAGTAAAAGAAAGGAAGTAAAGTTTCTCATCATGCCAGTTAAGGAAGTTCAAAATTGTCTGATTTCTTCCTTTTATACTATACCCCGGCTGTATATTAACAGAAATTTACGGATCATTGCGCGCTTGCCGTCTCTCCCTGGTGTTCATAGATCTTTCTGGCCTTGTTGACCAGCGACAGGTACTCCCGATCCAGGTAGTTGTTGCCCGAGAATGTCTTTTTAGTCATCCTTTCTATCTCCGCCCAGGACATATTAGTGGTGTAATCCCCTCCTTTTAGCTTCATTCCGAAAAGCGCGATACAGGCAGCCCTTTTCCATTCGATATCCGCTTTTTCGAATACTTCCAGCTGATTGGGGCAATGATAGTCCAGAACCTGCGCCGATGCTTTTCCCGGCAGAGTATAATGGATGGTAACGCCGGCCACTGCCTCGCGCATCAGGGTGTCCTTTTTGGGGGACAGCTCGAAGATCGCAAGCATCGAATGCCCCGAAACAAGACTGCTGCCCTGGAGATGGGCCGCCGAATCATGAACCGGACGGTTGTCGAATCCGATTAACCGATAGTCCCGAACCAGAGACGTATCGAATCCCGCCGTCACCAGCACCTCCTCTGCCACCGTAGCCAGCCCCGGCTCCAATTCGCTCAGCAATTTCTTTTCCGCCTGGCAGGCGCTTTTTATACAACCAAAATTGCCCTGTCCCAGCTTCGCCAGCACCGGCAATTCTGAATCCTGCACACTATCTATTCCTACCCCAAAACAACTGAGCTTTATACCGTCAGCGCCGCCTTCGCGTACCTGCTGCGCCAGCGCCCTGGCCGACTCCATATCTCCCGACAGGTCTCCATCCGTAACCAGGACGACCCGGTTGTTGCCGCCCTCGATAAATTGCTGCCGGGCAACCATATACGCCAGCTTTATGCCCTCCTGCCCGGGCGATGGCCCATCCGGCGTCAGCCTGTCTATCGCAGAAAGGATCTCCTCTTTCTTTGAACCGGATACCCCTTGTAAGACGACGGCCGTCTGGCCGCCAAACGTCACAAGACTCACCGTATCGCTCTCCCTTAAGTTCCTCACCAGCATCCGGAATCCCGCCTTGATCAAAGGCATTTTATTGGGCATATCCATCGACCCCGACGCATCGATCAGAAAGACCAGGTTCCCCGGCGGCGTTTTGTTCATGTCCCCCTTACGCGCGCACATATTTAAAAATAAAAGCTGGTGATCCCGGTTCCAGGGACAGGAAAGGAGCCGGGAAGAACAACCAAACAGCTGCAGACTATCCGGCTCCCGATACGTAGGATTAAAATAATTCAGCAGCTCTTCGATCTTCACCGCTTCCGACGGAACTGCCGCGTCACGGTCCAGGAACCTTCTGATCATATTATACGATATGCCGTCCTGCTCTCCCGTGAAGGAGACGGACATGCCGTTGGTCACCGATAATAAAGGAAAAGAAGAAGCGGCGAGCGCGGTGCGGGGCTTTAACATGATCTGTAAAAAACCGCTGGAATGGATCACGGTCGAATAAGTCGAATAACCATCCACCAGGAAGGTGAGGGAGTCCTCCTCTGACCGCGAGCGGATCGAGAAATCACCGTTCAACCCGGTTTGATAGATATAACCTGTAGACTTGACAAGAATAGAAACCTGTTGCAATTTATCCCCATGTTCGTCGTCAACCTCACCGGTAAAGAAATATTGAGCAGACACGGTCGTCCACACCATATTAAGCAATAATATCGTAGCAGTCAGCTTCAATGCGGGTATTGCGAAAGGCGAGGGCATAACAATTTACAGCTTTCATGCAATTCCCGCGCCTTCCACAATTCGCCCCATTAGAGGCCGCTTTCATCCAGGGATTTAACCCGTTGGACTCTGCCCTGTAATCCGTCTCAGCAATTCTTTCCGGTAAGTGTCGGAGATAGGGATTTCAGTCTTGCCGATGATCAGGCTATCCCGCTGGATCGAATCTATCTTCTCGAGGGCTACCATAAAAGACTTGTGTACGCGGCAAACGATCCCAGGCGGGATCAGATGCTCCAGCTCACCAAAGGTCTGAAGGGTCATGATCTGCCTGCCAGTCGTATGGATACGGCGATAATCCCGCATGCCTTCTATATACAACAGATCGTCCAGCATCAATTTGTCCAGCCGGTATTCGGTCTTGACAAAGATGAACTTGCGCTCCTGCCCTTTTTGGGTAGCTTCAGCATGCTGGCCCCGGCCCTCTTTCAGCTTGTCAACGGCCTGCACAAATCGCTCGAAGGTATAAGGCTTCAATAAATAATCCGTTACATTCAGCTCATACCCTTTTAATGCGTACTCGTCATAAGCTGTGCTGATGATCACCCGGGCGTCGACCTTTATCGACTCCAACAGCTGGATGCCGGAAAAGCTGCCCATGTTGATGTCCAGAAAGATCACGTCGACCTTCTGTGTCTGCAAAAAGGCAATCGCGTCGATCGCATTATCGAACACCGATAACAACCGCATAAAAGGCAGCCGTACCAGGTAACCCTTTATCCTTTCCTGCGCCAGTGGTTCGTCCTCTATTATGATACAATCAATCGACATGTAGTAGTGTTAATATAGCTTTATACGTATCCCCTGCGGCATTGACTTCCAGTGTGTGACTATCCGGGTACAAAAGGGCCAGCCGACGCCGGATCAACCCATTGCCCAGTCCGCCTTCCTGGTGGTCGACAGTACCGGGTTCATATTTATTCTCACAGTAAAAGATCGTCATTTTCTCTTCGAATGTAATCCGGATCCGGATCGCGTCAACCGCCTTCTTTGCCGCATGTTTAAACGCATTTTCGATAAAGGGGATAAACAACATCGGCTCTACCATCCGTCCATCCCTTATCCCCTCTACGACATAGGAGATATACTCCGGGTGCGTTGTCCTGATCTTTTGCAGCTGGATATACTTCTCGATATAATTCAATTCCTTTTCTATAGGGATCTTCTCGCTCTTGGTCTCATACAACATAAACCGCTGCATATCCGACAGCTGATTGAGGTACCTGGATGCCATACCGGGATCTTTTTCGATCAGCACATCGATATTGTTAAGCGTGTTAAACAAAAAATGCGGATTGATCTGCGACTTCACCAGAGCCAGCTCCGTCTCGAAATTCTTCTGCCGTAGTTGATCCTTTACCTGGATATCATAATACCAGCTGATAAAGCCGCGCATGACCAACCCCATTATCGCATGCAAGCCAGCCTGTACAGAAAGAACTGCCGTTTCCGCCGCCGTGTCCCAACTCAGATGGATGTTGCTCCTCGGCCCCATCCGGTAAGCCACTATTCCCATCGCCAGCAACACAGAACCGACAATCGTCAGCAGGCCATAGGATGCCAGTAGTCCAAATCTCCTACGCTGGAGAAATCGCGAAAAAATGACGGTATAAAATAAATAGAACGACAACACCGCCGGCCCGATCAGCAGGATCGTTCCCGGGCTATACAATACCTGCAGCAAGGCCGCCCGAAAAGAGACCCTGCCGCCGCGCGAAGCCGCGATCATCAGGAACAAATGGAACATGAGCACATACGTGCACCAATACCCCACATGCAGCAATACTGTCGCTACCTTCTTCCTGTTCATCCCTTTTCTTTCTTGGAAATATAAAGAATATAACTCACCCCCAGCAATGCGATCGTATATCCCAGCGCCAGCAGGTGGATCGAATCCTTGTTTTTCAGCTCCCCGGCCCTGGGCATAAAGTTATAGGCACAATAGGTATAAGGGAAAAGATAGCCGTATTTCCAGTGAACCGCGATCATCGATGCGACATAAAGCCCCAGCCCGATCCCCAGCGGTACGAGGAAGTTGCGGTACCGGAGACTGACCAGGTATTGCAATGCCACGATCGGCAGACAATCGAGAAAGAACTTTGCATTCCCTTTCATATAGGACGTCAGCGGAAAAGGTTCTGCTGGCAACGGAACGCCCTTGAAAAACAGCGCAGGAAGCACACCCGTCAATACGATTCCGATGTTGAAGATCAAAAAGAATTCTGCCAGCAAGATCAGGATCACCGCCAGCTTGGCCAGGAAGATCGTCGTCAGCGACTGCGGCGTCGTATACAGCTGCTTCCAGGTATTATTCCTGAACTCAAGCTGCGTGACAAGACTCGTGACCAGGATCACCCCCAAAGGCAAAAGAAAGATGCCCATGAACTCCCAGTTCCTGTTATAAAGCATTTCCCAGATATGCGGGTTCTGATTGGCTACACTCAGCCCCTCCCATTCATACATCCGTATAAACAGTATGATAGCCGGCACAAAACAGCCGCCGATCAGCGTTAGCCAGGCAGCCGCACTCCCCTTTTTCTTTATCCATTCGCTTTGAAAACTGTAAATGAAAGTGTTCATCTCCTTAGGATTTTGTGAGGTTGATAAAGATCGTTTCCAGGTCCGTCGTTTGCTGGCTCCTTTTTAATTCGGCCAGCGTTCCCTGGTAGAGCAGTTTTCCTTTGTGAATGATCGCTGTATGGGTTACCAGCCGCTGCATTTCCGCCAGCAGATGGCTGGAGACAAGGATGGTAACGCCTCTTTCCCGGTTCAGGGTCTTTAATAAGTCCCGCAGCTCGATAATACCGGCCGGGTCCAGCCCATTGGTCGGTTCGTCGAGGATCAGCAGCTCCGGCTCATTCAGTAAAGCGATCGCCATCCCCAGCCGCTGCTTCATCCCCAGCGAGAACTGCCCTGCTTTTTTTCTGCCCGTATCGGCAAGCCCCGTTAGCTCCAATACCAACGCAATCCGTTCTTCGGGACAATGATAAACCCGTTGCAATAACCGCAGATTATCGACAGCACTCAGATGGCCATAAATGGAAGGACTTTCGATCAGCGATCCCACCCGCTTTAAAATATCGACCCGGTTCGGCTCAAAGGGTCTTCCGAAAAAGACGATATTCCCCTGTTGCTTCTTCAGCAGTCCCAGCACCAACCGCAGGGTGGTCGTCTTACCCGCTCCATTAGGCCCGAGAAATCCAAAGATGCTTCCGGTCGGGACCTTCAGGTCAAGCCGGTCCAGCACCATGGCTTTGGAGGAATAATGATGGGAAATGGCCTGGGTCTCCAGACAATAATGGCTCATGTTTTTTGAGGCAAAATACTCCTGTCCAGCTAATAGGTTTATCCCCCGTCTGCCACCGGGGAGCTTTTGTCTGCCAAACGCCAATTGGGAGAACCACCGTAATAAAAAACTTTTATTTTAATTCAGCATGCGAACCAGGACAAATACATATTTACGCATAAAAGAAATTCCTATTCATTTCTACTTACAAATCCTTTCTATTATATTGGCGTCAAATTCAATACCCCATGCCAAAACTCTGCCCTGGCATTTTTCCACTATTCCGTAGTGGGTGCAAATTTTTTGCCGCCCTGCTTACGGTATTTTTTCCTTTTCTGCTGTTCGCGCAGCCGCGTATCACCTCCTTCAGTCCACAGTCCGGCGCTTCCGGATCTTCGGTAACGATATCAGGTTCTGGCTTTAGTTCAACGCCGTCTTCCAACATCGTATGGTTTGGCTCGACAAAGGCCACCGTGACGGCTGCAGGGAGCACGACGTTGACTGTCACCGTTCCTACAGGCGCCAGCTATAAGCCGCTGACCGTTACTACCGCTGGATTGACGGGGGCGTCAGCTCAACCCTTCACTACTACTTTTGCCGATCCGGGTCAGTTCACCAGCGATGCTTTTTCTACCCGCCAGGATCTTTCGATGGGGACGACTCCTATCTGCGTTTATACCCAGGATCTGGATGGAGATGGTAAGCCAGAAGTGTTATCCGTATCAAGCGACCTCAACCAACTGACCATTTTTCAGAATACCAGCACCACAGGGCTGATCTCCTTTGCACAACCCACTACCTATACTCCCGATCCAGGCAATAGCGGCACCATCGTGGTTTGCGGGGATCTTGACGGAGATGGCAGGCCCGACATTATCGTTGGCAGCTATTGGACACCTACGATTGCCATCTTCCGGAACACCAGCACAGCCGGCAATATCACCCTGGCAAGTCCTATCGTAATCAGCGACGTCGAAAATACCGGCGACCTGGCTATCGCGGATATCGATGGAGACGGTAAACCCGACATCATCGGCGCAAGTACTTCCGACAATTTGGTATCCGTATACAGTAACAACAGCACTTCCGGCAATATCTCCTTCCCGTCAAAGACAGATTTCGCCGTAGCCGATGGGGGGGCGCCTCAGAATCTTGCTGTAGCCGATTTCGATGGTGACGGCAAGCCCGACATCGCCACAGAGAACTACAATACCAACAATATCTCCATTTTGCACAACACCAGCACCGTGGGTGCTCCCTGGTTCGATACTCATGTAGATTTTCCGGTAGGTAATAGCCCCACCGGCCTGGCCGCAGCAGACATGGACGGGGATGGCAAAACGGATCTGGTAGTCTCCAATAACCTGGACAATACCCTCTCGCTGCTGCTCAACACCTGCAGCGCAGGGGCAATAAATTTTTCCCGGAACGACGTAGCCACGGGCAGTGGTCCTTTCAACATGGCGGTTGCCGACTACGACGGCGACGGTCTGCCGGATATAGCAGTCTGTACGTATAACAGTAACACCGTTTCGGTTCATAAGAACACCAGTTCCGCAGGCACGCTCTCCGTTACTTCCAATGTCGACTATCCGACCGGCTTTACTCCCTGGTGGGTAAGCGCTTCCGATCTGGATGGCGATGGTCGGCCGGACCTTGCCGTGGTCGACAATACGATGGCTGCCGTCACTGTCCTGCGTAACAAAGCCGTATCCGAGCCCTTTATCAGCAGCTTTACGCCAACCTCCGGTACGACAGGTACGACGGTAACGATCAACGGGAACCATCTGACCGGTGCGACCAGCGTCACTTTTGGCGGCACGGCAGCCTCTTCCTTTACCGTGGTTTCCGATACCGTTATCACTGCCATTGTAGGCGTAGGTTCTACCGGTTCTGTCAATGTCGTAACCCCTTCGGGTGTCGCTTCCGATGTCGGCTTTACCTTTTCGCTGGCGCAGCCCGTCATCAGCAGCTTTGTTCCTGACTCTGCAGCCGCAGGCACCACCGTTACCATCAAGGGATCGGCCTTTACCACCGCTACCAGCGTCAATTTTGGCGGGGTTCCGGCGGCATCCTATATCGTGGTCTCCGATACCGTCATCACAGCCGTCGTAGGCACAGGTGAGAGCGGCAGTCTATCCGTGGCTACTGTGGCGGGTGTCGGGTCGCGGGCAGGGTTTACCTTTATCGATTCCGTTCCCCCGCTGTCGCTGACGTCCTTTTCCCCGGCTGCCGGCGGCGCTAATACCGATGTAACGATCACCGGGGTGCATCTGTCAAGTGTAAGTGGTGTGACGTTCGGCGGCACCGCCGCCCTCTCCTATCGGATCATTTCAGATAGCGTCATCCATGCCACCGTAGGCGCGGGATCTACGGGCGCTGTCGTCGTAACCAGTTCCAGCTCTACCGATTCTCTGCCAGGCTTTACTTATATCACCGCTCCGCCAGTGACAATAAGCTCGTTCAAGCCAACAACGGGTACTGCAGGTTCAACCATCACCATCACCGGCACCAGCCTGTCCAGCGTCAACAACGTCAGCTTTGGAGGAACTGCCGCCAGCTACTTCAACATTCTTTCCGATACCGTCATCCAGGCTGTCGTAGGATCGGGGTCGACAGGAAGCGTCGCCCTCTCCAACAGCAATTCCAGCACTTCGATGCCCGGATTCGTATATAGTTATGATACCACCCGTACCAGCCAGCCCGGCAACTTCCAGCTGGTCGCCTTTACCGGCAGTTTCTCCGGCAATCAGGTGCAGTTGACCTGGCAGACCCGCGACGATGCGATCATCGAATATTACGCGATCGAGCGCGGCTCCGACAGCACCCATTACGATATCGTCGGTACGGTGGGCTCCTCCGCCATCGTCAACGGAAGCGCCACCTATTCCTTTACCGATCACCTTCCGATGAATGGCACCAACTATTACCGGCTGAGGCTGCAGGATACGACCGCCATCTTCAACTACAGCAAGGTGCTGCAGATAAAGACCAGCGGCTCCAAGATCTACCCCAACCCCGTTCGCTGGGGCTGGTTCTGGTTTGACCTTCCGGCTACTGCCGCCACTTCGAAGATCGCGATCTCCGATATGTGGGGCCGTATCGTCCAGACCCAGGTTGTTGCCGCCGGCCAAGCCCAGATCCGCGTGAATATGCCGGTGGATTCGCCGCCCGGCACGTACAAGTTTGTGTGGGAAGATGGGAAGAATACGTATATGCAGACGATATTGGTGCTGCCTTATAAATAAAGAAACCCCCGAGCCGCAGGTGATCTGCGGCTCGGGGGTTATATAAATGTTTAGCTAATTTACTCCCACATCCAATTCAACACCTCCGGCATATCCATCCCCTCGCTATCGATATACGCCCTATGCCTGATCAACGCATCCTGCATCTCCTGCTTGAGATACGCATTCTTCT
>JAATGQ010000099.1 GCA_015654595.1 Chitinophagales bacterium | reverse complement strand
AGATTGAAGGCCACTACCAGCCCGGACAGCCCGTCGTCGTGATCGAAGACCTTATTTCTACGGGGAAAAGCAGTCTGCAGGTAGTCGAGATCCTGCGCCAGGCGGGTCTGGAAGTCATCGGCCTCGTCTCGATCTTCAATTATGGATTCGATGCGGGTAAAGAGGCTATCGAAAAGGCCGGAGTTCCTTTTGTCTCCCTCTCCAACTACCCTACCCTGATCAACCTCGCGCTGGAAAAGGGAATGGTCAGCACCGAGGAAGAACAAGTATTGCTGCAATGGAGCAAGGACCCCGCCAATTGGAAGGGGCTATAGGCCGTCGCCGGCGGCGCAACGAAACTGGTGAGCCCACTGACGGCGCCTTGGTTCGCGGCGTCTTGGTTCGCGGCGCGTTTTGGTTACGGAGATGCCAAGAATCTCAATTTTTTTCCGTATTTTAGGCTGTCAAATCCCAGATTCATATGAAGAAAATTAAAATCCTTTTTTTCCTGCTGATCGGCTTCACCAGCGTGTCGCTTGCCCAGCAAAAACAATCGTTGACCGCCACTATAAAGACCCCCACTGTGCAGTGCCAGGAGTGTAAAGAGCGGATCGAAAAATACATGAGCCATGAAGATGGTATCGTAAAGATCAACGTAGATTATAAAAAGAAGATTACGACCGTCACTTATATCACCGACCGCACGAACATCGAAAACATCAAGGCCGACATCGCGAATTGCGGCTATGATGCAGACGACGTGACAGCAGAACCGGACGCTTACAAAAGACTTCCAACCTGCTGCAAGAAACCGGAAGACGGCGGCGGCGGAAAAAAGAACTAGTATAAAAGGGCCGCCTGGGGGAAAAGTAGGCGGCCCTTTTCTTCATCTTATGTCCGGCAAAGCAACTTTGCCGGGGAGGGGCCGCCTGGGGGAAAAGTAGGCGGCCCTTTTCTTCATCTTATGTCCGGCAAAGCAACTTTGCCGGGAGAGGGGTCTGAGGCCCCTTTTTTCTTAAAAAGAATAGCCAAGTCTTAAGATATAATTCTTGCCCATCCCATTGATAAAATATCGGAACTTATCGAGGTAATCCCGGTAAGCTACATTCGTAATATTTGTGCCGGTCACGCTCACGCTGAGCCCGTGAAAAGAGATACCCGCAGCAGCTCCCCACAACACATACCCATCCGGCGGCGGCGCATAATCCTGGATCTTCGAAGGCACCCGGTTCTGCTTTGTCACCGCCAGGTTGTTGACGCTGACGAAAAAATCCTTCCAGTGCCGGCCCGGCGAGGGCAGCTCGTAGCGCAAAGTCTGATCAAACTTATCCGAAGGGATATCGATGAGCCAGTCATGCTCTGTAACGTCCCTTGCCCTGACGACACTCGTCTTTGACGTCAGCGTAAAATGCTGCCAGAAATCATACGTCACTGTCAGATCAAAACCGGTAAAGACCGCATTCGTCTGGATATAGGTATAAGATGGAAAGGCGCCTTGTATCGTCGATTGCACCTTAGGCGCATCCGGTCTCAGGTAGATATAGTGATGAAAGTAGTTGACATAGCCGCCCGCTTCCACTTTCAGATGAAAAGGCAGCTGCCATATAAAAGCCAGGTTGTTGTTGTAGGCTGTCTCCAATGTCAGCGATGAGTCTCCATGTTCATAAGAGACTGCGCTCTGATGAATGCCGTCGGCAAACAGCTCGATGACCTGCGGGGGACGCCACGCGCTTCCAAAATTGTAATCCACGGAAAAGTTTTTGCTGAACGCATAACTGGCGCCGGCATTCAACGTCATCCGCTGCCAGTCATAGGTCGGGGTCTCCAGCGTCAGGGTCGAGGAATTAACAGTATAGGCCCTCAGCCAGCGATAGTCATAGCGTGCGCCTGCCTCCAGCACCAGTTTCCCGATCGCCATTTTTTCAATCCCAAAGATCCCGCCGCCGTAGTTGCGAAAATTGGGGATCAACTCCTGGTATCCCGTCCCTTCCTGCACATTTCCTTGCGTGATAAAGTTGAGTCCCACGCTTCCCGAGACCCGATGTGCGATAACGGGATGCTGCCAGATCAGATCGGCCGTGTGCGTGATCAATTGAAAATAGAGATCCGGGGGATTGAGCCTGGCCAGGGAATCATTAAAGGAGATATCCGCATCGTATTCCTTTCGGGTATCCACCTGTCTGGCAAACACCCCCTCGAGCCGCCCCAGCTTCCCTGTTGCCAGCCATCCTTCGGCTTTCAACAGCTGGTGATTCACGGTCTGGTAAGGTCTGCCGATATCATAGGTAAAATCACTTTTTACGGCGGGATAACCGCGGGCTATATCCGTCATCAGGTCCTGCACCGTGCCCACGTGTGAGGCGGAAGCAATTCCTATTTTAGTATCAAAGCGGCTGAAGTATACTTCCCCGCCAAACCATCCTCTGTCGTATCGCAGTGTCGCCGAATAGTCGTCTTCTTTATATCCCGTATTTCCAAGGTAGTAGTTGCCGATCGTAGCGTTGTTGGCCATCGCATTGCCTGCCTGTTTGAAAGTGCCCTGTAGCCGGTAGCTCAATCCTTTCAGCCTGGCTGAGCTGTCCACGGCCCCGTCGATCCGGCCGGACACGATCCCCGCACGGCCGTTGGACATGCCTACCATGTCTACACGCCCGCCCAGCCGGTAATCGGTAGGCATCGGACTCGGCTCTACCAGGATCACGCCGCCAACCGCATCGGAACCGTAGCGGATACTGCCCGCTCCCTTGATCACCGTAAGCCGTGTCGCGATAAAAGGATCGATCTCCGGGGCATGATCATTTCCCCAGGTCTGGCCTTCCTGCCGTACGCCATTGTTGACGATCAGGATACGGTTGCTGTAGACGCCATGGATGATCGGCTTGATGATCGTAGGCCCGTTCTGGAGCATGGAGACGCCCGTCACGGACTGCAACGCAGTTCCCAGCGATACCCCAGCTTTTTCCGAAAGCTCCTTTTGTCCTACCGTAGCCGTGACCGCCGTGCTGATCGCATCTTTTTTCAATGACTTGCCGGTAACCATAACCGTGTCCAGCCTCCGGTCAAATGTCTGCGCCTGTACCACCACTCCTATAAAACACAAAAGCCCCAACAACAATGATTGGTTCATAAGAATGAAATATACCTGCCGGAACAAAAGTTCCGGCAGGTCCGTTGAAAAGTATTATTTACTTGTTCCCAAATACATACGCTACGCCAAGCGAAAGATTCACCCCGGCCAGCGGCTGGTTATAGGAATCGATCAGTCTTCCCGCAGCATTCGAACGTTCAGAGTTTTGGATCGTAAAATTAGGTTTGGAATAAAAATAGTCGCCGCGCAGGTTGACAGACAGGAAGGACAACACTGCATAGCTCAGCCCAACACCTCCGTCAAAACCAAAGGCGGTCTTGCTCGCAGACTGTTGTACAAAAGTCCCGTCGTCGATATCGCTGTCCGTCACATCCACGGAGACCTTTGGGGTCTGCGTATGCGTAATACCCGCCAGTGCCCTTGCCGTCACCGACAGACGGCCCCAGATCTTTTGCTGGTAATACAGGCCGGGCATCAGGCTCCACATTTTATAGCTGGTAGAAGAGGTCGCTACCTGGTCGACGTCAAAGGAATCCTGGTAGCCGGCAGACAGCGTATTGATATCCTTTGTGTGATAGGTGCCATAACGAAAGAGGCCGCCGATACCAAAATGCCTGTTGAAGAACCAGGCGCCGGAAACGCCGCCAAAACCACCCGTTCCTGCAAACCCCGCCGGGCTGCTGGCATAACCATTCGTGCTTGAAATAAAGGCCGATTTACCCCAGTTGCCGGTTGGAAAGGAAACGCCTCCTTCCACACCGATAAAGCTGGAACCTTTTTGCGCCATTACAGAACTTGCTAAAAAACCGGTCAAAGCCGTCATTACAATTTTCAGTCGTCTCATCTTAGTGTCAATTGAAGTTATGGGTTATTGGATATTGATCTGAAAGTTTACATCGAGGTCGGAAGAACCTGGATCATATGTGCCGTTCTTTACGTTTGGCTGATGCCGCAGCACCACTCTCAGCCAACCGGTGCTCGCGGCGCCGGTTACAAAATTGTCGGTCAATCCGATCTGCAGCGGCGGGTTGTTCGTATCCTGATCGGTCCTGGTGACAACGAGGTTCAGATAAGGGCCGCTCGCGCTTGTAACCGTTCCGTCGGCTACAGGAATATCCGTAGAAGTATTGCTGATGATCAGGTTTGACGCGGAGATAGGCGTTGGCTGGAAAAAGAACAGGTGATAGTTCTCACGGTCCTTTATCTCATCGCTGACGACAACCGCAGGGGTTTGCGTCTCATCCAATAAGACTACGTTTGCACTATAGGTGGCGTTTGCCTTTAACCCAAGAATAGCCTTGCTCGTATCGGGCAGTGCGGTGCCGGTAGGGTCCAGCTGACGCCAGATCGCGGTTACCGTGTCGGTGGCATCGGCGGTATTCACCAACTTTAATTCCACCGTCGTCAAAAACTCATTACTCGGGGGTGCCGGCGTAACAGTAGATTCTTTCTTGTTACACCCGGACAGAAATAAAAGGAACACAGAAACACATCCGGCCACAAGCCGGTTAAAAGAGAATTTTACTCTTTTCATTGGAGATTTGTTTTGATTATACGAATGAATACACGCACGCGCTTGACATACAGAATGTCAATACATGATGTCGGTACATACAGAGACTGCGCTTAGCAAGGCTAAATAAACAAAGGAAAGTCTGCTATTTAACAGACAGCTGGAGGACCACGAAGACCAACGACCAGAGGAAAGGAAGACAAGGGTCGTTGTAAAGCAACTGAACAGAATGCCCCAAAGGAGCGGGGGACAATGGTTTCAAAAGCAAGAACCTGGTGCAGGAAAGGTAATTCCACCACCAGGTTCTCGACGGCGCAATGATAGCCCGCGGTATTGTATTGATCCACACCATTGTCGGCACGAAGATGCTGGTCCGTGTGATGCGCGACTAAGGCATGAAGCGCAATTTTAGGCGTAATCGCCAGCGCAAACAGCGCCAGTAAAAACCCGGTCAGTATCGCTCGTATGGTGCGGTTTTGGCTCAAATTACATTTTGAAACTACGTTGCAAATTATAACTTTATTCTAATTCCGCCAATAAACCGCGTTTTTTATTTTTTGCGGGTACGTCGCGTGAAGTACAGCAGCAGTCCGATCCCTATCATGATCACCTGCATCAGCGCCCAGAAGATCGTGCTTCCATCGCGTACCGGTTTACCGCCCCAATCCATAAAGTGATGTTTATGGAAGACAGAGAAACTCCAGCCTTCCGCCATCGCGCGATCATCGACCATCGAAGCTAGTTTTCCGCTGGATGTCTCTACAAAGTAGCGCGGGCGGCCCGGCGCACGATAAGCGACTTCCCAAACAGGAAGCCGTTTATCGGTAAAGTTGTACTCATCACCAAAGGTCGTGACCGGTTTTACGAGGGTCACCGCGTCCGCAGACAGTCCGCTGAACTGCGAAGCCATGGCTCGTGCGTAAAGCGAATCTCCGCCGGGCAATACCGTATAATCGTCACACAAAACATATTTCACGAGGGGCAGCGACGCTTTTCCATCCTTCATAAGGTCTTTATGCGCAGCAGCATGACCAGGGACGCCATAGACCTGCCAGTACAGTTTCCCGTTCATCTTTATCACGCTCCAGTTGCTGACCGGTCCGCCCATCGCCTGTTGTAAACGGCCCTGGATCGGCGACAGCGTATTGGCTGCAAAGTGGTCGTCGACAAAGAAGCGGTCCCGGTCATCGGTATGCAGTTTGGTCAGTGCGTGATAAGCGCCGCTGCCCGTCCATAGCAGTGTAAACAAGGATGCAACGATCGCGGTATACCGGTGCCAGCTGCGGCGCCGCACCAGGGTGGTTGTCCCTGACTTCCCGGGACGCGTGACAAAGAATAAAATAATCCCCATGATCGCAACCGCAAGAGCGGTGATTGCAAACAATGCTTCGACTACCAGTTTTCCCTTTCCTAAGATATCCAGCCAGCCCCAGGTATGAAACAGTTGAAAGATGCGATCAAACACGATCCGGCGGTTGTCCATCGCAAAGGAATAACGGTCATGTGTAGTCTCAACGTAGATGCGGATACCGTCCGGACGTTCGAAGGAAACCTGGTAGACGGGCAAAAGCCGGTTAATGGCCTTGTATTCGGGGGTATAGTCGCTTAGCATCGACACATTCCGGACCGCCGCACCATGCGCGGGATGCAGCACACAGTCGGCAGCCGCTCCACAGCAGTCGTGCATGGGGTTGGCCTCGCTGTCCATTGGCATGGACATCGAGGCCGCTTTTTCTTCCCTGCCTTCCAGAAAATGCCGCGCCAGATACTGCGCATACAACCAGTCGCCTGCGGGCAGCGGGTTACCGTTCGTACAACTAAAGTAAATTGGGATCACTCCCTTTGCGCCTGCGTGCGCCGCCGGCATCACCTGGTAAAACCAGTTCGTATCGATATGCACCAGCCGGATCGATGCGATACTATCCAGATGATGACGGGACAGTGCTTCCGCCGCGGTTACTTTTATGCGGCCGCTGTCGACGGCTGTCACGGGCCATCCTTGTGTTGCTACTGCCGGACGGATATTGGTCATCAGGGGGTGCATGACCCCTGTCGAAGCCCATAACAGCACGGGCAGCGCAATAATGATCGACAGTCTCCGATGCCACTTATAGATTTTTGCGATCATGGCCGTTAATTAAAGAAGTGATAAGAAACACCGATCGTTACTTCGCGGGGATCGCCCAGGTTGTAACTGTATCCGTAGGTCGATTTTGAGGCAAGGGCTGCATAGTATTTATTAAAAGCGTTCAGTGCATTGACCCATACTTCAACTTTACGCCACTGGTAACCCGTCCGGAAGTTGACGATATCAAAACCGCTGTATTGCTTTGTATTTGCGTCATCCATCCAGTACTTCCCCAGGTGCTGCCACTCTACGCCCAGGCGGAAGCCTTTAAAGAAGGCCGGGCGCCAGGTCAGTTCCGTATTACCGATAAAATGCGGCGCCGCTGCCATTTGGTTGCCGCTGTAGTCGTGGTTATTCTCATATTGAACGACGAATTTGTGGTCGGCATTGGAGCCGCTGACCCGCCAGGTCCATTCGTCTGTCGGGCGGAAGGTCAGTCCATATTCTACTCCTTTATGCCTTGTCTTGCCGGCGTTCTCGTCGATATAGGTCCCGTCGTCCTGGCGGACGGAGATGATCTGATTCGTTCCATCCATCCAGTACACGCTCCAGTCGGCATACAGCTTATGTTTCCAGATCGAAAGCCAGCCGCCTGCTTCATAATTGAAAAAGGTCTGTGGCTTCAGGTAAGGCACTTTTACCCCGTTGTAAAGATCCGTCACCTGCGGCGGCACATAGCCCTGGCTGTAATTCGCATAAAGGCCTACCCTTTTGTAGTTGTAGGTCAGGCCCACTTTTGGCGTCCAGCGGTTGAAGTCA
Source organism: Chitinophagales bacterium (assembly GCA_015654595.1). Taxonomy (GTDB): domain Bacteria; phylum Bacteroidota; class Bacteroidia; order Chitinophagales; family Chitinophagaceae; genus Puia. The sequence goes on along the minus strand of JAATGQ010000099.1, from coordinate 26,939 downwards.
TTCTTTGTATCCGGCGCGCCGGTGGAAGCCGATGGAGAAAGATAGTTCCGGAAGGTATAATGAAAGAAATCATACCGCAATGCGGCCACCGCCTTAAATCCCCGGAATGGGCTCAATTCATAGCTGAGGTAGGATGCCCAGTTATCGATACCCGTTTTGTAATTGCTCAGCAGCGAATCCGTGTTTTCGTATGAACCGTAGTTGCCTTTTGTGTCCCGCTGTATCTTGATATAATGCGCGATATAGCTGCTGGGGCTGATATCGGAGCTGATCCCCGCGATCAATTTGCTTCCCAGCCAGTTGAACCGCTGCTGGTGCTGCGCGACCAGCAGATAGCTGTGAAAAGAGCTGTTGTTGATCTGTCCGTTGGCCGATGAAGGGTCTGTCAGGCTGTTGGCAATGTAGTAAGAGGGGTTCTGCCCGATGCTGTTATTCCGGTAAGCCAGCGTCACCTGTGTCGATGACTGGTCATTCCAGCGGAAGTCCAGACCGCTGCGGATACGCAACGCATCTGTCCTGCGATAAGTAAAGGAATAAGGCGTGTTGTAATTCTTTTGCGCAAAATGAGCGCTGTCCAGCGCGCCGTACATATCGCTATAGTAATTTACATAGGTGGCGCTGGTGCTCCAGGTCAGTTTTTCGCTGGCCTTGTAGTCTGCCCTCAAGGTAAAGGCGGTCTTGTGGAAGTCGCTGTATTGTATGGGGCCATCGGTCCGGTTAGCATAATAGCCGCTGGCCGACAATCCCCATTTGCCGATGGTCGAACCTATTTGCGCATCCACCCGCCGATAGCCATTGTTATTGCCCTGTACACTCAGCATTCCTTTTGGCGCGGCGGGGGGTGTCAGCGTGATAAAATTGACGGCGCCGCCGATCGCCTCCGCGCCATATAGAGAAGAAGCGGGTCCACGGATCACCTCGATCTGTTGTGTTGCCGCCCCATTCATTTCCAGCAAGGCATTGTGGTTATAGATACCGGTTGTGCGGATGGGAAGACCATCTTCCAGATAGAGGAAGACGCTGGCCGTGCTCATCGGCTGGCGGATACTCATTTCATGCTGTTCGTTCCCCAGGTCGACCATAAACACGCCGCTTACCTTATTGAGCAGCTGGTCGAGCTGATTGGCCTTGGTGTCATGGATCACTGTGGGAGAGAGGATACTGATCGCAACGGGGGCTTCCGTTCTTTTCTGTGCGGTACGGCTGGCCGTGACGATGGTCTGGCCCAATTCGTCGACACGCGTGGTGTCTGGCCTGGACTGTTGCGCATAAGGGCTAAAATAAAAGCAAAGCAGTAGTATTATGAAGGTGCAGCGTTGTAACGTCTTCATTGAAGTTGATTGATGTGGGAAAGAAAAAATCGACAAAGCAGGGACTAACAGCGCCAGCCAGGGGGATGGAAATGTCGAGAGGGCTGGTCGACCGTCTTGTCGACACGCAACAACGCGTATTCCTGCCGTACTTCGCGGCGGAATAAAATAAAGGAGGTCAGATAAAAGGAACGCGAAGACAATACATTGCTAACCCGCGATTCGGATCTCTTTTCCGAATCGTGGCTCTCCTTATTGTCCTGCCGCAGCCTCTTTGTCAGCTGGCATTTGCCACAGCACAACAGCTCTGGCCGATACCGGTTGATACACAAGGTCTGGGCAATGGTGTCCTGATTGATATAAAAGTCGACGATAACAACCGTGCTGCTAAAGGTTTGCAAGACCGATGCAAACAGCAGCAGAACGACCGTCATGCGTCTTGTAAAGACGACTATCCGGTGCATAAAGCCGGCTTAAGTGAACAACCTTGTTTGCTAAAGATGAAAAGAATCCCAGGCCTGGGGAGGCTGGTCCAACGCGAAAACAGGGTCCTGGGAAAGATCATCCCGGTAAGGCGTATGATGTAAGATAGAAAGATCGACGACTACGCGTTTGGGCAGCGAGTAATCGAATGCGTGTAATTGAAAGACCGATTCTTCGCGGCTGCCGCTCTTTTCCGGCGATTGTTGACCAGATTCGTCTGCGGCCATCTTTTTGTTGAGATAGCATTTGCCATGACAGCAACAAGCCGGGCGGGCGCGATTGACACAAAGATTTTTGGCAATAAAGTCCCTGTTGATCTGAAATTCCGCGATCAGGCACCATTTGCTGAATGTCTGAACTCCCAGGAGCAGTAACAATAATATGGTAACAGGATACTTGAGCATCAGCGGTCACGCTTGACCGCAAAGGTAGGGAGGCTGGCCGATAACAAAAATTTTTATTGGCCAGCCTCCGAAATATGATGGCGTTTAGCGGATGAGTAGTTTGCCCGTTTGGGTTCCTGTGGCAGTCGATACACGGACCATATAAACGCCTGGTGTCAGATGCTGTGAAGGCGCGACAAGCACTTTGCTGTCTGCGAGTACAATGGTCGCCTGATAGACGGCGGCCCCGGCAATATCCTGGATGCAGACAACAGCAGGTCCGGCCCCTGCCGAAACCAGCTGCAGGGTAAACGAGCCGCTGGATGGATTGGGATACAGGTGGAAGACAGCTGTGTTGGACGACCAATCGACCATTGCCACATTCGAATAATATTGTTTGCCGGCGAGATCCGTCTCGACGATCCGGTAAAAGTTCTTACCGGGCAGCACGGCCGCATCGGTAAAAGTATAGGTTTCGGATCCGCTGGCGTCGATCAGTGCGTTGACGTCGCCGATGGCGGTGTAGCTGAGACCGTCTGCCGAGCGTTCAATCGTAAACGTTACCGACTGATAGGTTTTTGATGTCTTCCAGGTCAACAGCGCATCGCTGCCGCTCTTTACCGCTGTAAAGCTGCTGAATGTAACGGGCAGTATGATCGGCGTTCCCGTCACTACCCCAGAATTGCTGGAGCCTGCGCCATCACCTGTCGTGGTCGTTCCGCTGGACGTACTGTTTTTCCCCCCGGCGCCTGGGGTCGTTGTGACGGTAATATTGTCGGTGGGAAGCGCGGAAAGGAAGATGATGGCCCCCTGGCCGCCGCCACCGCCCGCGCCGTGTTCTCCCGGATCGTTGACAGAACCGCCCACGCCGCCATTGGCGGAAATCGTCAGCGGGCAGCTGTTGGAGACGCTATAGGTATTTACATCCAAGAGGATACTGCCGCCTGCCCCGCCGCCGCCAGCGCCGTCGTTCCCTCCGTTAAGCCCGTTGGAACCACCGTTGGCAGTGATCGAATACGACGATCCATCACAGGACGTTTTCAGCTCATTGACCTTTATGATAACGATACCGCCGCCTGCCGCGCCAGCCGTACCATAGCCGTTGTTTTGCTGACCGCCACCTCCGCCGCCGCCCATAAAGGCGCGGTTGCCACCGATATAAGACATCAGCCCGAGACCACCGAGCCCCCCCGAAGCGGTAGTCTCAGTTGTACAGCTCCACCCATGTCCGCCAAGACCGCCTGCTGTATAATTACCGCCACCACCACCGCCGCCGTTATCATCACTTCCGCCGCCGCCGCCGTTTACAAAAAGACCGCGGCCCGTATAGGTAGAATAGTTGAGTGAGCTGGAATAGTGCGCGCCCTCCCCTTTTTGCGCATAAACGCTATAGGTACTGGTGTATACCGTTGGCTCGCAGCCCGATTCATAGTTCGAAGAAGTGGCGCCGCCGCGAAAACCTTTCACGTCTGCGTTGACAGAAGCTGCCAGCGTCAGCGTTCCCCCGGCCTGAAAAGCAACGACTCCACCCACGCTGCCATCCCATGGCAGCGCAGTAGTAGTAGAGCTCAGCGTAACATTGGCGCCCAATGTCTGAAAACTGATGATCTGTACGCTGCCCGAAACATCATAGGTATAAGCCGGCGCCGTAGTCGTCATTATAGTACCCGACGTACCGCTGATACTTACCGAAGAAATCGTCAAAGCCTCGAACCGACCCGCACTCGCAATGTTGCTGATCGTTCCGAAGCTGGAGTTATTCACGGTATTGGCGCCGATGACCGTATCCTGCATCTGCATGATAATGATCTGTTCGCCTACAGTAAAGTTGTGATACGTTTGATTGACATTGCCCACTGAAAAAATAGTTCCGGATATTCCGGCGACCTTGGCATAAGCATTGATCTGGGCAAAAACAGAGGGGCCGTTACATGTCAAGAGCGCCAGGCTCAAACAGAACAGGACGGGCTTTCGTAGGCTAAAGGTTGGCGACATAAGGATAGTGCTTGCGGCTTAAGGATTTAACCTCTAACGGCAAAAGCGTGTGGATATTTTTCTACAGTCAAAAAAAGGCCCGCGGGTCGAATTTCTTTTTACTCTTCTGTCGTATCTCGTGGATCATTCTTTTTTTTCAATAGCAGGATCGGAGCGGTCAGGCTTTTCCTTTAGCCGCCCCGATTGTTTCAACGAATGATGCAGGATCCATTCGATCTGCCCATTGACGCTGCGAAATTCATCGGCTGCCCATTTCTCGATGGCTTTCATCATCTCAGCGTCTATTCGTAATGCAAAGGATTTCTTTTCCGCCATTCATCAATGATTTAATGTCCCCGTATTGACAACGGGCTGCGATTCTTTGTCGCCGCAAAGCACGACCATCAGATTGCTGACCATCGCCGCCTTCTTCTCTTCATCCAGGTTTACGATCTGTTTGGCAGACAAAAGCTGCAGCGCGCTTTCCACCATACTGACTGCGCCTTCGACAATCTTATGACGGGCAGCAACAACCGCAACGGCCTGCTGTCTTCTCAGCATCGACTGCGCAATCTCCGGCGCATAAGAGAGGTGAGTGATCCTGGCCTCCACCACTTCGATCCCCGAGATCGTGAGCCTATCCCTGATCTCTTTCTCCAGCGTTGCATTTACTTCATTGAAATTCGTACTCAATGTGATTGCCGCCCGTTCGTCTTCAAAATGATCATAAGGATAAGAGGCAGCCAGGGTCCTGACGGCAGAATCGGTCTGCACTCTTATAAAATTGACATAGTCATAGACCTCAAAGATCGTCTTATAAGTATCTTCAACCCGCCAGACCAGCATGATGCTGATCAGGATAGGATTGCCCAGTTTGTCGTTCACCTTTATCTGTTCGCTTTCAAAATTGCGCGCTCTTAAGGAGACCACGGTGGTAGCATAAAATGGATTGACCCAAACCAAACCGCTCTGTCTTATGGTTCCCCGATAGGCGCCGAACAATAAAAGGATCCTGGCCGTATTGGGGTCCACGACCTTGAACCCTTTCAGGCAAAGGAACACGACTATCGCGGGTATCGCCGCAAAAGGCCCGATGATCCCAAAAAGAAAAACAGAAAGGACCATTATGACCAACATGATCAACAAAATCTCGTAACCATTCCTGGATTTACGCGTTTTTTCAGCCAAAACTTCTTGCATATAATTGTTATTTAAAGAGTTATGTATTTTGATATCAAAATGATATCATTATGATACAACCTTACAAACAAGAAGCCGGATTCGCAAGCTTTTTGGGAACCGCTCATCACAATTGAGTGCGAATGGCCCGTTTCCGGCGTGCGAAGGTTCCGGCGTGCGAGGTTTCTGCCGTGCGAGGTTTCTGGCGTGCGAGGTTTCTGGCGTGCGATGTTTCTGGCGTGCGATGTTTCCGGCGTGCGATGTTTCCGGCGTGCGAGGTTTCCGGTGGTTTGCCGGCGTCCTTTGAGGCGAACCGTGCATTTGCGGGCGGGCTGCCGGCTGCTCAACCTTTCGGCGGCCAGCCTTGTTATTTACTTCACTATGCAAAAGAAATTAGGCCTGAGCGTACTGGACCAGACCCCTATCCGGAAAAACGGCGATGCGTCGGCGGCCCTGCAGGAATCGATACGATTGGCCAGGCTGACCGACAGACTGGGATATACCCGCTACTGGCTTTCTGAGCACCATAATACCGTCACACTGGCTGGCGCTGCCCCTGAAATACTGATCAGTCGTCTGGCTGCCGAAACAAAAGGCATCCGTCTGGGTTCTGGCGGGATCATGCTTCCCAACCACAGCACCTTAAAGGTCGCCGAAAACTTCCGGTTATTGGAAGCCCTTTACCCTGGTCGTATCGACCTTGGTCTTGGACGTGCGCCGGGAGGGGACCGGCTGACCGCGCAGCTGCTCAATCCGTCCAATACTTTTGACCCGCAGGAATATATCCGCCAGATAAAAGACCTGCACGCCTTTCTTTCGGATACCCCTACACCAGGTACTTTTGAAGGGAAGATCAGGGCCATCCCGCAAATAAGTACGCAGCCCGAATTGTGGATGCTTACTTCCAGCGGAGAAAGCGCTTATCTGGTGGCGCACTACGGCATTGCGCTCTGCTATGCGCAGTTCATCAACCCTGTGGGCGGGCCGGAGGCGATACGTGCCTATACCGAACGATTCAGGCCTTCTTCCCAACACCCCGAACCCCTGGCCAGCGTTGGCATATTTGCCTTCTGCTCGGAAGACCCGCAAAAAGTGAAGGAGACACAGGCGCTCATCGACTACCGCCTGCTAGGTTTCGAAAAAGGCCAATACGATGAGATACCGACATCTGCCGCTGCCAGCGCCTATGCATATACCCCGGCGGAATGGCAGCGCGTGCTCTATAACCGTCAGCGTACGGCCATCGGCACACCAGCACAGTTAAAAGAAATGCTGACCGGTATAGCCCATCAGTTCGGAGTAAACGAACTCGTGCTTTCCACCTTTACGGAGAGAGCGGAGGACCGGCTGCATTCCTACGAGCTGCTTGCAGATATCTTTAACCTTCAGCCGCGCGATGCATCCCTGGTCAGCACATACGGGGAACGATCGGGTCTATAAAAGTCTACCAATTAAGTAGATTTTACTATCTTGCGTGCATGAGAACTTTTGTTTATGGCCTGTTGTTCGCTGCCCTATCGTTAAACGCGGCGGCGCAATCAACCGCGAAGCGACCCAATATTATTTTTATTCTCGCCGATGACCTTGGATATGGCGACGTAGGTTTTCAGGGACAGCGCATCATTCATACGCCCAATATAGACAGGATGGCTGCGAGCGGTATGCGCTTCACGCAGTTCTACGCGGGGACCGCGGTCTGTGCGCCATCGCGCGCCAGTCTGATGACGGGTTTGCACACAGGTCATACAGTGATACGCGGCAACAGGGGCTTTAAGCCGGAGGGACAGTACCCTCTTGCCGACTCCAGTCTCACCATTGCCAGTGTATTGCAGGAGCAGGGCTATACCACCGGCGCATTTGGCAAATGGGGGCTTGGTTATCCCGGTTCTACCGGTGAACCGCTAAAGAAAGGGTTCACGACATTCTTTGGTTATAACTGTCAGTCGCTGGCGCATAACTATTACCCCGATCATCTTTGGGATAACGGGCAGCGGCTCGAGCTGCCGGGCAATCTCCATTCGGACTCCGTTTATTCTGCCGATCTGATCCATCAGCATGCGCTGCATTTCCTCGACGAGCAGCATGATCATCCTTTCTTCCTCTTCCTGGCCTATACCCTGCCCCATGCCGCCTTACAAGTACCGCATGACAGCGTATATTATGCGTATATCCAGCAACTCCATGAGTCGCCCCGGACACCGGGCCCGAACGATAAGAAGTCAGACTATACCTTTGAGCCTTACCCGCATGCGGCTTTTGCATCGATGGTCTCCCGGTTCGACAAGTATGTCGGAGAGATCCGTAAAAAGGTGCAGGAGCTGGGTATCGCCGACAATACATTGATCATCTTCTCCAGCGACAACGGGCCGCATCGCGAAGGCGGCGGCGATCCCGTCTTCTTCCACGGCAGCGGCCAATTCCGCGGGATCAAGCGCGACCTCTATGAAGGAGGTATCCGCGAACCCTTTATCGCAGAGTGGCCAGGCAAGATAAAAGCCGGCAGCGTCAGCAATTACACCGGAACCTTCTGGGATCTATTCCCCACCTTCGAAGAGCTTACCGGCACCCCCATTACTCCTTCTATCGATGGTCTTTCGATCCTGCCTGTCTTTTACGGCAAGTCCAGGCCCGCAAAAGAACACGAGTTTCTTTATTGGGAGTTTCATGAGAATGGCGGACGACAAGCCGTTCGCTGGGGCAGGTGGAAGGGCATTCGTCAAGGCGTCAACACCAATGCCGATGCTCCTATCGAATTATATGACCTCGAAAAAGATCCCGAAGAAAAAAAGGATATCGCCAGCCAGCATCCGGATATCGTCGCGCGTATAAAAGCGGATATGCAGCAGTCCCATCGATACAATAAGGACTGGCCGCTGTTGGCCAACGAGATCAGCGCGGCTGGAGGTAAATAGGCCGGGCCGCTTGCAAGGTGCAGGGACGATCCTTGCCGGCACGTGCCGGCCTCGTGCGTACACTACGGGTTAGCTTCCCGCGCGGGTCGACTGCCGCACTTCCAGCGCGGCGGGCAGCATCACCCTGTCTTCGGAGGTCTTTTTTTCCAGTCTTCTGAACAGGATAGCGGCGGCTTCCCGCCCCATTTCATAGGCTGGCTGTGCAATGGTAGTAAGCGAGGGGTTCAGCAGCGAGGCCGTCAGCAGGTTGGAAAAGCTGATCACCTTTATGTCATCGGGTATCTTTAGCTGCAGCTCCCGGCAGATATGATAGACCAGCACCGCCAGTTTTTCCACGGAGGCAAATACGCCGTCGGGTCTTTCTTCGGACAGGAATAACGCCTTTATGCGCTGATACGTATTGCTTTCATCTCTGCCGCTGTGAATCACCCTTTCAGGGTGGATGGAAAGCTCGTAGCGGGTCAACGCATCGGTATAGCCTTGCTGCCGCCGCTGCGAAATGCTCAGGTCCATCGACATGGTGAGGTGGGCGATCCGTCTGCATCCGGCATGGAACAGGTGTTCGGTGGCGATAAACCCGCTTTCATAGTCGTTGGTGATGACCTTCGGCGCAGCCACCGTCTCGCTAACCCTGTCAAAAAACACCAACGGCAGATTCCGCTGCTGCAATTCCAGTAAATGTTCCGTGTCCTGCATCGATCCGCAAAGCGACATAATGACTCCATCCACGCGGCCGCTCTGCAGACTATTGGCGATTGCAATCTCTTCTTCCACTTCTTCATTGGTCAGATAGATCAGAACATGATACCCTTTTTCTCTTGCAACGGTCTCGATCCCTTTTATCGCCAGCGCAAAGAAATTGTTTGCGATCTCGGGTATCACGAGTGCAATCGTACGGCTGTGACGCTTACGCAGACTGCTGGCATAGGGGTTCGGCTGGAAGTTCATCTTCCTCGCCAGATCGGATACGCGTTGTTTTGTTGGAGTGCTGATCTCCCAGCTATCCCGGAGTGCGCGGGAGACGGTGGAGACAGATAAATTCAGCTCTCTGGCTAATTCTTTTAAATTAACCGGCTTCATAAGACAAGGTGTTTTTTAATGCTATTGAATATACATAATCACCTTGCCTTGTCCGGCGTAAATTACGAAAACGTTGTAGTAGGATAGATTTTTATAAGGCGGATCAAAAAGTTTTGTACCTTGATCTACGCCAAGGTATTTCCATCTTTCTCCACTGCGATCCATCATCCTGTCAAAGGCAAGCGCTGACTGCACGTCCCCCCTTAGAAGCCACCAACTAATCAAAACACCATTTTATGAAAAGATGTCTACCGTTATTTTTTCTACTGGCATTATTGTACTCTCCCTTTATCAAAGCCCAGATCAAGGGCAACCCCAGCTTCAGCGGATCTGTCGTTTCTCCCGCCCCCGCCAAAACCGCAAACATTCTGAATCCTGACCTGCAAAAGCTGGCGGCAGGTCAGTCTCCTGTCCAATTCAAGTTATCGGCCGCAACAAAGAAAGCGGTCAGCACCAATCCTTCGGCAGCCACCACCAATCTTTCCTTCGAAAAATTTCTGCAATTTAAAGGCGACCGGGTCGTCATCGACGTCACGGTAAAAGATGACCTTGGCTCTGCCAAGGCTGAACTGACAAAGCTTGGCGCAAAGATCACCGCCGTCTATGCCCGTACTATCTCGGCAGAGATACCGGTCAGCGCCCTATCGCAGCTGGACCACTCGTCTTCGATCCGCTGGGCGCATCCTGCTTATAAGCCGATGCATCTGGGACACAGGGGTCCGGCATCCACTGAATTGCATGCCGGCTCCTCCGCCTTCCGTGCAAACGCCACCATTCCCGCCGGCTTCATCCAGCCGCGCTTCGCTCCCACCGGTACAAAACCAGTCCCGGTCATCAGCCAGGGCGATACCGCGCAGGGCTCTTACCTGGCGCGCAAAAAATATAACGTATCCGGGAAAGGCACAACTGTCGGCGTCCTTTCCGATAGCTACAACAACCTGGGCACCGCCGGCATCGGCATTGCGCATGGCGAACTCCCTGGAGCCGCCAATCCCTTCAATTATAAAACACCCGTAAAAGTATTGTCCGACCTCGACTCCGGGGGCACAGACGAAGGGCGTGCGATGCTCGAGATCGTACACGATGTAGCTCCCGGCGCAAGCCTTGCATTTCATACCGCAGACAACGGCCAGGCAGACTTCGCGCAAGGCATTCTGCAGCTTGCATCGGCAGGCTGTAATGTTATAGCGGACGACGTGATCTATTATGCGGAACCCTTCTTCCAGGATGGGATCATTGCCCAGGCGGTAGACCAGGTCAAAAGCCAGGGCGTAACCTATTTCTCTGCTGCCGGCAACGAAAGCATCCGTTCTTATGAGAGTCCCTATCGCGGCAGCACGCAGGAGGTGCTGGGTGCAGGCAATGGTACGGCGCACAATTTCAGCGGCCCCGGTGATGCGCCCCGCTATTTCCAGCCGATGTATATCCCGCCGGGCGGTATCTTTATCGCGTCCTTTCAGTGGGATCAGCCTTCCTTTACCGCGAGCGGCGTAGGCTGTACTTCCGACCTGGATATCTACCTGCTCGACGCGCAGGGTAATGTCGTCGCTTCCGGCGCATCCGACAATATAAAAAGTGGAGACCCTATCGAGGTCTTTGGCTATCAGAATACGACGACCAGCTCCACTTTTTACCTGGTCATCCTCAAGTATGCAGGCCCCGACCCTACACAGGTCAAATACATCCATTACGGAGACGCGCTCTTCTATCTTACCACGCCCGCTATACCTGGTATCCTGGCCCCGACGCTCACAGGACATACAAAGGCGGATGGCGCCATCTCCGTAGGCGCTGCGCCCTATTATGAAACGCCCGCATACGGCGTCGACACACCCGTCGTCGAAGGTTTTTCTTCCGTAGGCGGCGTAGCCAACTACTACGACAAAGCAGGGAATCGGATCGCCCCGCTGGTTCGTAACAAACCGGAGATCGTTGCGCCCGACGGCGGCAATACTTCTTTCTTCAATCCGTTCGGGGACGGCGATATCGTACAGGACACCGACAGCTTCCCCAATTTCTTTGGAACTTCGGCGGCCACCCCGCATGCCGCCGGCGTAGCATCGCTGATGATCGAAGCAGAGAAGTTCAACACGATCACACCTGCCCAGATAAAAGGCATCCTTTCGACGAATACGTACGACATGGACAATCCCTATACAACGGCTTTTGACAAGGGTTTTGATTTCGCAACCGGTTATGGGCTGATCAAAGCAGCAGACGCCGTCGGCGTTGTAAAGTTCCCCAACAGCTATATCAAGCCGTTGAAACTATCGCCGCTGTGTTCGCCCACTCCCAAAACAAAGCGTTTCTGGCAGATCAGCAACCCTAATCCATTCGAGGTTACGGCCAGCTGGTCAGTATCGGGCAACAACCAACACGGAAGCCTGACTGTTCCCGCCGGAGGAGACACGACGTTCTCTACGGCCCCGCTTTATATTTTCAATATTCCTCTTCCCGAGCTTGCGATCCTTACCTGGGAGGACAACTTTGGCTTCCCCAAACTGGACCTGGCCTATAGTACCAGCGCCCAGTGCGGTAAGGATATAGTTTCCGAATCCAACAGCGACCGGCTGCTCAGCACCAACGCCGCCGCCAGTACGAGCAGTATATCCATCGCCGAAGTGGCGCCAAACCCTTCGGATGGACTGTTCCGGCTCTATCTTTCTTCCACAACGCAGCAGCCCATTACGATCAGCCTGTTCAGCGTCGACGGCAAGCAGCTGCGGACTCAACGGGTCGAAGCCACCACCAGCGTCGTCGATATCGATGCGTCGGCTTATCCTTCAGGGGTTTATATCTTAAAAGTGATCCACGATGGAGAACCCAAAACGATAAAACTCGTTCGCAAATAACTTTTATGATCCAAAGGGCCCGTCTATAGCGGGCTCTTTGGATTATTTTTATATATTTGATCCGCCCCTGAGACAGCCTTAAATCTCGCAGTATCGATTATCATGAAGAGATATTTTCTCGGCTGTCTCCTGCCTGCGTTCATGGCCTTTATTCCGGTCTGGAAACAAAAGCCGGCGCCCAACCCCTCTCGCCCGGAATTTACTCAAAGCCACAACGAATTTGCCTTCCGGCTATTAAAGACAGTATTGCAGGCCGACACGGCCCGCAACAACAAGCTTATCTCTCCCCTAAGTGTCTATCTCAACCTCAGTATGCTTTGTAATGGCGCGGTCAAGGATACCCGGACCACCATCACCCAAACCCTTGGCACAGAAGGGATCGATATCCCCTACCTCAACAGTGAATGCAAGGATCTGCTGCAGCAATTGCCCATAGAGGACAGCAAGGTAAAAGTGTCGGCAGTTGAAAGCTGCTGGTATAACCAGCGCAAACTGGGTCTTTCTCCGATCTACGAGAGTCTGTTATCCAATTTTTACTATGCTGCAACAGTTCCCTCGACTTTTGCGGGCCGTCAGGCCGTCGACCAGATCAATCACTGGGCCGATCAGAATACGGATCACCAGATCCTTTCGGTCATGCAGCAGGCCAGCCCCCGCGACTGTATCTACCTGCTGAGCGCTTTTGCTTTCAGAGGCGACTGGACAGCTGCCTTTAACCCAGAATACACGCACGACGGCAACTTCTATGTGCGTCCCGGACGCGTGCGGCCAGTCCCGATGATGCAACGGACAGGCGTTATTCATACCTATGCGGATACGGCCTTTACGATGGTGGAACTCCCTTGCGGCGCCGGGGATAACTATAGTCTTTTGGTATTGCTTCCGGAAAACGAGCAGCTTTCTATCACGGACTGGCTGTATAATTTTACTCCGATCCGACTCAATACCGCGCTTAATAAGGTGACGGATCAATGGGTGCAGCTGACGCTGCCTCGCTGGGAGGCCAGCAATGAAATAAGCAATCTGAAACCCGTTCTTGAAAAAATGGGGATGGCGTCCGTGGAAGAAGCGGATCTCTCCGCGATGTTCCCTACGGGCGGCAGCAAAGCGAGTCTCTCGCAGATCGTACAGGGAACTTCCATACAGGTAAATGAAACAGGGCTTGCCGCTGCTCCATCATCCGGCGGCTCGATCAGCCTTTCTGATCCTGGTCGGCCTAATGCCCGTCAGATCATGTTCAACCGACCCTTCTTTTATGTACTGATGGAAAAGCCGCATAACGCTATCCTGTTGTCGGGTATCGTCAATGACCCTTCGGGGAAAGAGGTGATGCCGGCTCCTGCACCGCCGCCGGTAAAAACCAGGACAAAGCAAAAGAAGCAGGGTTAACCCGCTTCTTCTTTATAAACTTATTTGCGCTTGCTGCAGCCCGTCACCCGTCGCAATGAAATGCACCTCCTTCGTTTCCTTTCCGGCAGACTGCAATATCACCTGGCATTGCCCATTGAACAGCCGGCGCTGCCAGTCTTTACCCGTATATACGTCCGCCTCATGACTGCTCGGGTCTCCATTTCCAACCCCGATGATACGCGCGTTCCCATCGACAACAAAATGCAACAGATTCCCCGCATCGGGCACCATGCGTCCTTTTTTATCGACCACGCTGAGATTGATCACCACTGCATCCTGGCCATCTGCCAGCAGGGCTGGCTTGGAGGGTGAAGCGACGACCTGGTATGCAGGGCCGGTCGTTTCTTCCACCGCCGTGATCTTCCTGCCCTTTTTATAGGCTACCGCTTCCAGCTTTCCGGGTGCATAGCTGACCATCCATTCCAGATGGCCGTTCTTCGGCATGTCTTTCCTGCCAAGGCTTTTTCCATTCAGGAAAAGCTCCACGTTATCGGCGTTGGTATTGACCCAAACCGCCACCGGCTGTCCTTCCTTGCCCTTCCAATTCCAGTGCGGCGCGATATGCAGGATGTCTTTATCGGTCCACCAGGATTGATAATAGTAATACACGGTCTTTGCAAAGCCGCACATATCCATGATCCCAAAATGCGAGTTGATATCAGGCCAGCGGAATGGCGTGGGCTCACCCCGATAGTCAAACCCTGTCCATGCAAACCCGCCCATCATCCATGGGCGCGCCGCGGCGATCGTCCACCACTGTTCTGCGGTGCTGGCCCAGGGCGGATAAACGCTGTCATAATCGGGCACGTAGGCATTGACGGTATCTTTTATATAGATGCCTCTTGTCGAAACGGTGCTGGCCACTTCTGTTCCGATAACCGGCTGATCGGGATGGTCTTTGTGATAGCCATCCAACCCGGATAAGTTATAGTTGAAACCCCGGACAGGGATCACTTCGTTGACGCCGGAATAGTGATTGCCCATGTTTACCGCGCAGGTGGCCGTGCGGGAAGGGTCCAGCTCCTGCTGGCGCAGCAGCTGGTGCTGTGCGATCCGTTTGCCCCAGTTGGTCGCCTGTATCGCATATTCTTCGTTGCCGATGGACCACATAAATACGCTGGCATGGTTGCGGTCTCTGAGAACCAGGTTTTCAAACTCGGCGCCATATTCAGCGCCGCTGTTCAACAACCGCGTCTCGTCCAGTACCAGCATCCCCAGACTGTCGCAGGCATCCAGCAGCTCCGGCGTTGGCGGGTTGTGGCTGGTGCGATAAGCATTGGCACCCATCTCCTTCAACAAACCGATGCGATAGAACTGAAGATAGTCCGGCAGCGCTGCGCCAACACCCGCATGATCCTGGTGGCAGCAGACGCCCTGTACTTTTACCGCCTCGCCATTCAGGAAAAGTCCCTTGTCCTTGTCGATGGTGATCGTCCTGATGCCAAAGCGAACGGTGACGCTGTCAAGAATTTTATTTCCCGCCTGAACCCGTACCGTCGCCCGATACAGATAAGGATCCTTCAGCGACCAAAGCTCCGGATGCGGGATCGTCAGCGTCTGACTGGTCTTGCCGCTTCCATCGATCGGCAGCGACAAGGGCTGTTCATTCCCCGATGCCAAACGATGACCCGCCCTGTCTGTGATAAAGGAGGTAACGGTTACGGGCCTCGCCTGCAAGCCATCGTTGTGTACTATCGATTCGATGGTGACCACCGCCTGATCGCCCTGTGTCTGCGTATGCACGTATATGCCGCCCGGATCGGTCAGGTGCACGTCGTCCGTTACATTCAGCCAGGCATGCCGGTAGATGCCCGCGCCTTCATAAAACCATCCTTCGAATTGCGTTGCATCGACCCGGACGACGATGGTATTCTTAGCATTAAAACGGAGGAAATCTGTAATATCATAGGAAGAACCGCAATAGCCGCTGAATTGTCCGCCCAGGTAGCAGTTGTTGATCCAGACTTTGCTGTCACGGTAGATGCCGTCGAATTGAAGGACAAAGCGTTTTCCTGAATCGGCCCTGTCGACGGTAAACGTTTTCCGATACCATCCCACGCTATTCTCAGGATAAAGCGCACCTACCGTATGGTAACCATGTCCGTCGACATCGTCATTGTCCACCTGTATAAAGGGCAGTCCCACCGCCCAGTCATGCGGCAGCTGCACAGCGGCCCAGCCGCGGTCATCGAACTTCATATCTATTGCTGTTCCGCCGGCGTCGCCGGTCTTCGACAGGATATTACCGATACCATAATTGAAATCCCTGTGCGGATCAGCGGCATGTCCAAGATGGAACTTCCAGCCTTCATCGAAATCGATATGCTGTCGGGGCGATTGTGCCCATCCTGTTGCTATAGCAAAGAAGAAGAGAAAAAGAAGGCTGCTGCTGAAAGACACTTTTGAAACCATAGACAGTTGTTTTTACCGGACAAGACCCGAATTTATTGCTTTTTTCCTTTCAGGTAACTATTTTTCCCTTTAGGATCAAGGCATGTCCAGAGTTTTGTGCCATGAAAAAGATGCACCTTTCCTCTCCACCAAGGCTCTGGCTTCTCTTGCTGCTTATCGCAGGCAGCCTGTTCTCCTGCTCCAAAAGCAAAAATAATTCAACCGCGGAGGCACCGACCAACGACACGATGTATAACCGGCTGATCACCGTGTCGAATTTTACAGGCGACACCTCCAGTCTCACCGCACCCGACGCCAGCCGGGCGACGATCCTCTTCAGCCTGGACAGGAATACGGGCGTACCCATCCTCTATGCACAAACGAATCGCTGGGATGTCAGCTTCAGCAGCATCTTCAACAGCTTCCTAGGCGGCAACAACGGCGCTAACAGCAGCAATGCGGGTTCAGGCGGACCAGGCCAAGGCGGTATTGCGATCATTGCGCAATACTTCGACAGCGTCAACGTGCTGCCCTCCAATCTCAGCTACAATACCGCGGGAGCCGCGGTAGGCACGGACGACGCGGGGCTGTTTGGGCAGGGCGTGGGCTGGTATGTCTACGACTGGAGCGGCACCCTTTATTATACGTCGCCCATCTGTCACCAGCTGGGTATCGGCGGAACCGATACGACAGGTGGAACGCAGCAGCATACTGCCTGGGCCCGGCCGGACCGGACCATCATCGTCCATACTCCAGCAGGGGAATACGCCCGGATCAAAATGATCAGCATTTATAAGGATGCGGATCCCAATCCTGTGACCGGCACAGCAGCGCCCTATCTCACCTTTCAGTATGTATTGGGCAAACCCGGCAGCACGGACCTGAGCATTCACTAATCCTTCTATTCAACTTACTTCAGATGCCTTCAAGATATATTCTGTCGATCGTATTCCTGGCCGTCTTCTTTTCGTGTAAAAAAACAACATCGCTGCCTGCACAACGCCAGGACAGGATACTCGAATATAAAGTTGCCAATCTGACGGACAGCGTAATCTATGGCGCGATCGACGATGACAGCAATCTTATTACTGTCTATGTGCCGTTCTATTTCCATTTGCAGGTCATCGATCCCGCCATCACCGTCAGCGAAGGCGCGACCCTCCAAACGGAGCCCTTGCCAGTACCCATCACCGATACTACCGCCAGTTATACCATAAAAGGAAAGGATGGATCAACAGCGACATATCGGTTGAAGATCGTGATCCAGGCGCCGCCGCTGGTGCTGCAGGAGTTGTCACAGCCCGGCGACACGCTCGCCTATCCCGTCAATGGGTATATATTGAACATCATTGGCAATTTCAACACGCTAAACCTGAATGATTTCTCGCTGCAGCTATCGTCTGACGCAACAGGCCATCTCTATCCGATGAATTTAGGCAGTGTGCAGACCATGGTCCTTGTAGAAAATGGCGTCTATGTTCTCAATTCCCCGCAGATCCCGGCCGATATCGAAAGCGGACTCTATCACATTCATGTCACTATGTTTGGACAGATAAAAGCCGCTATGACCTATCCAATCCTGATCTATAATCCCTGAACTGTGCTGCCTGAATAAAAAAGTTGGCCTTGCCGCCGTCCAGTCCAATTACCATTTCAAACACCAAAATTTTATCTGATGAAAAAGACAATTCAAATTCTGGGTTCCCTCGTCCTGTCGGCCGCAATATTGCAGGCATGTACAAAGAATGCCGCCGATGTGCCAGCCCGCGCCGGCCTGGGAGTAACCGACAATGCCGACAGCAAGGTTAAGATACTGACCGTGACAGCAGGAACCGTCAACCCGTTTGAGATCCTTGGCCATTGGGCCGATCCGACATTGGGTGCTGCTGGATTCGGGAGCGTGCCTTATAACCTGGCTAATAATGATTCGACTCATACGCCAGTCCAGGTTCGTTTTACAGGTTTCTTCAATTCCTATATTGTACGACAGACCAGCACTCCGCTGACCTATATAGGATATGTAGACAAGGCATCCTCTACGTTGAGCAGTCTTACCGTCACCGATGTCAAGACCGGATTCCAGGCTGCCTGGTCCGATTCTATCGGCGAAAGTGCTGCTTACAACAATTTCAAAGGATACTATTCCTATGACGCAACTACGCATGTGCCCGTACCCATTGCCAACCGCTATGTCATTGTGTCGAACAATTCGAATATCAATTCGGCTACTGTGATCTACGCCCTGCAGGTAGACTCGATACCCGCTCAGGTTAGCGGTTCCCTGGACAAAGCAAATATCTTTGGCCACTATAAACTGTTCTAATCTCCATTCTTTAACGGAAGGTCGGCAAGGCCATCCTTTTATTCCAATCCTCCCATGTCATTTTTTGCCGTAAGAAGATCAGCCGTTTTGCTGCTTTTGGCAGCTGCCTCCTGTAAGAAGACCGACACAAAATATCCCTTTGCTGCCCTTACTTCTTTTCAGCTGACAGACAACACAGGCGCGGCTCTGACCGCAAGCATCGACAGCAATACCATCATCGTGTACTGGCCGCCGATGCAGGACATCCCGGATTCTATTGCACCGGTTATCTCAGTCTCTCCACGCGCGACAGTCCAGCCTTCCTCGGGAACGCGTATCCCTTTCAATGCTGGATTTACCTATACCGTCACGGCACAGAACGGCATTACTCAAACCTATGTGCTCAAACCCGTGATCAATCAGGCCCCGGTTCAGATCACCGACGTATATCCAAACAACGGCGCCATCGGCACTCCGCTGTCGATACGACTGGAAGGACAGTATTTTATTGCGGATACGAACCAGACAAGTGTTGTGCTGGTCTCTCCAAAAGGCCAGAAGATCAGGACAGCTATCGAGGCGTCAATCACCTCCTCACAGCTGTATTTCGACGTCACTCTCGCCGACACGGGAACCTATACGATCCAGCTTACCAGTGGTCAGTGGACGGCAAACGGTGGCACCCTTACGCTGACCCTGCCCCCGCCCCAGGTGACTTTCCCTGTCGGTGTCGTTGTTGCAAGAGGAGGAACGCTAACGATCAACGGGAGTTTTTTATCGGGGGTCAGTTCGGTGGTGACGTACGACGTCGGTTGGAGTGGGCCTTATGGTTTGACGATCGTCTCGAAGACGGACAAGGCTATGGTAGTGCAGGTCCCTTCGGACCTGGCGCCGGGTGAGTATATCGATCTTTCGGTTACTGCTTCGGGTAGTTCGTATGATTTTTATGTGGACCCCGGGCAGGGTTTTATGGTGAACTAATGGCTGCCGCAGCTCCCGCGCGTGCCAGGTCGGTGGTGAAGCCCACTAAAATCTGATCGTAGCCGGCAGATATTTTCCAACCAGCTCCTCATAATACGGGCGCAGTGCCATCCAGTCGGGAGGCGTTGGATTTTTGGAATAAAGATCGTAAGGGTTGAACAGCTTCACCCATTTGAACATTTCCCGGTCATGGTCATCCATCAGATGATCATAAGCCCCTTCCCTATGCTGCGAATAAAAGGAGTGGTAGCGCAGCATATATAAGGCCGGTTCAGGCAGATAGTCTTTCATCATCTGATAGACATATTCGTCGTGTCCCCAGGAGAGACAAACATTATTGAGCCCGCAACCAGGTTCATAAACGCCGTATTTGCTCTGAAAGCGCGGGTCGTCCTTGTCGGGATTGTATTGAAAATATTCCGGATAGACGATCTTGTCCGACCAGGCACATCCTACCGGGAAGGTATCGCCAACGACGGCCCACTGCGGCTCACCGAAGAGGCAGAGCACTTTCCCCATATCGTGAAACAGTCCCGCCAACACCATCCAGTCAGGGTGACCGTCGGCGCGGATCGCTTCCGAAGTCTGTAATAAATGTTGGAATTGGTCCAGATCCGTATCAGGGTCGGAGTCGTCGACAAGCTGATTGAGAAAGTCAAAAGCTGCCCAGACAGACATTTCCTTTTTATCGAATTTCAGAAAGTCCGCCCTTTTCTGTTGTACAAAATCATAAGTTTGATAAGTATGATTGAGCCGGTAAAATGTGCTTACCGTGTCACGCCCCGGTGTTTCATAATTTCTATATTCGTCGGCGGTCTTGCCTTTGGCGATCGCTTCCGGATCGGGATAACGTTGTAACAGGTCGTCTTCCCAAACGTCAAGGGATGAAAGCGGGTTTTGTTCGGCAGCAGAAAGCGGAGATATGGGTTGCATCGTTAGGATAATTTGATAAGGAAGTTACCGAAAAAAGCCAGGAATACCAAATTAGCGGAACTATGGCAGCCCCCGCCCCGCAGAGGTGCCTCCCCGTGCGCCTCGCCGAAGTGCGATGCCCACGCACACCGCTTGTTGTTAGCTCTGCGGCTTGCGTAACAAACTTCCACCGGCAATCAGAAATCCAAACAACAGGATGATAGGCAGGATCTCGTAGCGGAATACGGTCGGCGAGGCGAAGATCGAAAAGGCGGCGTTTACGACCAGGTAGGAGGCTGCAAGCCAGAAGCACCCGTACTCAGCGCTGGCACGACGTCCATTTCGCCACCATCGCAGGCTTATTATTCCCCCAACGACAGCAAAGATTATATTCAGCAAAAGCACCACCCAGGGTATCGGCGCGAGCAGGGTCGACTGTATCCTTGGCCAGCGGACCTTGGGAACGTCGGTGGGATAGTGAAACCATTTTACCGCTACCGAATCAATTTTGGAATTGCCTTCGTTGAATACGGCAAAGACGTCCAGCGGCGGAAGAAAAAAACCTTTGGCGCTTGGCCACAGGTAATAACGGCCAAAAGCAAACGGGTGTTTCTTCACCAGGAAATAACCATAACGATTAAAGACAACCGAAACCCGGTGCCAGGCAATAAAATAAGAAAGGGTCTCCCGTCTCTGTATTGCGTCCATGTATTTATGCAGGGGCAGCTGGCGGATCCACATATAGTCCGTAACAGCCGCCGGCGTCTTGTCTTTCAGTGCAGCGCCTGTCGTCTCGAAATAGGTTTTGACATAGCCCGACAGTTCCTTGCTTTCCGCGTCGGGGAACCCCGTGGTATCCACCGGGATATAGGGATACATATTCAGCGCATTATTGGCGATCTGCCAGCCGCTGAAGGCCGAAAAGGTGGCTGCGCCCGTCTCATGGATCGTGATGGCCCGGATCACGCGCGTTCCGATCACCAGTATGCCGATGCTGAGAACGATACCCGTCACTTTGAATAATAAGCTTCCCGGTTTGCGGCTTTCCTTTGCGGGCGGAGCAAGCCAAAAGGCGATGGCGGCAACTGCGGGAAAGAACAAGGCCACAAAACGAAGGTTAAAGATCAGGATCAGCACTATCACCTCGAAGGTCAATCCCTTCCATGACGGGCGGCGGATCAGGTTCAGCAGCACCACGATCCAGAAAAGGCTCAGCGCTACGAACAGGGCGTCGCTGGAAACATAGTTGCACAGATAGTGAATCGTCGGATCGATCAGCAGGAACACAAAAAGGGCTAACTCTGCTCTTTTTGACAACGCGTATATTTTCCGGATAGCCAGGAAAAGCGTCAGACAGCCCGCCTGTACCAAAGCATATTGAATCGTAACGAGGAACGTATCAGAAGAAGAAAAGATATGAATGAGCCGCAGGAAGAGCGAGTACCCGATCGGCCGTACGCTCAGCGCATCCTGCTGGGCCGCGGCCTGTATATACGTGTAAGAGTCGGTGAAATAATCCGCATAAGGATAACAGCATTTGAAGATCACCCAGGATAGCAGGGTCAACGGGACAAACAACAGGATATATTGTCTGCCGGTGTTTGGCAGGCGCAAACGGGTCGACGGTTGTGAAGAGGCAGCAGGCCCGGGTGTCGAAAGCATACCAGCGAATTTAACGCTTCTTTGGCAATTGGGACATACGAAGGCGCGTTCCTCCGCCGTTAGGTTTCCTTTATTCCCCATTCCCGCATGAATATTTTTTACCCGGTCGTTTAACCTGAATCGTTTATTCGAATCTATCTACTATGACAACTTCGTCCGGGCGGAGAGGATACTTGCTTCTCCTTATTTTACTGATGCTGCTTTGCATCCTGATGGAACAATACTGGGTTGCCCGTTTTGTGCCCTGGTGCGGCGCGCTGGGAAGCGTTCAGCCCATGCTTGTCTTCCTGGATATCCCGTTGCGGCTGCCGGTCATCGACTGGCTGCCGGTCGGCGTTCTGCTGACGGCGGGTTACCTGGTTGCGATCAGTCCTGACGTGACGCGTTATCATCCCCAGCCGGGGCAGTTGTTCCTGAAAAAGGCAGGGGCTGTCTTTACCGCATGGTGGGTGCTGCTGATGAGCATTCTGGCGGGCGGCGGTCTGTTTATGCTGCTGGGTGATCAGCTGCCGAAGGGCGTATATAATGGTCTTGACTCGTTTGGCCTCCGGGCCGACTTACAGTTACCCTGGTTTTATCCCGTCGTGTATCACCTGCATGGGAGCATGCTCATCGGCGTGACCTTTTCGCTTGGGATGTCATTCTTGTCGAGAAGGGCCTCGATCATGATTCCGGTGGCGCAGCCTGTTGGCGTGAGCGCTGGTACTGCAGATGTCGCGAAGCGCGTTGCCTCCAGGCAACTGCCTGCTGATTCCGCAGCGAAACGGAGCGCGGGTGAGCAAGCCATTGCCGGTAATGGCGCAAAGCGGGGTGGTGTCGATCGGCAAGTTTCGGCTTCTGCTGCAAAGCGCGGCGTTGTCGAACAGCAAGTTTCGGCTCCTGCTGCAAAGCGCGGCGTCGCGGTCCTGCCTCCTGGCCCTCGCCCGTCCCAGCCACAGAAACCCCGCGTGGCACCGGGTTTCGTAACTATCGTAGCCCCGCAGCCACCGGGTAAAGGCGCCAGCTATCCCTGCATCGTCAAAGGTGCAATCAAACCAGTCTGATCATTTTATTGTATCTTAGCGGCCAAGCTCTTTCTTTATCTTTTATCAATGGTGTAGGTCCCCGGTTTACGCCCGGGGTTAATAGGGAATTGTGTGAAAATCACAAGCTGTCCCGCAACTGTAAGTAACATACCAGTTTTTGCCCGCGTTGTCCACTGCCTTTTACGAGGCGGGAAGGATGGCAAAAATGTTACAAGTCAGGAGACCTGCCTGCATCGTATATGACAATGCTTTCGCGGATGAAGCCGTTTGTCGTTCGATGCATTTTTCCTCCGGATACCTGTGCCCAACAGGCCTGTCCCGTCCGGGCATCGTTCACGTCAACCCGATTCTTCCAACATAGTATTGTGTGATTTAGCAGAGGTTTAAGGCAATCACCTGATTAAAACGACAAATGCAAACACACAACCTGGGTTACCCGAGGATCGGGAATCAACGTGAACTTTCAACGGCCGTCGAGTCCTACTGGTCTGGCAAAGCTTCGATAGAAGAGCTGAGCGCTGTCGGCCAATCGATACGGGTTCAAAACTGGAAGCTGCAGCAGGCGGCTGGCATCGACCTGGTTCCCGTTGGGGACTTTTCTTTCTACGACCAGGTATTGGATACGAGTCTGATGGCAGGAGCAGTTCCCGAACGCTTTCAGACGTTGGTCGGTTATGAGCGGATGTTTGCCGATCACGGACAGACGTCGGTCGGCCATGAGCAGATGTCGGCCTGTCACGAACTCGATCTTCTCTTTGCGATGGCCCGGGGCTATTCAGATATCGTTCCGATGGCAACGGCAAAATGGTTCGACACGAACTATCACTATATCGTCCCGGAATTCACAGCCAGCCAAGCCTTCCGTGTGGGTAGTAAAAAAATACTCAACGAATACCTGGAAGCAAAAGCTGCGGGAATCAATGCTAAGCCCGTTTTGCTGGGTCCTGTATCCTATTTACTGCTGGGCAAAGAAAAGGAAGCAGGATTCCACCGGCTGGAATTGCTGCCCGGACTGCTCCCTGCCTACTTCGAAATAATCGACGAGCTTGTAAAAGCCGGCGCCCGATATATACAACTGGACGAACCTTGTCTTTCTCTGGATCTCACCGACGTCGAACGAGGAGCTTACACCGAGACGTACAACGCCTTTAACACTCTGTTTCCCGATACCCATATTCTTCTCGCCAGCTATTTCGAATGCTATGGCGAGAACCTGTCGATGGTGCTTACCCTTCCGGTGGGAACCATCCATCTCGACCTTGTATGCTGCTCCATGCAGCTGGAAGATATCCTGGAAACTTCCTTTGCCGAAACATCCACGACAAAACTTTCTCTCGGTGTCGTAGACGGGCGTAATATCTGGAAGAACGATTTTCAGCAAAGCATGCACCTGATCAAAAAAGCGGCAGACAGATTCGGCAACGACCGCCTTTGGATCGCCCCCTCCTGCTCTTTGTTACACTGTCCCTGCGATCTGGACCTGGAGTCGGGATTAGAACCAGCCCTAAAAGAATGGATGGCGTTTGCAAAACAAAAGATCCATGAAGTCGCTGCCCTTCGCATACTGGCTTTGCATCAATTCTCCCCCTGGACGGATCGGCTATGGCAGGATAATATTGCGGCCCTCAATAGCCGCCGCACCTCCTCGCTTGTTCACCAACCGGCAGTAAAGATGCGGGTCGCCGGGATCATCGAAAAAGATGCCAGCCGTCAAAGTTCCTTAAAACTGCTCAGAGATCGCCAGCCGGAGACGATCGGGCTCGACGGATTGATCCCGGACGAGTTCGAACGCCATAATAAGCTCGGGTATATTGTCAGACGGCTGGAAGGGTTCACTTTTACCGACAACGGCTGGATACAAAGCCATGGTAGCAACTGTGTCAAACCACCTATCCTCTTTGGAGACGTTTTTCGACCAGCGGACACGCCTGCGGGCGAGTCAGACTTTGCGCAGACCAGCCCTCTCTACATCCTGCAAAGGTCTTTTGTCCGTAACGACCAGACCCGCAAAGAAACCTGCACACAAATTGCGCTGGCCATACGCGATGAGATCGCCGCTCTCGAAAAAGCCGGAATACGCGTCAAACCAATCGATGAACCAGCGATACGCGAAGGACTGCCACTCAGGAAAGAGAACTGGGAAGAATATTTCAACTGGGCCGTTCGCGCGTTTCGTATTTGCACCAGTGCTGCCGGGCTCGTAGAACAATTTGCTGACAGCGCGTTAATTCATCCCTCCTGAAAGTCGAATGTCCTACAAAAACAAACAACGAAAGTGTTTTATTCTAAAATTATTCATTTTCAAAGAAAATAAAACTACAAAAGATACATTTGCCTTAATCTTTGTTATAACGATAAAATGGAAAAGGTTTTTGACGAAAGTCAGAATTAATAGGGAACCATGTGTAAATCATGGGCTGTCGCGCAACTGTAAGTAACCTAAAAAGTTTCTGCCAACAATGTCCACTGTCATTGCCCCGGCATGATGGGAAGGACGGCAGGAATGTTATAAGTCAGGAGACCTGCCTTGACCATCTACATTCATCATTAAACTCAAAAGAAAATGCTAACGCAAAATCTGGGCTACCCGCGTATTGGCGGCCGAAGAGAACTCAAAAAGGCATGTGAGCAGTATTGGGCAGGTAAGATCGACGGGGACGAATTGCATCACGTAGCCCGCAAGATCAAGGAAGACAACTGGAAAACCCAGCTGGAGGCCGGTCTTGATCTCATTCCCTGCAACGATTTCAGTTTTTATGACACTACGTTGGACACCAGCATTCTCCTTGGTGTGATCCCTCAGCGGTATGCGCCCGTCCAATCCAAAGGGGAGCTCGAGCTTTATTTTGCGATGGCTCGCGGTTATCAGAAAGAGGGCCTCGATATCACCGCCATGGAAATGACCAAATGGCTGGACACCAACTATCATTACATCGTTCCGGAGTTCACAGCCAACCAGGAATTCAGGATTTCCAGCGAGAAGATCTTTTCCGACTACAAAAGTGCCAGAGAGTTGCTCGGAAACAAAGCCAAACCGGTCTTGATAGGTCCTGTGACCTATCTGCTGCTCGGCAAAGAAAAAGCCCAGGGCTTCGAGCGCATAGCCCTCATCGACAAACTCGTACCGGTCTATATCGATATCATCAACCGTCTCCAACAACAAGGCGCCGAATGGATACAGTTGGATGAACCCTGCCTCGCTCTTGACCTTTCGAAGAAAGACAAAGAAGCCTTCCAGTCTGCCTACAAGGCGATCGCCGCTGGTGTTAGCGGTATCAAGATCTTGGTGGCTACTTATTTTGAAGGACTGCTCGACAACGCCCAGCTGGCGGTAAGTCTTCCGGTCGCGGCCCTTCACATCGACCTGGTCCGCGCTCCTGAGCAGCTCGACGAAGTGCTGTCGCTGATCCCCGCGAATCTACAACTCTCTCTCGGTGTGGTCGATGGCCGTAACGTCTGGAAGAACGACTACGAAAAATCACTCGCCCACATCCACAAAGCGATAAAACAATTAGGAGCGGATCGTGTGCTCATTGCTCCTTCCTGTTCTCTGCTGCACAGCCCCATCGATCTCGACCTGGAGACCGCTATCGATCCTGAGATAAAGAACTGGATGGCCTTTGCCAAACAAAAGCTGAAGGAGGTCAGCGAGCTGAAACAGATCCTGGATGGCAACGACACTTTACTACAGGTCAATAAGAAGGCAATCGAAAGCAGAAGGACTTCTCAAAAGGTTCACCGGCAAGTCGTAAAATCCCGTGTAGCCGCTATTACAGCCGCCGACAGCCAGCGCAAAAGTGAGTTCCCTGTTCGTCAGAAGCTGCAGCATCAGCTCTTCAAACTTCCCGCCTTCCCGACGACTACGATCGGCTCCTTTCCGCAGACTGACGATATCCGCCAGCTGCGTGCAAAGCTGAAGAAAGGCGAGCTGACCGTTGAACAATACGAAAAAGCGATCGAACAGGCGACGATCGATACCATCCGTCTCCAGGAAGAGCTTGATCTCGACGTACTGGTACACGGCGAGTTCGAACGCAATGACATGGTCGAATACTTTGGCGAGCAGCTGGATGGTTTTCTCTT
>JAATGQ010000059.1 GCA_015654595.1 Chitinophagales bacterium | reverse complement strand
CAAAAGCGACATTCAGTCGCTTCCACTCGGTTATGCTCCCGTCCTCTACGGGTCCGGCTATTCGCTGCAAGTCCTCGGCTTTCAGCCTGTGGGCTTTCCGCTTCTATCCGTCACGCACTGCTGAATGATCGAAATCATATAAGAGTCTTTAAGAACATTATCTATTTAAATTTGAAAGGGATAAAAGACTATCGACCTCCTGGCATTTTCAAATTAACAGGCGCTGCGTAACAGCGCGTATCCAAAACAGTAAGTATCTAAAATCTCGTCTGCTTTCTCTGCTTGTTCTTGTTCGGCTGGTGGGGGGCTCTCGGCTGTCCTATACGCGTCTTCGCCACGACGGATCTCGCAAAAGGGAACTTACATTCAAGGCAGCCTTGTCTCTCCAGGGCCAGTCGTAGCTCTTGCCATCCCCGAATGCTCGATCTCAAACGGGCTAAGACGGTATAGGAACAACCTACCGGGTACTCGCTAATTGCAATACAAACCCCTGCTTTGGTAAATCCCGAATCTTCACGGTGCGTCGGCAACATCCATCAATTTAATCTAATAGATCGATAAATATATTCAGCCTTTTCTCTAAACTTTTCCGTAGATATAGTCAAGCTATATATTTCTATAGTGTATAAATTTCCCTCCTTATCAGCCAAAAAGCATTGAATCATATAATGCGCCACTTCATGCAAAAAAAACTGATATTTAATAAACCCGATTTCATCTTTACCTCGAGTTTCAACACCACTCTCAAAAGAAAAAGCGTGCTTCCATCGAGCACTATCCGACTGCTGCTCAGCCTTAACCCTGGTTGCTGCATCCATTTTCTTGGGGTTATACTTTTTATCTCTCACATCCACTGTAACCTGTTCTTCTTTATTCTTACTGATATATCGGGTATCAAAAACAACTTCATAATCAGAATATCTCGAATAATTATCCTGCCTAACCCAATCTTTTGGCACCTCAAGACAAAGCCTATCTTGAAACATACAAACTGACTGGTATATGGAAGTAAATTGAGTTGCATGCATAAACGCTAAAAACAAAAATAAACTACTTTTCATTTTGGTTATTAATTATCGGTATTTTAGAATTTGGAGAAGCTGCATGATCGCCAAATCTAGCTTTGTAATGATCTGTCACAACTCCTTGATTCAATGACGATTTAACGTACCCGCTCAAAATAGCCTCCTTTGCAGCGATTCCATTACGAATATAGCCACCATCGGACATAATCGAACCATTCGGAATTACCCTATTATCATTATACTCATGTGCCTGCTCTCCCCCATGAGGCAGAGAAGCATTATGACCAGCACCATGCGTTATATCGAATGCGATTGCCTCTGGTAATCCAACATTATAATCATGAGTTTGCTCTGTAGCATCTTCCGTATTCACAGCGATTATGTTGTCATTCGAACTAGTAATACCATGAGGATTACCACTTATTTCAGGATTGATAGCTTTACCCTGGTTTCCAAAATCAGGGTCTTTACGTAAAACATCTCCCATCTTGGGATCAATTGCCGATACAGCATTCTCTACAGATGTTGTTTTACCTATAAAGGCAACCGCATCAGTCTTATCCATATTATTATATGTATCTTTCGTAAAGCTTTTTCCTGAAAAAATCACCGCACGCGTTTTCAATTTAAGGTCTTGAAAATTTTGATTAATCTGCTTCTGTATAGCATTTAATTGCTTTTTATTCAATCCATCAAGTCCTACTAAATAAATTACATTATCCTGCCCATTAGGATCAATATATAACATAGGGTTATTCAAACAGTATTGATAAGGAGAATAAGAGTTAAATTTTTCTATTTTAGGGTCGACTCCATTCCACCTCCCAATCTGCGGATCCATCATCCTCGCCCCATAATCATACTCCTCCAACCCACTCCCATCACTAAATTCCTGATTCTGCAACTCCTTCCCATTATACCTATACTTATTCTCCGCATACCCCGTCTTCAGCGCTTTGTCTGAAATCCCCGCCATCGCCAACCCAAACGGATAATAATGATTTTCTTCAAGAATAGGCCCCCGCTTATACTGCACATTCAGATTATCAAAGAACACATCCTGGTTGCTCTCATTACTAAGGTAAATATATAAATATCCACTCTTACTTACAACCGGAATATTCCCCTGCATTACCGCCTTCGAAGCCCCCGCCGCTATCGCCGGGATCTGCGTCACCCCACCCGTTACATAAATAATCGTAAGCCTCCGGTGAACTACCTATTGTATGGATTAGCATCCGATAATAATTTTGCTTTAAAAGAATTATGGCAAAAGACGAGCTTATCCGGGAGAGAATGTTCGAACATATAAAAGCGTGGCAGGCAAGTGATCTTTCT
>JAATGQ010000136.1 GCA_015654595.1 Chitinophagales bacterium | reverse complement strand
CATAAAAAACCCCATTGTAAATAAGTACAATGGGGTTCCCTGTATATCAAAGATTATTATTTTTTCTTTAACCCTGAACGTATGTTTTTAACAAAGTCAACTGAAACCTCTGCAATTTTGCTAATCTGTTCATCAGCTAAACCAAGCTCCGATATCAGGTTTTCAACAATTGTATGTTTCGTCTTTTCCTCGCCTCTGCGGTACAGGAAGTCTTTTTCTTCCTTGAAAAATTTACTTATTGTTTCCATAGCTTTTTCAAATTCTTGTTCAACACTACTGCGCAACTGTACAAATATACGCATTTGTTTAAAATATCTGCTTTCGGCAAAATCGCCTTTAGTAAAGGTCTTCACCTGGTCTACAATAGATTGAACGGCCTTCTGGCTGTCATCCTTACCAAAGTTAGCCAATATCCCTAACATTTTTACTTCGGGATTGGCTGACTTAAGAAATAATTTATAACTGGCATCGGCTATACTGATCAGCCGATAACTGAACTTATGGTAACGAGTATCAATGAATGTGGACATTGATGGCTGATCATCCCTTAAATAAATGACATACTGTTTGATAGGTAATTGATATTTACGCATCAGCATGATGCTGTACTCTGCCATTCGCCAGACCATTTCTTTTTCATCCGCCACCTGAAATTCTACCTGTAGTACATAGGTATGTCCCGCTGCATCGGTCACTTTTTTTAAGGCATCAGGTTTACGTTCTTTGGTATGCTGTACGTCATCAGGCAGTTCTTCACTTTGCACAATATCCAGTTTCAGGATATCCCGTATAATAACAGGCAGCGTGATTTCAAGGTTTTCCTTGATAATCTTGTCATACTGGCTGGCCTGTTTTCGGGCGTTGTTTTTCGACATGGTTCACAAATCTGGTCTATATTGTCTATTGCTATAAAATCCCCACGCTCATTTTCGGCCTGCGAAACCCCTGCGCCCGTTTCCTTCCCACTGTTCTCGCTTTGGGCATTTACGGAATGGTAACCGTCGGTTTTCTGCGGGTCGGTTTGGCTGGTGCTGGCCGGAACTTTCCCCCTCATTCTTCACTTTCCCAATGAGGTAAGGGCGACCCCTAAATCTATTTGGAGGTCGCCTGTTCTGCACTTTTATACGGCAGCTTGGTATTTCTCCCGCAGAACAACCTCCGCATCTCTGCTTGTCCTGTTGTCGGATGCCCCAATTTCAGCAAATAGCTGTAACTGGTTTGCACTCACGGCCTGCGTTGTAGCCTGTTCGCCTTTCGGTGCTGTTGTTTCCTTTGTGGAGGCTGAACTGTTCTGACCACTGGCAAAAATTTCCCTTAAAGGTGCCATGTCGCTGCCCACTTTTTCGTCCAGTA
Source organism: Chitinophagales bacterium (assembly GCA_015654595.1). Classification (GTDB taxonomy): domain Bacteria; phylum Bacteroidota; class Bacteroidia; order Chitinophagales; family Chitinophagaceae; genus Puia. Next base: position 3,576 of record JAATGQ010000136.1, on the reverse strand, counting down.
TCTTCGCATAAAGTTGAGTGGTGCGGATATTGGTGTGCCCGAGCATTTTTGAAACGCTTTCGATGGGTACGCCGTTCATCAGCGTTACGGTGGTGGCAAATGTCCGCTTGGCAATTCGATTGCCGAGTGTTTTGGCTACATCTGCAATAGCGGCAATTTCGACCAGTAGGCTAGGCCAGCAGCGCTTTGCCACCTTGCGGTGGTAAGTTTCTGCTAACCCGCCCCCGAACCGTACGTACATGTCTCCATGTATACGGCTCTCCATTGTCAACATAACTTTACTTTTCATAGCTTTTATGGATTAATGCATCACAGTCATGACAGACTGCGAGGGTTTTACGATGGCGTTTGATCATCACTGCATTCCATCTGGTGTCAGCTTTAAGCTGATTGATGTTACGTACGTGATGCATCACGAGGTCTCCCATTACACCGCATAGTTCACACTTTCTCTCTCTGAGCCTTTCCACCAGTGTGGGGGCAGGAAGATACATAGTGTTGGGTGTCTTGTCGTAGTGATTATCCTCGTAGATGTCTGTGAAGCGTTTACATCGGAATCCCCCATTATACCAGACTCTTTGTTTCTCGTTGCCTTTATTATCCCTGTAGGGGATGACTACATCCGTCCCGTATTTGTACTTTTCAAGTATTTGTCCGACGGTTCTTTTGTGCTTACGGCCGAGCGTTTTGAGCATGCTATATTTCATGAAGTAATTGAACTTCCATCCCCGATAGCTGATGTTGTCTGCGATGGAATAGTAGTTGTAGAATCCCCGCAATTCAAGATTGTATTGCGCCATGATATCTGCATCTTGCCTATTCACCATATACTTGCGAGACGAGGGTTTAAGCATTTGTTTCCTGTCTACTTGTGTGATAAGCACAGCATTATAGGATTGAAGTCGCTTAAGTACGCTTTCGTAAGATAAATTTAAGACAATTGTTCCTGACCACGGACGGCGCTGTAGTCCACATCGTGTACGAGTGTGGTCCATAGACCGGCGTGCAGTGATTTCGTATCCAAGGAATTTTGCGGGTTCTTGTGCGCTGGTAATCAAAGTCTTCTCTTCAGACATTTCCAATTTGAGTTTTTCACTCATGAAAGTCGTAATATCAGCTTTGATTTTCTCACATTCACCTTTGCTGCCGATTACTCCAATGAGGAAGTCATCAGCATACCTTATGTACTTCAATCTTTTGAACGTGTCATCCATGTCCCTTGTTGCTGGAATATCCAGCATTTGCTTGCGCAATTCGGCCATTTTCACTGTCAGTTCAGCTTTGCGGTTTTCATCCGTTTCCGCTTCCAGTTTCCATCGTAATGCATTTCTCTGATTCCGGTTACGCTGATACTCAGTGGTTAGTCTACGTGCTTTGCCTTTATTGAAATTTTCTGCATACTCTTTTACATACTTGTCGAACTTGTCAAGGTAAATGTTAGCCAGGATAGGACTAATGATTCCGCCTTGCGGTGTTCCCGAGTAGGTATTGTTGTATGTCCAGTTCTCAATATAGCCAGCATTCAGGAACTTACGGATTAAACGTAGGAAACGTTCATCAGAGATACGTTCTCTGAGGATACCGATCATTACACTGTGGTTGATATTATCAAAGAAGCCTTTGATATCGCCCTCAATGAACCATCGTGTTCCTTTGAATGTAATCTTAACGTCCCTTAATGCCGTGTGGCAACTTCTGTTGGGACGGAAACCATGTGAGGTGTCTTCAAATTGCCCCTCATAAATGGCTCTCAGAATCATATGTACCACTTCCTGCACGAGTTTATCCTCAAAAGATGGAATACCCAACGGGCGTTTCTTTCCATTCTTTTTAGGTATATACACCCGGCGGGCAGGATAAGGCTGATACGATTCGTCTCTCAGACTTGCCACAAGTTTCTGAATACGTTGAATGCTCATTCTGTCGACGGTTTTGCCGTCGGCGCCCGGCGTCATATTGCCTTGATTGGCATATTTACGCTGATAGGCAATGAAGAACATTTCCTCGTTAAACAGAATTCGGTAGAGCCTTTGGTAACGGTAACCCGAACCTTTGCTATGTTCGCATAAAGCGTTTAATACTTGCTCTGGATCTCTCATACGTCTCACACGTTTTCCTTAGTTTGTATTAAGTTGACAACTGCTTCCCTTCGCCATGTACAGGGTGTTACCCTGCTCGGACTACTACGGAAGCTCCGTTTCCATATCGGGTATTCAGTATCTTTATACATAGCCCCTGTCTTCATGGGCATCCCGACTTAGGAAATCCCCGTTTAGTTTCGTAATGACTGTTAGCGCGACAGACTGTCGGATGCGACTTTCGTTCTTTTCTCCGCTTATTGCGGTTGTGCCGTAGCGGGTGTTCTATGCTCTCAAAAGGCTACCTGTCAAATGAGAGAGCTACGGTGTGACAATACAACTGCCTTTCGTCACAGGTCCAACATACCCCACTGAACTATCGTTTAACCAGTATAGGCTTCATCCTTGTGTCTGTCTTTCTCCCCAGCAATGCACTCGCTTTTGGCAATTAAAGCGGCCATGCTGCAACCGACATGCTACACTCCCTATTGGGTTTCCCCTCCAGATAAGTCGGTCGGGAGTAGACTTGGAACCTAGTCTAGTCTCTTGCCAAAGAGACATTCATTACAAAACCTTTACGGGCGCACGGTAAGCATTCATTTTTTGATTCGAGATTACAGGAAGCTTTGTTTGTCTTCTGAGGCATAATGGATGATTCTTATATTTTTCAATAATATCTATTGCTTTTGGCAACAGCGGGATATAATTTACTGTCTTGGTCTTTTGTCTTCCATTAATAATCCACCAATTTCCATCTACACCTATTTTTATATGTTTATCTTTTAAGTTAAATGCATCAATATAAGCTAAACCAGTATAGCATTGAAAAATAAAAATGTCTCTGACCGTTGCTAGTCTGAGATTATCAAATTTGTGACTTTCGATAAGGAAAAGTTCTCTTTCATTTAATGGTTCCTTAGTGATTTTTATCTTTTTCTTTTTAAAAAGTTTAAATGGGTCATCAGGTAGGATTCCTTTGGCAATCGCTCCAAGCACGATTTTTTTAAAGTTTGATATATATTTTAAGGTTGTATTATTGCTACAGGATCTTTGGGTTCGCAGATAAAAATCATAATCCTTTATAAATTCAAAGTTTAGGTCTCGGAAATCCATATCCTCCTTCTGATATTTAAACATTATAAATTCTTTAACGTGGCTGCGAGCAGTTTTAAATCGGTCGTGTATCCCTTGTGCATACCCTTTACCTATCAGAGCTTCCATTTCATCATTATGTTTCTGAAATTCTTCCAGTACTTTTATTTTTGGAGTGATTAGGCCAAAAACTGTATTTAAGATCAATTGAGCATCAAAAGATTTACCGCTATTAAAAAGATCAGTTTTGCATTGGGTTATTTTCACCTCCATTGAATCCAGGAAAAAATTGACGGATTTCGCATCTTCTTTTGTGCCAATAGCTCTTTCTTTCTCCTGATCCCAGCGATGCATATCCCATTTAAGATTTGTTGACTTTTCTTTAGGAAGGCCGTTAACTGAAATT
>JAATGQ010000094.1 GCA_015654595.1 Chitinophagales bacterium | reverse complement strand
GATCCGGTTGCCGGCTGCATCGTAAGTGTAATAGATCGTACCGCTGGTATTCGTGATATCTGCAATCTTACCGTAGACTGTCCAGTTGATTCCAGTCAGCTTGGATGCCGCGTCGGATTTGAGGTTGCCGATGGAATCGTAGGTGTAGTTGGCAGCCTGATCCTGGTTGTCTATATCCGTAGCATAGTTTGGGCTATTGGACGGGCGGGCTGTCCGCAGTGCACGGCACTTTTCTCCCATCCCTGACGCGTTGCGGAATGATCAGCTATACTATCGTGTTAGTAATGCGTTTCTCGTATTGTAAGCATTCGTCCAACCACGTCTATGCCTTAAGCTAGCAGGCCAGTAGTTTTACAAAAACTACAAGTCATGGAACTATCGAAACAAGATCGGATGCTGGCCCTGGTGGCATCCAAGACGCCCGATCAATCTGTTGTAGACTTTTGTGCCCGTCATCAGATTAACGCCGCCTGCTTTTATTATTGGCAAAAAAAGTATCGACAAACTGAACCTGTTCCAGAAGAGGAAGGCTTTTCTGCCGTTGAGTTGGATCAGGTATCCGGTGCCCCTGTGGCAACAGTTCGGTTGGTTGGCGGAGCATTGATCACGTTATACGATGCAGCAGCATTTTCCTACCTGCCTTCACTACTATAACCCATGTTGATGCTGCATGATAACCGCCGATACTTTTTATATCGGACGGCTACTGATATGAGAAAGAGTTTTGATGGCCTCAGTGGGCTGGTTCACCAGCAAATGAAGCAGCAGGTCGTCGGGGGTGATGTCTTTATCTTTTTGAACAAGCGTCGCAATCAGGTAAAGTTATTGGCCTGGGAAAAAGATGGACTGGCCGTCTTCCACAAACGGCTCGAAAAAGGGACATTCGAACTGCCTTCCGCTGAGGGTGGAGCTGTTGTTCATCTGACGTCCCTGCAGTTGAGATTGATTCTTGATGGGATACAACTAACGTCCATCCGGCATAGAAACCGTTATCGGCTGACAGGATAATACTATTTTTTCCACATTGGACCTGGCTGATCGGTCCGATAAAAAGCGAAAGGAAGGCCTGTAGAACGCGCCATAAGGAGGGGTCGTGTAGGATGATCGGGTATAGGGCGTCCCTGCGGGGCTGATTTTTGAAAATGAAAAAATGGAGGCGGGTTATCCACATTGGGCTGTCGGATACGGGCTGCGGGGATTTTGCTGAAATGGCTGGCTGGTGGTAAATTTAGGCGATGGATCAAGCCGACTATATCGCCAGACTGGAAGTCCAGAATAAGCTGTTGCTCGAACAGGTGACTCTGCTTACCTATGAGCTCCGGGATATGAAGCGATTGCTGTTCGGTCGTAAATCGGAACGATATCTGCCATCGGCACCCAATGCCCAACTGGACCTGATGCAGGTCATGGCGGAAGCTGCAGTGCCTGCTGCTGTTACGCGTGAGGTCAAAGTCGTCACAACGAAATTGGAGTCAAAGCCGACCGGCCGTCAGGCGCTACCCGCTAATTTACCAAAGATTGATATTGTACTGGAGCCAACAGAGGATATTAGCGGACTGGAAAAGATCGGCGAAGAAGTGACAGAGCAACTGGATTATACACCCGGAAAATTGCAGATCCGCCGCTACATCCGGCCCAAATATGCGCGGGTAAAGACAGATGGAACAGGTTATACAGAAGTGGTTATAGCCCCACTACCTGACTTCCCTATCGAAAAAGGAATCCCCGCATCAGGTCTGCTGGCACAAATCCTCGTGGACAAACACGTAGATCATCTTCCGATCTTTCGCCAGATCAAACGCTACCAGCGGGACGGCGTTAAGCTATCGGCCAGCACGATCAGCGGATGGCTGGATGCCATAGCCGATCTGCTGGCGCCCTTAGGAAAGGCACTGACCGAGGCTGTGTTCCAAAGCGATTATGTTCAGGCTGATGAAACTCCCTTACCGGTATTGGATGGCGAAACGAAAGGAGCAGCCCATACCGGCTATCTGTGGGCGTACCATAGTCCGCCATCTTTTACGACTTCCAGCCCGGTCGCGGAAAAGAAGGCCCCATCCATTTACTGAAAAACTACACCGGCTATCTGCAGACAGATGGTTACGGTGTCTATGAACATGCTTCCATCGGAGGCCGGAAAGAAATTATTCTGATGCACTGCATGGCCCATGCGAGGCGTTATTTTGAAAAAGCGTTGGACAACGATCAGGAGCGGGCGGAATATTTTCTGAAAGAAGTACAGAAGTTGTACGCTATCGAGCGTCGGATCAGAGAAGAGAACTTACCGACACCTACTATCGAACAATTGCGTCAGCAGGAGGCGCTTCCCGTATTGCAGTCATTGAAAGGTTGGCTGGTTGAAAATTACAGCCAGGTACTGCCTAAAAGTAAAATCGGGAAAGCCATTGCCTATAGCCTGCCACGCTGGGATCGGTTGTCGCTTTATATTACGGATGGACGACTACAAGTAGACAATAATACGATCGAGAACGCCATGCGTCCCATAGCCCTTGGCCGGAAGAACTTTTTGTTCGCCGGCTCCAATGAGGGAGGCAAACGGCTGGCTTTGTTTTATTCTTTACTTGAAAGTTGTAAGAAGCAGCAGGTTAATCCATGGGAGTATATGAAGGACATCCTGGAAAGAATGCCGACTACAAAAATGAACCAGCTGCGTGGCCTGCTTCCGGATCAATGGAAGCCTCGGCTATAATACTTTTAGACAACCTAAACGTGGTCGAATGCTTACCTCGTATTAAGAAGAAGATGGCTTCTTTGTCTTATCGACTCTCTGTTTTTACGACAAGGATGGGTGTCTCAGGGCTGCCCGGTACACGTCTTCGCCACGACGGATCTCGCAAATTGGCACTTGCGTTCAATGTAACTTTGTCTCGCCAGGCAACTTACACGTGCCGGTAGTCTCGACAGCTCGATCCCAAACGGGCTAAGACGGTACAGGGACAGCCTACCGGATACTCGCTGTTTGTTGGCAGGTCCATGCTTGCGTAAATCGTAGATTATCTGAAATTACAAAAGGCTACTATTCTACATGCTTGTATGACGAACCAATTAATCTAAGCTATTCTCTTCGGAACGCAGAGTGTAGTTTCTCCCGATATATCAAACAGCATTTAAGGTGAAAAACAAAAGGCCTTGGCCCTGTGAGGGCCTTTTATTTTTCACCACCTTAAAAACGTTATATGAAATACTATTTGATACATTAGGAAGATCAACGTAAGCCTCCGGTGAACTACCTATTGTATGGATTAGCATCCGATAATAATTTTGCTTTAAAAGAATTATGGCAAAAGACGAGCTTATCCGGGAGAGAATGTTCGAACATATAAAAGCGTGGCAGGCAAGTGATCTTTCTC
>JAATGQ010000264.1 GCA_015654595.1 Chitinophagales bacterium | reverse complement strand
ACCGATCTTCTGGACAAACCCGCCAATTGTACACCTGCCAACAATCGCATTAAAAACCCAGATCCTACCGCCGAACAGATCTACGCAGCCTATCATCTGCCCGAAATCACCGATGAGGTAACCACCATCAAGCGCAGCGCGCTGCAAAACTTCCCCAAGATCGGCGGTATCACACAGGCCAATACGGAGGCCGGAAACCAGCAGGCCATCGTAGACAGCTTCTACACAACCAATGTGCTTGCACTGGCCCAGGAATGGGTACAGCAATTGTCCGTCTGTACCGTTTATAATCCCGCCGACGTACAATCCACCCTTATCCCATGGATGGACAGTCTTTGCCGCAGGGCCTGCGATACGCTGCATCCGTTCGGCGCCAGCACTCTTCCCGCAGGTCAGACCTATACTCCTGCCGGAACCTCTTACGTCTTTACCAGCTTCCAGGATATCATCAACACCTTTAACCAACTCCACGGGGTTACAGATACCCTGCATTGTAATGCGGAAGTGATCACCACCCCAGCCCCCTATGACAAGACCGCCATCTATGACAACGAACCCGTCTATACCAAGCCAACCGCCTGTGAATGCAGCGCGATCACCAGTCTGCACAACGCCTACCTGTCGGCAGGCGCGGGTGACGCTTCTTTCTCCGCCTACCTGCTGCGAACACAACAGGTAAGTATGACGGATGCCGACCTCAACCAACTGCTGGCGATGTGTACCAACAGCGGATCGGGCACCTGTACCTTCCTGTCGAAGCCAATCTACCTACCGCCATCCATGCAGTGTAATTCGGGAAATGTCTGTGCATCCTGCTCTCAGATCAATGCACTCTATCAATCCTATACGACAGCCTATCCTTCTTACCTGCCGGCCATCGTTCCAGCCGGAGATACGATCCAGCCGCAAAAGAACCTGCTCTTCCAGAATTATATGAACAACCGGCTTGGCTACAATAAGCAAGCCTGGGAATATATCCAGTTCCTGAACACCTGTAATACAACACAGATAGGCGAGCCCGGTGGTGCTGGCGGATCTGGCGGCAGCGGCGGCAGCGGCGGATCAGGAGGTAGTGGCGGCAGCGGCGGTTCCGGCAGCGGCGGCAAGTTCTCCTGTGACTCTATCCAGGTGATCCGTAATCATTTCTTATCCCTCTATCCTGATTCTCTGGGAACGATCCTTTCTTTCCCTAACAAAGGAATACCCGTCCTGGCCGTCAATCACATCAAACAATACTATGATGAAGATGGCAACCCCTCCACAACTTCTACGGTCTCTTCGCTGGCCAGTCTGGCAGCAGGTACCTGGCGGGAAAATGGAGACTGGTATTTCCTGAGGGACAACGTTGTTTTTGACTTCAACCATTTACCCAAGAACATCATCATCAATTCAGCCAGTCTGAATCTTTATGCAAAGGATTCTTCTTATGAGGTCTTTACCGGTTATGGCGCCCATTTCCGTTATACCTGGTACCCCGTCAAAGGCGTCTTCAGCCGCGCGCTCTCCGCAACGGTTCCAGGAGTGACGACATGGGGAACCCAGCCGGCTGTCACCTCGACCAACAGCGTAAACATCGCATCCATCACCATCCCAAATAGTACAGGCGCTTCAGACAGCACGCAGATCTATAGTGACCAGGATTATCCTGCCATACCCTTTACCGGACTGGCAACCGACATGTACAATGCCAGCCAGGCAGGAGCCAACTACGGCGTCATCTTTAAGCAGAACCTGGAGACGATGTATATCTTTGCACTGTATACCTTCTGGGCAAATACATCAATCGTCGCACCAGCCAAAAAACCAGTACTGAACCTAAACTATACCGTCAACAGGAGTGATCTGTTTACCTATTATGTGGACTCCGTCTGGAATACAACCTTTACTTCCACACAGATAGATTCAATGCTGACGGCCTGTGGGCTTCCCACCGGGGGCCGGGGCGGCACCGGTGGTAATGGCGGGAATGGAGGCAACGGCGGAAACGGTGGCTGGCTGGGTACAGGCGGAACAGGCGGACAGCCTGGCTCCGATCACGGCCAGACCCTCTGCGGAAAAAATGAACCCATCTTTACAGCTGTCGACGTTAATACCATTACAACCTGCTCCGACAGCTCCCTCTTTGCAGTAAGCAAAGGCACTGAATTATTTAATAACTACATCGATTCCCTGACAGGCGCCTTTGAACATCAATACAAATCCACCTGCTTAAACGCCTATCGTTATGAAACATTCACGGTAACACACGCAGAGAATGAATACCACTATACGCTGTATTATTATGACCAGGCAGGCAATCTGACCAAGACAGTACCTCCAGCTGGCGTTCAGAAGAACAATGATCCCACCTGGCTGGCCAATGTAAAAACAGCAAGAGCCTCTGGTCAGGTTCTGGTTCCAGCTCATACCTTAATAAGCAACTACCGATATAACTCAATAAATGTAACCGTATCCCAACGGACACCTGATGCCGGAGGCAGCCATTTCTGGTATGACAGGCTAGGACGGATTGTCCTTGCTCAAAATGCACGTCAACGTCCAAACAATCAATTTACCTATACTCAATACGATTCGATCGGACGAGTAACGCAGGAAGGCCAGCTGGTCAGCAGCAGCCCCGTTACCGACGATATCACCAGGAACGACGATCTGCTACAGCAATGGATCGCGGCAGCAATGGCAACTGCGGATCAGATCTCAACCACCACCTATGACTTGGCTAACGATATGATCGCACCAGAACTCGGTCAGCGAAATATGCGTAATAGGGTCTCCTGGATAGGTTTTTTCAATATAGCGGCAGATCTGACCAATGGTAGCCCTAATGCAGCTTCAGCAACTTATTACACTTATGACGTATTAGGCAATATTGATACCTTGTTACAGGACTATGGCTCTGCGGACAGCGCCAACTATCCCCACGTGGCCAATATCATGAATACCACGGGTAATCGTTTCAAAAAAACCACTTATGACTTCGATCTGGTAAGCAACAAACTCAAGCAGGTGAGCTACCAGGCCGGTTATCCCGATGCATTTTACCATAAGTATTTCTATGATGCCGAGAACCGGATTACCAATGTACAGTCCAGCACGGACAGCCTCAACTGGGACAATGACGCCTTTTATAGCTATTACCTTCACGGACCGTTGGCCCGTATCGTCCTTGGTCAGCAACAGGTGCAGGGCCTTAACTATGTTTATACGCTACAGGAGTGGATCAAAGCCATCAACCCCGCGCCTTACACCGGGGGCTCCTTTACTCTTCAACCCGATAGTGCCGGAACTGTAGTAGCTAACAATGCTTTCAGTCTGCTGCTGAACTATTTCGATGGCGACTATAAACCGATCAGTCAGGCGCCAGGTCCCGACAACGGAATAAGCGCAGCCTTAGGTACCGCCTATCGACCGCTGTACAACGGCAATATCAGCAGTATGGGCGTAAGCATCCCTAAGCTGGGCGCTCCACAACTATACAACTATCAATATGATCAATTGAATCGCCTCGCGCACATGGATGCCTGGCGGCGAACCGCAACGACCTGGAACGCCCTGAGTCCAACCACCGACTACCAGGAAAATATAGCGTATGATCCGAATGGGAACATAACAGACTATAGCAGAAATGCAGCCGATAAAGGATCAGGCAACGCCATGGATAAGCTACATTATAACTATATTCCTAATACCAATCAGCTCGATCATATAAACGATACGGTTCCAAATCAATTCCCTGGTGCAAATGACCTGGTGACCCAACCATCCGGCAACTACAAATATGACTCAATCGGACAGCTGACAGGAGATCAGTCCTCGAACATTACCAATATCAGCTGGACGCTTCGTGAAAAAGTGGCCAGCATCACCAAAACAGGAGACACCACCATTCAATACACCTACGATGCAGCCGACAATCGGATCAGCCAAACATTGATCCATGCCGGCAACAAAGAAATTACGTGGTATGTCCGTGACGCCCAGGACAATATAATAAGCGTTTACACCAGCGGCGACCCTTCAGTCAACGGTGGATCCCTTGCCCAGACAGAATTGGATATTTATGGCGCCCGTCATCTAGGCCTCTGGAAAAGATCCATAGACGTACAGCATCTGCCCAGTACAACAACAAGTCCTTACCCAATTTCAGGAGATAGTATTACCTTTATTCGGGGCAACAAGCTCTTTGAACTTTCCAATCATCTTGGAAATGTCCTGGCCACTATCAGTGATAAACGCTTTGGAGTATCCTCTGATGGAGTCAATGTCAGCTATTTCAATCCTGAAATCGTCAGCGCAAACGACTACTATCCCTACGGCATGCTGCAACCTGGTCGAACCTATACCGAACCAAATGTTGGAAATTATCGGTACGGATTTAATGGGCAGGAAAAGACAGACGAAGTCGCGGGCGCAGGCAATCATACCACTGCGCAGTTCTGGGAATATGATTCCAGGATTGGCAGAAGATGGAATTTAGATCCCAAACCTTCGGTGGGAATAAGCCAATACTCGGCATTTGACGGCAATCCGATTTTGTACTCTGATCCCCTGGGTGACTCGGCTGGCCCTGTTATCAGAATAAAAATCCCGGTTGAATGGCGGATTCAGTATTATGAAGACAAGATAAAAGAACAGAATGACAAACATAGCACCGACCCTATAGTTTATCAATACCTGGATCAGTACAGGAAAGCAATAGATGAAAAATATTTTGAGCAAGACCTGCCTGCCTATATAGCTAAGCTGAAGGGTGAAGACCCCACTCCGAAGCCGCAGGCAAACAACTCAAAACAAAATACCTCCGGTATGACGCTAAGTCAGATGGGCAGAAAATTCCTGTTTGAGCAAGAAGGAATAGTTTTGAAACCATATAATGACAAAAGAGGATTTGCCTCGATAGGAATTGGTCATCTGATTGCAGAAAGGCCCTGGAATGATCAGGATGTAAAAGATTGGGCCTGGCTGAATACAAGACAAAAGGCGATTGACTTATTTGACCAGGATGTGGATGAACGACTACAACCTATAAGAAATCTGATAAAAGTACCCGTTAGTCAGACGCAATTTGACGCAATCGTTTCCTTCGCCTTTAACGTAGGCGTCGGAAGTAATAAACCTGGAAAAGACCCGGGATTAACGGGATCGGAATTTTTGCGACAACTTAACCAGGGAAATACCAATGGGGATCTGATGATGAACTATCATAGACCGCCGGATGTGATTGGCAGAAGAAAAGACGAAGTAAAATTATTCAATACCGGATCTTATGAAATGCGGGGACACCCAATAAAATGATACAAATATGATGACCATAAAGTCAACATTTTTACTACAGGCCATTTTTTTCATTGCTTTTGGAACCCCTTGCTTTGGACAAAACAAGGGGTTATATGGAATCTGGAAGGTGACGAAATGCATTTCAGATGACCCTTCCAACCCTCAACTTTCAGAGGATGAAAAAACAAGGGAAATCGGGAGATTGCTTGTATTCACTCCAGAGCGCATTACAATTGCATTTAAAAATTTCTCGGACTCTTGTAATAACCCGGCTTTAACACAGGAAGATATCATACCCGGCATTTACTTTAAAGACAATATGAAAGAAAGCAACTGGCTCGGACTCTCCACAATTCCCCAGGTTAAATTGTGGAAAACAACCTGTGACGGATATTTGTTTAAGCAATTCTACCAGCCTAAACCTAGTCTGATTATAATGCGGGCGGAAGGCTTCTATTACTATCTCGAGTGTAAAAACTGGTTTACTGCTGATTTTTTAAAGACAAGTACCTTTCATCGGGATATTAACTTTCAAGGCAACTCGACAGATTTTGAAAACAATGAATCAGCGTTGGCGATGCTGGGAGAAATTGCTCAATATTTGAAAAAAAGAAAATCAAATATTGCTATAATAACCGGAAATACAGACAACACCATTACAGACCTGCAGTCTCCGACCACGGTAAATGGGAAGGACGGCACGTTTAAAGACTTACTCCTTGCCCGAGCTGATTTAGTTGCAAAAATTTTGATTGACAAATTTGGCGCCAGTAAGGATCAGGTAGTAAGCAAATTAGGCCGTACAGGCCTTAAACACTCTACCTCGATTGATATTTTGGAAAATTAATCGTACATAAACACCCCCAGACTGTGCATGTCCTCCTATCGTTCCATTCCATCCCACTCCGACATCCTGGGTCATGAGGTAACTATACCGGATAGGGCATAATTGCCGCAACCATTCCCTAAAACACAGTAAAATTTATCATTATTGGATCCGCTTGTCACATTCGTCAACGTCAAAGAAGACGTGGATGCGCCGGAAAAATACCGCTTCTAGCGTATATCCACGGAAGTTCAAATAAAAAGCCCTCCTGACCTTGCCAGGAGGGCTTTCCCGAATCCTATCGTCCCAGCAACTCCTTCAATTTTATATCCAGCATCACTCCACGAAGATTCTCCGCAAGGATCTTCCCATCGGGGCCCAACAAGAAATTGAACGGGATCGCATCGATCGAGTACTCCACCACAGGTTCGCTCTTCCATCCTTTCAGGTCGGAGACCTGTGTCCAGGCCAGATGATCGTCATGGATCGCTTTCATCCATTCTTCCTTTTTACCGGGGTAATCCAACGAAACGCTCAGTATTGCAAAACCCTTGTCCTTGTACTTCTCGTATGCGGCGAGATAGTTTGGATTCTCCAATCGACAGGGTCCACACCAGGATGCCCAGAAGTCGACTAACACATACTTGCCCCTGAAGTCGTGCAGCGCCACGGGTATCCCCGATGTATCAGGCAGCGTAAAACCAGGCAATACCTTCCCTACCGCCACCTGCCTGGCCTTTTCGATCTTTTTGGCATAAGCCAGACCAGCCGGACTTTTCCTGATCTTCTTGTCCAATACCTTAAAAAACGGCTCAGCCCTGCTATCGTCCTGCCAGAAAGTACCATACTCTTCCACCATCATCAACGCAACAGGGGATGTCGAAAACCGCTTGTAAAAGGCGATTTGCTGCTTTTGAGCTTCCCGGTTAAACCTATCTCCAGGCCCATATTTTTTGTACAAAACGGTGATGCTGTCCCCCAGTTCCCCAAAAGCAATATTGATAGGAGAATTTGCATATTGTACATCGACAAAACTATCGACACTATTGACCTCTATCCGGTGCGGTTCCAGGTAGACCTCCCTTGCTCTCGTTAGATGGCCCCATCCCCGCCCCGATGGGCTAAATCCCATATAGGTCTTCTGATCGGGGTCATAGTCTCCTTCAAAATGATAGTGGCCATTCGTTAAAATACAAGAGTCCGTCGTAACAACCTTGTTCTTATAGAACCGGAGATACATTGTCGCCGGCGAAGAATAATCGTTGATCGTGCCCTCTAAAACATAATGTGGGGATTGGGCAACAGCTGCCGCAGGAATACCCAAAAGGATTCCAAGTGCAAGTTTCAGTAAATGATTCATGATGTTAGTATCCTGGATTTTGTGTGAGTT
>JAATGQ010000124.1 GCA_015654595.1 Chitinophagales bacterium | reverse complement strand
TCAACTCGATATCATCCCCGCAAGAGGCCAGGTCATCGTTACCTCCCCCGTCGACAGCCTGAAGTTCAAAGGTACCTTCCACTTCGATGAAGGCTTTTACTATTTCCGGAATTTAGGAGACCGCGTTTTACTCGGAGGAGCAAGGAACAAGGCGTTTGAAGAAGAAACGACGACAGAAATGAACCTGTCCGATACTATTCAAAATGAACTTGAACACTTTCTGAAGACAACCATCCTCCCCGACCAATACTACACCATCGATCATCGCTGGTCCGGCATCATGGCCTTTGGCGCCGAAAAAAAACCCATCGTCAAAGCCGTCAACGACCACGTCTTCTGCGCCGTTAGATTCAGCGGAATGGGCGTCGCCCTCGCTCCCATCATCGGAGAAGAGATCGCCCGACTAATGACTGCAGAGCAAACACTATAACGCCGGAACCGCGCTGCCCGACACCAACCCCTATCCGCCGGAACCGCGCCGCCAGCCGCCGCCAATCCTCACCCCAAAACCGGCGCCGCTCCTATAACTTCACAACCTTGGCAATCCCCCTTTTATCCCCATCCACCAATCGCAGAAAATAAACACCACTCCCAAATCTCGACAAGTCCAACCGGAATGTCGTCTGCGTCACCCGCACCTGGTAAACCATCTGCCCCATCTGATTCCACACAGTCAATACCCCGCCGGGATCCGAAGCAACCTTCACCGTTACCATACCAAAAGTCGGGTTCGGTCCGACACTCACAGCAATCCCGCTCGCCTCATCCACCGGAACCCCATTCGATCCCGTTATCCCCGTCAATGCCGGCGAACTCAACAACGGATACCGAAAACCGCCCTCGCTGAACAACGTATGCATCCGCTGATTCTGATCCACCGTGAACATATGCATCCCCGCATCATCGGTGAAATCCATATAGTTCATATACATATTCCCGTAAGGCGTATTCCCGCAGGAGATCACGATCCCGCTTGGATTCCCATAGGTAGCAGCCGACTGTGGCGGCGTATCAGCCACCTGGTCATCTCCGCAATCGGCATCCCCCCAGACATGGATCAGATTCAGCCAATGCCCGATCTCGTGCGTCGCAGTCCGCCCTTTATTAAAAGGCGCCGTTGCCGTTCCCGTCGTACCGAAGGCCGTGTACAAGACAACCACCCCATCCGTCTCCTTTGGACCGCCTACCAGGCTCGAATACCCTAACACCCCGTCCCCAAGATTACAAATCCAGACATTCAGATACCGATCCCTGTCCCAGGGGTCATCTCCGCCGCGAGCGCTATACTTGACGGCATCATCCAGGGAAAAACTGGAAACATTCGTATGAACCCTGACAATACCGGAACTGGGATTCCCATTCGTATCCACCTGCGCCAACGCAAAATGAAAACCACAATTGGCCGCCAACGGCGCATAATATGAAGGGATACCACTCGTGTCCGGGTTCAGCTTCTGATAATCCCGATTCAGCTCCACCAGCTGCGAAGCGATCTGATCATCCGAAATATTCTGAGAAGAAGTGTTATAAATGACATGAACGACAACAGGGATTGTGATCAACGCACTCGCACTCCGACCTGAAGGCGATTCTCCCGTTACGCCCACCACTGGACGCTGCATTTGCTGACGGGTAAACTGCTCAGCCGCTTGTACAGCGACGGCAAGGCCTGGATTGGCTTTTAATTGCTGCTGCCGGTAATCAAACGACCGACAGTCTCTTTGTGTAAGGGCGGGTAGTGTTAGCAACATACACCCGATCAAGGGTAAAAAATACTTCATTGTACCTACTTTTTCAGTCGGTAAATCACAAGTATTGGAGGCGGGTAAAAGATTTTTATAAAAAGAGTAAAACGATCATTACCAGTAGCTAATGAAGGACTAAAGGATGAGTTGATCAGGGAGGATACGTGTACGTTCCAGGCCGCCCAGGCGACCCCAAACGGCTGTAAAGCAACACAAAACTTCCTATAAATGCAAGCTTTTTCGATAAATTTTACATTTTAGACACCCCGATTAACCAATCGGAACCTTACTTTTGTACCCATGATGACAAGATCCATCGCCGCGTTGGCCGCCTCCTTAACCCTGCTGGCCGCATGTAACGGCAACACCGACAAAGATCACACAACCGAAACCCCAACAACAAAAGCAGCCGACAACACCCCTCCGGTGATCAGCTTCACCGTCATCAAAGCCCTTCCCCACGACACCAGCTCCTATACAGAAGGATTCCTCTTCCATAACGGCCAGCTCTTCGAAAGCACCGGGACAACTCCCGATATGCCGGCAACCCGCCGCTCCCTGTTCGGGATCGTGGACTCAACCACCGGCAGGATCACGCCAAAAGTGGAACTCGACCGCAAAAAGATCTTCGGCGAAGGAATCGTCTTCCTCGACGGCAAGATCTACCAGCTCACCTATACAACAAAAATTGGCTTCATCTACGACGCCAACACCTTTAAAAAGATCGGAGAATTCACCTTCCCCAACAAAGAAGGCTGGGGCATGACCACCGACGGCAGATATATCATCATGAGCGACGGCTCCAGTAATATCTCCTACTACGACCCGACAAAGCTCACGCCGACATCCGTATCTATCGAATACGACAACGGCGACAAAGAGACCAAAACCCTCAATTCCTTTGGATTGGCAAAAGTCCTGGGCGTCACAGACAACAACGGCCCAGTCGGAGACATCAACGAATTGGAAATGATCAACGGCTATCTCTACGCCAATAAATATACGACCGACTATATCCTCAAGATCGACCCGGCCAGCGGTAAAGTGGTGGGAATGCTCAACTTCGAATCCCTTGCACAGGAAGCCCGTTCCAAATACCCCGGCGCCGAAGTCATGAACGGCATCGCCTACGACTCCACAACCGGCAGGATCTTCGTCACCGGAAAACTCTGGGCCAACATGTACCAGGTCCAGTTCCCCCATTAATCCAAGCCCATGGGCGTCCCCTCTGGGCCGGGCTGTCCGCAGTGCACGGCACTTCGCTGCCATCCCTGACGCCCTCCTTACGACGGGCCGGCCCTCCCCACGGTCGGGCTGCGTCCCCCCGCAGCGGCGAAAAAACTCCTACTTACTTCGAAATAACGTAAATCAAACTGCTGCATCTCGACTTGTCGATCAGCGCCTTCACATTCGAGATAAACCCATTCGCGACCGCGCGAACCAGGTTCCCCTTCCCATTGCGATACCGCTCGCTAAGCATACTTATATAAAAACTGTCAAACCACATCGGCTGACTATATTCCAGCTGCAAACCATGCGCGCTCAACAGCGTCTCCATCGAGTCAGGAGAGAAATGATACAAATGACGCGGAACGTCATACGCCGCCCAAAAATTTTTGTAAACAGCGGCATCATATGAAGTATAATTGGGGACAGCAATAAAGATCCGGCCATTCCGGCGGACCAGCGCTTTCAACTGCTCCATATAAGGATGCAGGTCATGCACATGCTCCAGCACATGCCATAACGTGATAGCATCAAAACTCTCCGGTTCCAGCGTGGACAACTTATCCATCTCCAGCAGCTCGACCTTGTGATCAACCCGCGCCCGTTCCCTGGCCACCTCATCCGGCTCCAGCCCCATCACCTCCCAACCCTGCTCCTCTTTCATATACCCAGCAAAAGCGCCCGTACCAGCGCCGATATCCAACAATCTGCCCTTCTTCATGCGGGTTGCCGAATGAAGCAGCCGCCCTTTGGCGGAAAGCGTCTGCTTGCGCACTGTATGATAAAGGCTATTGACAAGCCCCTTATTCGTATTGCTGTGTGAAATATAATTCTCCGACCGGTAATAAGGCCCGATCTCAGCCGCATCCGGCACATCCTGCGTAAAACGCAGCGTACAGGAATCGCATTCCCAGATGGAAAACTCCTCATGCGAAACCGTATAATCCTTCGCGCTTAAAGCAGGCTTTATAGAACTCCGGCGGCAGGCAGGACAAAATGCATAATGAATCACGGGCATAATCGAAAAAATTGCGGTATTACCGGAATTAGAATTTTAAAAGATTGCCGGTAGACCAGCCATGAGTATAAAAATGCCAGCCTGCAAAGGCGAGCCCAATAACAGCTAAAATAATCGCAATGACCCACCAGGCTACCTTCCGGCGTCCGGTATCTTCCTGCAGCAGCTCGTTCATTTCCCCGCTGGTTCGCTCCCGATCGCCAACCACCAGCGTATGCTGCGCATCCTGGTGCACCACCCGCATTGCAGGAACCGGACTCATCGCAAAAGCCGGAGCCGAGGCCGATTCAAACAAAATATTCCCCGAACCATCCTTTTTCAGGACACCAACTCCTTCCCAGTTCACCGCCTCTTCCGCACGGATCTGGTTCCGGAGATTGAAACTGAACTCGTTATACCATTTAATGGCTTCGAAATCCAGCATATTCCGCTGATTCGCCAAATAAGAAAAAAACTCCTTATCCGGCTGATCAAAATACTTGTCAAATCTGAATTGGTATACCGGCGGCAGCATGGTACGCTCCGCCACATCCACATTTGCAGGAAGAACATCCAGGTAAATAGTGCCCAAACCCGGGATACTGATACTTCTATGTTGAAACAAATAGGCGTTCAAAACCTGGAACATGGCTTATAAACATTTAGCTTAAGGCTGCGAATCTATTATATTTCGCCAAGACCGCAAAGTCTGCTACCTGCCCCCAAACGTAAAAATGACCCCGCCCAGTACATTAAAGCCATATACCTGGTACTGATGCCAACGCTCGTACTTGTCATTAAAGATATTATTCATCTGGAACCAAAGGTTCAACTGACGCAGGATCCGGAACTCGACACCCGCATTCATATCCGCCCCGTTGTTTCCCTTAAAAGCCACCCCATCGGAACTCCGGTACTGCGCGCCCGAGAAAGTGTAAAAGTCCAGCTTCGCCCAGAAATCCTTAAAAGCCTGCCACTTCAGATGCGTATTCAGCTCAACCGGCAACAAACCCCAGGCCTTTGCCTGCCCTTCAATATTCTTATACTGCTCGATATTCAACGCTGCCGTCACCTCAAAATCCTCACCCTGCAGGTAACTCAACTCACCATGAAGCTGCAAAGCCTTCATCGACCGGGCATAGAATTCATCGAACTGCTTGGCCCCATTGACCGAGTCATTGGCAAACAAGACCATATTCTTATAATTCTTGAACCCGATCTTGGCAGCGTAGGTGAAATGACTGCTGATCGTCCCCTTGAAACCGCCATACCATTCCTGCATCCGCGTATTCTGTAACGAATCCGGCTGGGCCAGCCAGGAGTTGATCGACTCGTAACGCTGATAAGAACCCTTGTCATAATAGCCTATCCAACCCAACTGGATCGTAAACCGCTTGTCATCCGTAGAGATATCAGCCAGGAAATTCGGCAGCAGATGAAAATTCCCATTGTCCCAGGACGGTACAACCGAAGCCTGCAGATACAAGTTCGAATTTTTCACCAAAAAAGCCGGGTTCACCATGTATATATTATTGTTCTGCGATCCCCGGTTCGGTCCCCCAATACGCGGCGTCGGCTCATAATGCGTCAGGTCGCCCGTAAAACCAAGATCAAAGGCGAACTGATCCGTGATCGTCTTCTCCAACGGCAGGTTCAACACCGTATTGATCTCCTTGCCGCTCGGCGACATATTGTCCGAAAAAACAGAAAACTTCAGATTAGGGTGATACAACAGCCCAAACTCCGTCGCTTCGTTATTCCTTAATCCAATCTTTGCGTCAAAAGTCTGAAAAGTCCTGCGCAGGTCCGAAGCTGCATACTTCAACGTATCCGGACGATAGCCGTATAAATAATACTGATCATTCTTAAATCCGACACCGCCGTCCCACTCCAGGTTGTTATCCGTCTTAAAGACCCCCGTCAGCTTTACATCCGTCAGGCTGCTCTTCTGATAGGACTGATTCCCCTTTGTATTCATCTCATTGGCAAACAGATTCAGAAAGGTCTTCTTCCCGTCGCCAAAGCTGAACCCCGTCTTTATATAAGGAATATAGACATTCCCAACCCCGACCTTGATCCACTGCGTATTCTCCCAGGGCGCCAGCGAATCCCGCTGTAAAGCCACCGGCTTCATCTCGCTGGGCTGATAGCTCAGGAACAGATACTGGGCAGGAATATTATAATTAAGCCGCGGCCGCGACGTATCCACCGCCGGCGGAGCCGCATTGAAATTGATCTTTACCGCTTCCCTTAAAACAGGTTTGAAAGCCGAGGTGATTTCGATAGTCCTGCGCTTTGTCGTGTCCTGCGCCCTGAGCGAAGCACCGATAAACAACACGCCGGCCGCCAATAGAAAAAATGACTTTTTATACATGGATCGAATTTCCGGATGAAAAGATTTATTGATTGTTGCCCTCCACTTTACTGTCCTTCCCTTCTTCCGCTTTTACCTGCGCCAGCTTCTGCTGCGCCTGTAACCGGAGTTCATCTATCTTGGCATTATCGATAATACTTTGATACGTTGCCTTTGCATTGAAATAATCCTTCCCGGCAAAATAAATATCTCCCAACAACAGATAAGACCTCGTCACCCACTCCTCATAAGAACCGGACTTGTTGATCACCTCAAAAGCCGCTTTCTCCGCTTCCTTCAACTGGTTCTCATGGAACAGACAGTCTGCGATCTGGTACCGGGCCTCGGCCGCATAGGCCGATTTCGACAAAGGCGCCGCCGTCCTGAAATAAGGTAATGCTGCATCACACTGACCCGCCGACTGATAAGATTTTGCAATCGCCATATTCGCCAGCACCCTGTCATCAACGATCAAGCCCTTCTGCGCAAGCAGGTCCTTCGCATTGGTTACCGCATCCGGCCATTTCTGCAGCTGGTACTGACTACGCAGCAGCCCGCGCATCGCCTCCATCTTGTTCTCCTGGGAACTGGCAAAATCCTTCAGCTTGCTGAAATATTTTTCCGCATTCGCATAATCCTTAAGGTTGAAGAAATACAATCTCGCCGCCTGCAGCAAAGACTTCTCGGCAAACTTATTCGGCGCCTTGTCCCCAACCGCAGCATAACCAACCACCGCCTTAGCCCAGTCCTTCTGAGAAAAATAGACCTCGCTCTTATAATAGTTGGCCTCCAGCGCATACTTGCCATCGGGGAACTTGGCAAGATAGGCCTCAAACCGCTGAACAGCCCCGGCAAAATTGCCATTGTTGAACTGCACCTCCGCTTCCTCATACGCCAGCTGATCTTCCTGGCTTGCACTTACTGCAACACCCATTCTCTTTGCAAAATTGACATAATCGCTGCTCTTGCCCTGCTCCACATAGATCGTCTTGGCATTGTCCAGCCCGTCCTGCGCCTCGGGAGAATTAGGATACTGACGCAACAGCGAATCGTATTGCTTTAAAGCCTCTTCATTATTATTCAGGTTATACCAGGCGATACCCGATTCCAGGTAAGCCTTGGGCTTCATCGCATCCGCATCCGGAGAATTAAGCACATTCTTCAGATAAGGCAGCGCCTCGCGGTATTGCTCACCTGCCAGGTAAGTACCCGCCACCTCCATATTGACATCCGACGACAAATTGCTGCCCGGATAACGACGGCTGATAGAATTCAGCAGATTGATCTTTTCCTTGCCATTGCTGACACCGGCGATCATTGCCTTCTGGAAAGTAGCATAGTCGCTCGCCGGCCACGAGAAATCCAATACCTTATTATACATCGCCAACGAAGTCTTATAATCCCTGTTCATATAATAACAGTCCGCAGCACGGATATAAGCATCCTGCTCAACCGGGCTCGAATTGATCCGCGGATTACGACCGACCTGTTCAAAAAAGCCCAGCGCCTGCCGGTAATTCTCCTTCTTTAAGAAACAATATCCCAGATTATAACGGGCATTCGTCGGATTGACCTCACCGTTGACTACGCTGCTCTTCAGATATTCCAGGTAAAAATAAATGGCGTCGTCGATCTTCAACAGCCGGTAAGAGATCTCCGCCTTCCAGAACTGCACATAAGGCAGCACGCTCGCATTATTCGGATCCTTCAAAGCCTTATCCAGAAGGTCATTCGCATTCAATAACATTCCGTCATTGATAAACTCCGTTGCCCGGCCATACAGGATCCGGGGGATCAGCTTACGGGCATTATCGGAAGGATGCTGAAGACTGTCCAGCAGCGACAGCGCATCGCGGTAGTTGTTCGTTCCTGCAAGCACATTGATCAACAGCTCTTTTGCTTCCTGCTCATACTCGGAGTTGGGGTACTGCTGTAAAAATCCCTGCAGTTCCGTCAGCGCAATATCCTGGAAGCCGAGCTCATAGCTCAGCTTGGCATAATTAAATCGGGCAATCTCCTTTTGCTTGGCATTGCTGCTGTTCATCGCGCAGAACAAAAAGGCGTTTCGCGCATTCGACTTCTGCCCCGTCTTCAGATACGCATCGCCCAACAAATACATGGAATTCTGCGCCATCGAATCCTGTTTGCCGCCGATCTGTTTAAAGCCCTCGATCGCCTTATTCCAGTTCTTGGTCTGATAATAACAATAGGACAACTCATAAAGATCTTCGCGGGTCACCTTCTTCGACTGGTTGACATATTGTTCCAGGTAAGGAAGCGCCTTTACAAAATCCTGCTTTTCGTAATACCCATGTCCAACCAGCTGCCGCAATTCAGCATCGTAGAACTGGTTCCCTTTCTTCAAATGAGCCTCCGCATAAGAGATAGCCTTGTCCTTATCACCCTGCGCCAGATAAATATTCGCCACATAATAGGGAACAACTTTCTCATAGGATGGCTTATCTTCCACAACCTTAAAGGCCGTCAACGCCTCGCCGTAATTCTTTTGATAAAAACAGATAAAGCCATAGTAGTAATTGGCATCGATGTAATTCGGATCGCCCGGCAACTGCCGGATCGAATTGAATAATGGTAAGGCCTTATCGAACTGCTTCTGCGTAAAGTATCCATACCCTTCATGGAACTTCATATCCGCAATCTGCTTATTGCTCAGATTATCAATATCTGCCTTCTCATAAAACTTGACCGCTGTCGCATAATCCTTTTGCCGGAAATAATACTCCCCGACATGAAAACTCAACATGCCGACCCTCGTTGCATTGTTCTCCGTTTCGACATATTCCTGGGCAGCCGTCACCGCCGTCTTGTCATTCTGCTCCAGCGCACAAACCAGGTAATAGAACTTTACATCCTGGTACTCAACCGAATTATTACTCTTATCCGTTTCCCGGAGCGTATACTTCAGGTCCCTGAAAATGGGGAAGGCCAGACTATAATATTCGTGCTCGAAAAATTCCTTGCCCTGTCGGAAGCCAGCCTGCGGATCTTCGTAAAGACGCGTCTGTTGGGCAATTAATGAAGAACTGGAAAGAATGACGAAAAAAAACAATACAGTATACTTCACTGGAAAATAATTTGATTTTTATTCTCGTCCCTGTAATTTGAACCGGCCCTCATCCTCCGAAGGCCATCGTTCTTAACGTGTTAAAGTTTCTAAATATTTTCCCTTTAACCAAACATCGTTCCAAACACCTGTGGATAACTGCCAGTCTTAACATTCTTTTGGCTTTGACGCCGATATTCTGATCGGACTCTGATCATCCTCTAATTTGGAGGTCCTGTTCCCACCCGGTAATCTCCTCCCTTCGCCTTGCCTCCCCCCTCCCCCATCACTCCGGCCGCTCCCGTCTCTCCAGCCGCTTCAATCGCTCCGCCTCTCCGGCCACTCTCATCACTCCCCTCTCTCCAGCCTCTCCGGTCACTCTCGTCACTCCCCTCTCTTGGGCCACTCGGCCGCTCTCTGATTTCTCGACACTATGCCCTATCTTAGGGCCCAAATCCCAGTCCACCATGAGTAAATTCTTATCGACGACGTACTCTGAAACAGCTTTCAATGTCGCATCCCTTTTACTGCGCCTCACTTTCGGCATTTTGATCTGCGTAGACCACGGCTTCGCCAAACTGATGCACTTCGGATCACAGCAATACACGTTCTTCGATCCCTTCCATATCGGCCACCGCTGGGCGCTGGTCCTCTGCCTTTTCGCCGAGGTCTTCTGTGCGCTGCTGCTCGTACTCGGCCTCTTTACCCGGGTAGCAGCCCTCGTATTGGTCATCAATATGGCAGTCGCTTCCTTTATCGCGCTAAAAGGCCAAACCCTCGCCGGTCATGAAATGGCTTTCCTTTATCTGGCAGCCTTCTTCTCCATCCTGCTGGTAGGTCCTGGCCGTATCAGCGTCGACGGCGCCATGGGCAAATAATCATATCCCATTTCTTTTTCCCAACCATGTATACAAGCGAAACCACCATACGCGTCCGCTACGCCGAAACCGATCGGATGAATGTCGTCTACCACGGCAACTACGCCCAATACTTCGAAGTAGGCAGGGTCGAAGCAATACGCCAGCTCGGCTTCAGCTATAAGGACGTCGAAGACGCAGGCGTCATCATGCCCGTCATCGAATGGACTGCCAAATTCCTGCGCCCCGCCCGATACGACGACCTGCTGACCATACGCACCACGCTGCAACACTGGCCTGCTGACCACCGCATCAATTTCTTACAGGAGATATTCAGCGACAAAGGCAAACTCCTCACCACCGGCAGCGTCCTGCTCTATTTCCTGCAGTCCGCCACGATGGAAAAAACAACCATGCCCGCAATGATGGAGGAAAAACTGAAACCTTTTTTTCAATAACCGACTCTTCGCTTCGGGCGCGACAAAGCCCCCGCCGGCTCGGCTGCCTGCGCCGCTGGCCTCGGGCGCGATAAAGCCCACTTACGTGGGGCTTTATCGCGCCTTGCCTGAGATGGTCGCGCCGTCAACATAAAATGACGCAGATTCATCCCTCAATCCATACCCGGATCGTATTCTTTTCTGTCATTCAAAAGGTAGTTCTACCTTTATAGCATGGAAAAAATGATCGCCAGCATAATCACCATAGGAAACGAACTACTGATCGGACAAGTTATCGACACGAACAGCGCCTGGATGGCGCATGAGCTGAACAAGAACGGCATTTGGGTTGGCCGCCGCGTGGCCGTCGGCGACACGCGGAACGACATTCTCCAGGCTCTCGACGAAGAAGCGAAAAGAGCCAGTGTCATACTCATCACCGGCGGACTCGGCCCCACCGCGGACGACATCACAAAACCACTGCTGGCAGAATACTTCGGCGGTAAAATGGTCGTCAACGAAGAAGCCCTCGCCAACGTAAAATGGATCTTCGAGCAGGTGCTCAAAAGACCAATGATTGAACGCAACCTGCAACAGGCGGAAGTCCCCGACACCTGTACCGTCATAAACAACAAACGAGGCACCGCTCCCGGCATGTGGTTTGAAAAAGATGGCCGCATCTTCGTCTCCATGCCCGGTGTCCCGCACGAAATGAAAGGCATGATGACCGACTACGTCATCCCCCAGCTGCGCAGCCGCTTCCGGCTGCCGTTCATAGCGCACAGGACACTGCTGACCGCAGGTATAGGCGAATCCTTTCTTGCCGAACATATAAAGACATTTGAAGAGGCCCTCCCCGCATCGATCAAGCTGGCCTACCTGCCAAATTATGGGATGGTCCGCCTTCGCCTGACCATCCATGGCGAGGATCCCGCAGCACTCGAGCAACTGTTGCAACAACAATTCGACACGCTGAAGGGACTCGTAAAAGAATGGATGGTCACCGACCAGGATCAGAGTATACAGCAAGCCGTCGGGCAGCTGCTCAAAGAACGCGGCCAGACCGTGGCTGCCGCCGAGAGTTGCACCGGGGGTTATGTCGCCCACCTGATCACCTCAATTCCCGGTTCCAGCGCCTACTTTAAAGGCAGCGTCGTCAGCTATGCCAATGAAGTAAAAGAAGAAGTGCTGCATGTCTCCCCCGAAACCCTCGCCGCATACGGAGCCGTCAGCGAAGAAACAGTAAAGGAAATGGTAAAAGGAGCCCTGGCTCTTTTAAAAACTGATTTTGCCGTCGCCACCTCCGGCATCATGGGACCCGATGGCGGCACACCCGAAAAGCCCGTCGGAACCGTTTGGATGGCTGTCGGCGATCAGCACAATACGATAACACAGAAATATTCGTTTCGATTCGACAGGCAGCGAAACATCGAGCTGGCCGCAACGAACGCACTGAACTTGTTGAGGAAATTCGTGGTTTCATCCGGCAGGTAGCCTGTTCGTCCCGGACCCGATCGATCACGCGTCCAATTACGTTAAAATAATTACCTTTGAACCGGCCAAGACAGTCGTCAAAACTGCCAGCCGCCATTATTCCATCAAAAATCTGACTAACGTTATGCCTCTTGTTGACCTGGTAATGCCGAAATTGGGCGAAAGTATCATGGAAGCTACGATCCTTAAATGGAATAAGCAGCCAGGCGATGCCGTAAAGCAAGACGAGACCATATTGGAAATAGCAACCGACAAAGTCGACTCCGAGGTCCCCTCCATCACCGAAGGCGTCATCGAAGAGCTGTTGTTCCAGGTAAACGACGTCGTCCCCATCGGCGCCGTCATCGCACGAATCAGGACAGGCGACGCCACAGCCGCAGGTTCCAACACTGCCTATCCAGCTCCCGCACAAGATACGACACCGACCCGGCCCGAACCGGCCTATTCCACCGGTACGGAAACAGAAACAGCCCCGGCATACACACCGGCCGCTTCCTTCTCCGGTAACGGCAATGTCAATGGAAATACGTCAGGCGCCCGTTTCTACTCGCCCCTCGTTCTCAATATCGCCGCCAGTGAAGGCCTCCCACTCAACGAATTGGAAGCCATCCCCGGCAGCGGCAACGAAGGAAGAGTCACCAAAAAAGATATTCTGCAATATATAGCCGATAAAAAGGCAGGCCTCGTTCATCCCGCTGCCACCCAGCCCGCGGCGCAACAGACGTATAACAACACCAATCATGCGGCTTGGAATGGCCCGGCGGCCACAGCACAGCCTGTCCAGGATACAGCTCAGCAACCCGCCGCACAAACCGCACAGACAACCGGCTCATCGGCTGCGCAGCCCGCCAGCCAGACCACAACACAATCCACACAACCCGCATCCACGCAGCCGGCCCGCGTCGTTGCCGATCATTCGACACCACCCGCCAATTACGGCGGCAACGTCGAGATCATAGAAATGGATCGCATGCGCAAGCTGATCGCCGACCACATGGTCCGCAGCGTTCACACCAGCCCGCATGTTACCAGCATCTCCGAAGCCGACGTGACCCACCTGGTTCACTGGCGCGATAAGGTTAAAAAGGACTTCGAAAAAAGAGAAAATACAAAGCTGACCTTCACCCCCCTCTTTATGGAGGCCGTGATCCGCTGTATCAAAAAATACCCGCTGATCAATAGCTCCCTTGACGGAGATAAGATCATCATTAAAAAGGATATCAACCTGGGGATGGCAACCGCCCTTCCTTCCGGAAACCTGATCGTTCCCGTTATCCGCAACGCCGATCAACTCAACCTGGTCGGACTCGCCCGTCAGGTAAATACCCTGGCCGACAACGCACGCAACGGTAAGCTCAGACCCGAAGATACCCAGGGCGGAACCTTTACCCTCACTAACGTCGGAACTTTCGGCAGCCTGATGGGCACCCCCATCATCAACCAGCCGCAGGTAGCCATCCTCGCCGTCGGCGCCATCAAAAAGCGCCCCGTCGTCCTCGAAACATCCGAAGGTGATGCGATAGTGATCCGCCACATGATGTACCTCTCCCTGTCATACGACCACCGCATCGTCGACGGCAGCCTCGGAGCAACCTTCTGTACCGCCGTCGCACGCGAACTCGAAAACAGCTCTCCCGACCGCATTCTGTAAATAGCATTCACAAATATGCAAGGGGCGGGATGAATCATTCCGCCCCTCTTTCTTTTCTACCTTGCCTCCTTCTTTTGCCCCCTATCCCGCCTTTGCCGGCACTTGCCTTTCACCTCATCCTCCTCACTACTCCGGCACTTTTATCCCGCCTCCCATCCTCTCTTCATTTCCCCCCATTTCACCCCCATCGTACTTGCTATTCTGCCCGGATTTTCGTAAATTCATTTATTGAGAAACGCGAAAAATTCACTCTATATGAAGACGTTATCCGAAACCTGGTTCGCAGACGGCTACATCGATTTCGAACTAAAAAAATACACCCTACTCGCCTACCTGCAAGAGATCCATCGTCAATTCGATCAGAACAAACTCTATCCCCAGCTGGCGGATATCATCTTCCATTACAACAACCTGGTGGCCTTCCGCGAAAACAAAAAATACCTCCAGGAACAATTCCCAAAAAAACTTTCCGGCATCCAACTCCAAAGATTACAGATACTCTTCGAACAAATGATCGAAGATGACGAGCTGATGCAGGAACTCGAAGCAATCATCAACTATGCCGCCAATGAGATAAAACAGACGATCAGCAACGGCACAGAGATCTATGAATTCGTCGAAGACAAACTCGTCATCTTCCCCGTCGGCCTGGTCCCCCTCGACAGCCAGGAAGGCTACTTCTTCCTTAGCTCAGGCGTCGCCTCCGACACCCGCGTCTACCAATACCGCCTCAGCTTCTTCGAAAAGCACGACGAAAAATACCGGAGCATCCGCACCGAATTCATTGACACCTGGAGCCGCAACCTCGTCAACACCTACGAAAACATAAAGGCCGAACTCCTCCGCCTCAAGAAAGCAATCCCCAACCCCGCCGTCTATTCCATCGAAACCGATCTCAAATTCCCCCTCGACGAAACCCTCCTCCCCATCGCCAAACGCAGCCTCGTCCGCTACATCAGCAACAAAGCCGCCTGATAAGACAGTCCGGAAGCCGCATGATCATGGGACACCCCTTCAAAAAAGGACAAATCGTTTGTCCGGCTCATGGCTGCCAGGAAGTAGGGAAAGGCTTGGAGAACTCGCACATGTCCAATTCTTTCAATAGATGCGAACCCTCATCAATTCCCAATCAACCCCTCCTGGTTGATCGTCACTTTCACCTTCCCCCCGCTCACCGTCACAAAAAACTGATGCTCCGTCGCCTCCACCTTCACCTCATACGCTCCAAACCCAGCCGGGAACCCCAACTCATCCAGCGAAACCGCATACTTCCCATGCTGATCAT
The DNA here is from genome assembly GCA_015654595.1 of Chitinophagales bacterium. GTDB lineage: Bacteria > Bacteroidota > Bacteroidia > Chitinophagales > Chitinophagaceae > Puia. The sequence continues at coordinate 20,333 of JAATGQ010000124.1, read as the reverse complement.
GATACGCCATCTCCTTATCATAAACCATCCATAGATTCCGACGCGCTTCCTCATCGGCCGGCGGTATAAACGCCACCGTATCAGCAGCAGTAAGCCCAACCGCCGAACGCGCACTAAACTGCAGATACCCCCACATGGAAGGAATATGCATATTGACAGCACCCTGCGGCGTCCACACCCAATTATGCTCCGGCAAACGCCGTCCGGTAGCAGCATCCACCCGCGGTACATATCTGCCAGCTACAACATCCCTATCCCATTCGACACGAGAAAAATTTATCCGCCACTGCATACTGTCACGAGGCGTCTTGTCCCCCCAAAAAAGCATCGAAGACAAAGGGATCGCCATCTCAACCGCCCACCCCTTATCAACATCACCCGGCTTATTCATCGTCCCCTGTACATGAACCGCATCCCGAACACCTCCATCCCAGCTTAGCAGCGCATTCCCTTTCACCCGGTAAGGCTTATTCATAAACAGGTCCATCTCCGTTCCCAGCGCATTGATCTCATACTCAAAGTAGCGGTGGGTAGTGTTATCCGGATTGATGAACACCTCAAAGTCATTATCGTCATAAATGATCGTATCATGCTGATGCAGGGTTCCCCATAGATCCGGTTCCTGCAATTCCGCATAAATGTAAAGATTGTCCTTGTCCCACAACATTTTTACCCGCGTACGCAGAGCTGGACGCGGTTTGGCGTCGCCTTCGATGTCTAAAAAATCGGAAGTCCATGGAACCGCCTTCCAGGCAGGCTCATCCGCAATCCCGTCGATCTTCAACGGCTTGGGAGCAGCATAACAGACATAATGCAGCTGGGCCGGCGAGGCAAAAGCCGCCAGCAAAAGAATAACAACAAGAAATATACGCATCACGCAGGATTTAATTGCTTACGACGCAAACGTAAGGTTTGCAATACGATCGAGAGAACGATCAGAAAAAGACCGATGTAAAACCCTCTGTTCATATACTTGTCTTCCCTGAAAAGAAAAAAGGCAAGCAGGATGCCATACACCGGCTCCAGGTTATAACTCAGATTGACAGTAAAGGCAGAAATACGCTGCAACGCACTCATCGACAAATTAAACGCCAGTACCGTACAAAGCCAGCTCAACACCACCAGCCAGATCAGATCCGACCAGCTCGGGGTAAGCGAAGGTACCGGGAATAACCAAAGATATAAAGGCATGAGTAAGGTCAGCACCAAAAACCCGCCCGACAATTCATAAAGAGTGACGTTTTCAGCAGAGACGCGGGCAAGTATCTTTTTATTGAGCACCGGAAATAAACTTCCGAGTAAAGCCGACACCAATCCGATGACAATCCCTTTTTTAAAACCGGGATCAACCTGGAAAATAAAAAAGATCCCCACGATCACCAGCAAGCCAAGAAGCAGCTCGACAAAGTCCAGCCGATGCCGCATCACCAGCGGCTCCAGGATAGCCGTAAAAAAACCGACAGAAGAAAAACAAAGCAGGCCGACAGAAACATTCGAATACTTGATGCTGCCATAAAAGGCAACCCAGTGAAGCGCCGCAATACCGCCAATTCCGATGATCTGCCACAGGTCACGAACATGGATCGCGATAGACTGCCTGCGGATCAACGCCAACAGCCATAGAGAAGGCGCCGTCAGCGCAAGCCGATACCAGACGAGCAGACCCTCATTTAAAGAAATGAGCTTACCGAGTACACCGGTAAGCCCCGCTAATAAGACAGCAATATGTAACTGGATAAATGCTTTCTTCAACTTATTTGCTTTCAGCCATAGCCTCCTGCGAGAACGAACGCATCGCTACCACGTCATTCTTAACACGATTGCGATAGTTCTTGAATAAAGAATGCCAGCGAAGATTCAACACACCAAGAATACCCTCCTTCACGATACCCTTGTTCATCTTCGAGACCCCAAACTTGCGGTCTTCAAAAATGATAGGCACCTCCTTTATTTTAAAGCCCAGCTTCCAGGCGGCAAACTTCATTTCGATCTGGAGCGCGTAGCCGACGAACTTGATCTGGTCCAGGTTGATCGTCTCAAGCACTTCCTTACGATAACAGACAAAACCCGCGGTCGGATCCTGAACCGGCATCCAGGTGATCAGTTGCGTATAGATGGAACCACCCCTCGACAACCAAATACGGTTCTTTGGCCAGTTCACATTGCCGCCGCCTTTTACATAACGGGAGCCGACCGCCACATCCCCACCCTGGTACTTACAGGCATTATACAACCGGTCGAGATCCTTCGGGTTATGAGAGAAATCCGCGTCCATTTCAAAAATAAACTGGTAATTATTACGAACAGACCACTTAAACCCATGGATATATGCCGTACCCAGTCCAAGTTTACCCTGGCGCTCTTCAAGGAAAAGCTGTCCCGGATACTTCAGCTGCATCTGCCGGACGATATCCGCCGTCCCGTCGGGAGAGCCATCGTCGATAACCAATACGTGAAACCCCTGTCCAAGCTGAAAGACCGCTTCCAGGATATTGGTAATATTTTCCTTTTCGTTGTAGGTAGGTATGATTACTATCTTTTCCAAATGCCTGTTATATAATTAATATACAAAGTTACAATATTTACCAACCCCTGTCAGCCCGTTAGCCCTTTTTTAACATAGTTCGATTGAAAATTTCCGTCAGTTTCTGCTTGGTATGAAGCGGGAAATCTCCTTTCATCATCCAGTCATAGTATTGAGGCTCAGCCTTCAGAATATCTGCAACCGGGCGACCCTTGTGTTTGCCGAAGTTAAAGACTTCCACTCCATTCTCCAAAGCAAACCGGCGGGCAAAATCCACAACCGGGTCCTCCCCGATAACCTTCAGTATCGTTTCAATATTCGTACCTAGCTGGGGATATTTCCCGATCTGGGCAACCAGCACCTCCCAGGTAGCCGACGCATCCGCTTCAGCACCATGCGCACCCTCCAGCTCCTTATTGCAATAGAACCGATAAGCGGCGCTCAAAGTCCGCTGCTCCATCATATGAAAGATCTTCTGGACATCCAGCAGTCTGCGGCCCTTGCCCTCAAAATCCATCCCCGCACGGAGAAACTCTTCCACCAGCATCGGAATATCGAACCGGTTCGAATTATACCCCGCGAGATCACAATTATCAAGGAACTGTTTCAACTCATTAGCCACCTGCTTAAAACTAGGCGCATCCTTTATCATCTCATTGGTAATGCCATGTATATCCGTAGAACTGGCTGGGATAGGCATCTCCGGATTGATCAACTTGCGTTTTATCACCTGTTTCCCATCCGGCATAACCTTTACGATGGCGATTTCTATGATTCGGTCAGACCCAAGATTGACCCCGGTTGTTTCCAGGTCAATAATTGCTAAAGGGCGTGTGAGTTGTAACATTATTTGAAATTATAAAACTACTTTAAAATGCGCTCGGTAAGGGCAGCCACGTCTAATCCATCATAATTGCCCGAACTCATTAATAGCAAATTAGTCTTTTTGTAAGACTGTTCCATCAACCATTTTTCCAGTTCCGCCTTTTCCTGGATCACTACCAGCCCGGCTTTTCCAAACCCTTCCTTCACTTTCTCCTCCGGCAAAGGCGGCATCCGCTTCAGTTCAAGCGCATGCTTCGAATAAAACACAACCGCCGCATCCGCAGGATCAAGCGATCCTTTGTACTCGCTCATAAACTGCTCGTTGAGACTGCTGAACGTGTGAAGCTCCAAAACCGCGACCAGCTTTCTGTCCGGGAACTGCCCCTTTACGGCCTGGATCGTCGCCTTTACCTTGGATGGCGCATGCGCAAAATCCCTGTACACATTCACAGAATCATTGCTGCCCAATAACTCAAGCCTTTTTGCCGCACCCGTGAACGACGCCATCCCTTGCAGGAATGTGCCCACATCCATCCCCAACTCCTTGCAGACCAGCCATGCAGCGTGAAGATTTAGTAGATTATGATCCCCGAAAACCTTCAACTTTCCGGATTGTCCTCCCAGCTCAACAACAGTTATGCCGTTTTCGATGGCATGCGCAGGAATTTCATAGCCTATCTTACGAATGTTGGACGGATGATCCTCCACCAGCTTCTTCAATACCGGGTCCGTCTGGTTATAGATCAGAACGCCGCCGGGTTCTATCTTATCCAAAAAGATCCTGAACTGCTCAAGATAGATCTCCCAGGTCGGAAACACGTTGATATGATCCCAGGCGATCCCTGTCAGGATTGCAATATGCGGGAAAAGAAAATGAAACTTTGGCCGCTGCTCCAGCGTACTGGCAGGATACTCGTCCCCCTCACAGACGATCAAAGGAGCCTGCGTGATATTCACCGACTGCGCAAACCCTTCCAGCCGAGCCCCAACAAGGTAATCAAAATCCCGCCCGGCATACTTCAATGCGTTCATTATCATTGAAGTAGTGGTAGTCTTTCCATGACTTCCCCCCACTACGACCCGCTTCTTATTCTTACTTTCCTGGTAGATATATTCCGGGAACGAATAAATAGGAAGCGCCAACTCTTTGGCTTTCAGCAACTCAGGATTGTCAGCCTTGGCGTGCATCCCCAGGATGACAGCATCCAGGCCCGCATGGATCAGATCCGGATGCCAGCCCATTTCCGCAGGCAGCAGCCCTTCCAACTCCAGGTTCGTCTTTGCCGGCTCGAAGATCTCGTCGTCACTGCCCGTTACAACATAGCCTTTCCGCTTCAAAGCTATCGCCAGCTGATGCATTACACTCCCGCCAATCGCAATAAAATGAACTTTCATAAAAGGTAATTTTCGCCCGTTGAAGGTATTGCAGATCAGAAAATTAGAAAAATCTTTCTCTTTTTCGGTCAAAGGGGCTTGCAAGTTTGGATAAAAGTTATTTATTTTGTGTCATCATCACGATTAATCTTTCTCTATCCTTCGAAAGTACCTCCCAATCTCTTAATCACACAGTCCGCATCCCCTTCCTTTGAATTACCTGGCGCCATGTCCTCTTAAAGCTACCGACCAGGCAATCTATCGTTTCATTCTTAAATACCACAAAAAATGAGAAAGACAATTGTAATCTTAGTAATCGTTATGGCTGTTGCGTCCGCTTTTACCTCCTGCGCTTCTTCAAGAGGTGGTTGCAACATGAGCAGAGGATATGTAGGATACGGCTCTTCCCACTAAGAGATCGTTGGGTATAAACAATCCCCCCTATCCGCCAGAATAAACATATAAAAAGGATTATTGCTGAATAGTCTCACTAATAAAAGATCGGTTATACATTTGCCATGTAAATCGATCTTTTTTCTATTAAAGGTGTTATATAAGCATGAATTGGATAAATCTCGATACGGAAGATCAATTGGAAAAGATCCGTGAAAAGTCAACAGAACGCCCACAGGTCATCTTCAAACACAGTACCCGCTGCTCAACCAGTGCCCTGGTAAAAAGCAGGCTGGAAAGAGGCGAACAGCCAAAAGACATCGACTTCTATTACCTCGATCTTATCCGGTATCGCCCCCTCTCCAACAAAGTAGCCGAAGAATTTCGGGTTCATCATGAATCCCCACAAATATTACTTATCCGTGATGGCAAATGCATCTATGACGAAAGCCATACGGGCATCAGCATGGACGAGATAGAGGCCGCCGCTTTTTAACGACGCCTCAATCGATAAGAAACCACGCTGCATCCAATAAACAAAGCGAGACATCCAAAAGACCGTCCCGCTTTGCCATGACTGCACTTTTGTCACAAATCAACATTACGCCCTCTTAAATTCAATAAGGCGCCTTGCCATATTCATTCCCCGGCGGCGAATACCGGCAAACCAGGTAATCATTATTCCCATTACTAACCAGCGCACAACCTACGTAAGTCGTCGTTTTCCATACGAGTTGCGTATAATGTCCAACCGCCGCTCCCCTGCTCTTTGCCACATCCGGGTAAATTCCATACTTGAAATCTTTCTGCTCATTCCCCCACATGGACACCATATCAGGATAAGAAAAAGCGCCGGCTGTTCCCCACCACAAATTCTCGCCTTCCTTCCCCCTTACCGACTGATCATGCTCTCCTTTGTCAATACTGGCAAGGTGCTTGCCCCAGGCAAGCGCGTCTTGCGCCAAAGCCGGAGACCAGGTCAATGCAGGCAACTGTAGTGCCGAACGATACGTATTATGTTGCTTGAGCACCGCCGAAATAAAGTCGGGGTCCTTATACACAACTTTCCGATCTTGTGCATGACCATGAAATGTAAATGAAATCATAAAAGCTGCGGCCAAAAGATTAAATCGCATACATTTTCGTTTAGGATATTATCAGTTATCAGTAGCTAAAATAGCTAACGGTTTTTGCCAGTGAAAGTTTTGTAATTCTTTTCAATTGCAATAAACAAAAACATCATGGCGTTAAGGCAAATTTCTAAAAGTTCTCTACTACTGAAAAAATATTTGTTATTGATCTTGGTAATGTTATCACTTTTACCGAAATTTAGTAGCATTAATACCTATCCTCCCTTTTTCCTCTAACTATCATCGTACCCAATTCAGATGCTTTTCCTATCCGCTCATGATTACCCACACAGCCTCGGCTTTGCCCATACATTTCGACTAAACTCTAATCAATATGTTTAAAAGACAGGTACTCCTTGAGTGTATCTCTGCTTTACTGATACTGCTATTCCTTTATGCCAGCCTGAGCAAATTCATGGATTTTTCGCGGTTTATTAAGGAGATTAATAATCAACCTCTTCCAAATTCGTGGACGCCCTTTCTGGTACGATTCATACCAGCAATAGAGATATTGATATGCCTGCTCGTATTGTTCGAACGAACCAGGCTGACAGGCTTTTGGGTCTCCGCAGTAATGATGCTCGCCTTTACGGTCTATGCCACGATCATCCTTATGCGCGGTTTTGCATTTATCCCTTGCTCCTGTGGCGGTGTGATTAGAAACCTGACATGGCCCCAGCACCTTGTCCTGAACATTGTGTACCTGGGTCTGTCGGTAACAGGCATTATCCTTCAGCGAAAGAAAAGTTTCAAACCCATAATCATCACTAAAAACAGTCTAGTATGAAACAGAAAGTAAAATGGAGTATCATGGCGTTGACGATCGTCACAGCATCCGCAACCGCTGCTTTCACAGCAAAACCAAAATGTTTTCAATGCCAAACCCTTGATCAGTACTACTATAACGGTACCGGCTACGTAGCTGCAGGTACTTTAGGGGTAGACTACAACTGTGTTTATCCCGGTAATGTATGTACCTACACAACTATCGACATGGTACATTACACTCCCTGCATCACAACATATATCTACACTGCAATAGCAGCAGCTCCGGCAAAAAAAGCAGAGCCTAAAAAGCAAGAACCTGCAAAACAAGAACCCTCAACACAGCAGTCGACCAAATAAGCAGTCATTCCTTATATGTAACAGCGTCAATAATCATTGACGCTGTTTTATTTCCCTACTTTATCGTGCAAACTACTTTGACCTGTTCCCGGATTATTACTGTCGCTGATTATTCGTGATTCCCGTCAATTTCAATACATCAGGAGGTATTGGCAGGACATAATTCGGACTATTCGGAGTCAGCGTATAAAGCATCGGATCCGATGGGATCGTCGAGACATTTCTTGTCAAAGTTATATTTGATCCTTCCTTATTCAATCTTCGCAAATCCGTCCATCTCAACCCGCGAAACACCAGTTCTCTCCGACGCTCTGCCAATACGGAATCCAGCGCCTCTTTCGGCGATGCAACCGTATAAGGCACAAACGTCCCCGTTCTGTACCGATACGAAAGCAAGGTATCCACATCATTCATCGCGGCCGTCGCCTGGCCGGCACGGGCAAAACACTCTGCACGGATCAGGAACAGCTCATCTGTAGCAAACCCGCCAAAAGGATAAATACTACCAGAATAGCTCCCCTTAAAATAAGACGAGTCATTGGGCTTAAGTACATAAAAGATCTTCTTTCTAAGATCATTCGGATTATAAGATGCTAACAGAGTAGTGTCTACACGAGTATTGATATTTACTCCATTAAGCACGCTCGGATAACCACTCGATGCGCCAGGAGAAATAAAGCTGGCCTGGTAAAGCACCTCCGGATTATTCAGTTTCTTGTTAGGAACGAGCGCATTTGTGTCCAGCTTGTTATAATTATTCAAAGCATGGTAGATCTGAAGTGCGCTATCGGCATAAAGCCCCGCCATCCTGTAATTACGCACACTTAAATAAGCCCGGGCTAAAAGAGCTAATGCGGTAGGCCTGCAAGGTCGATTAAGATTAGCCGTTGGTATAATATTAGACAAGGACGCCGCTGCGGTCTTCAGATCACTGAAGATTTGATCATAACTGGTCTGCACACTAGCCCTGACCGTAGGAGTCGAGATATCGGAATGCAAACGGATCGGGATGCCCATGTCCGCCGCCGCAGTTCCACTGTCATATATCGGAGCAAATATCTGAGCCAGGTTATAAAAGGCAAATGCCCGGGTAAATAAAGCCGCCCCATTCATTGCATTCCATTGGGCCGCATTATCCGCAGTGACTGCGATTTTAGCCAGGCCGTCCAATACGACATTCGCATAATATGCCTGCGCATAAGGTAGATTCCAATCCTGTTGCTCACCCTGCCCATCAAAAATATCATACGCCCAGATATAGGCATTGTACTCCCGCTTATCAAGCAGGTTCCAATAGCTGCCGGGAAAATAGTAATCATCCGCCGAAGCCTCACCCAAGGTCGGCACAAAACCGATTACGAGCGTATTATCCAGTAATGCCTGGAAATCAGAAAAAGTAGTGGGCTCAAGAATAGTAGAATCCGGCTTTGCATCCAGGAAGCCTTTATGACAGGAAAACAAGCCGCAGACTATCAGCAGCCCCAATATCAATCTACTTCTAAAACCCATTGGCTTATTCATGGCATATAGTTAAAAATCGACTTTTACCCCTCCCGCAAATGTGCGGGGATTAGGAATACCTGATTGATAATCCGGGTCAATACCAGCATGATTAGCTTTCCAGATGATACCGATATTATTCATATAGATATAAAACCGGATGTTCTGGACAGGAAGAGTACCGAACCTGTTTCGACCCCAATCATACGTAAGCTGGATATCCTGCCACCGGATATGATCGCCCTTTTCAATCAGCACTTCGGAATTCTGATAAAATTGATCCCGGAAAGTGTTATCATAGGTGAGCATCGACGGTACATTGGTTCTGTGTTCATCCCCAGGCTGCTGCCACCGCTTTTCATAATCCGGATGTCCCAAAGACTCATGCTCGAACAACTGCGAATAAAAAATAGAAGGACGGCGGAATACATACCCAAATTTATAGACGATATTAAAAGAAAATCCGAGCCGATGCCAGCCAAAATCATTCCGCCAGCTCCCAAAATAAGGCGGGTTGACCGGCCCCTTATAGATCAGATCGGCAAAATCCGTCGAGCCCAGGATATTACCCCAATCCATACTGGTCTGCCCATTCAACACTCCTTGCGGATCACCGTAGAGCGGATTTAATCCTCGCCACTTCAATGCATAAACTGAATATAAGGGATGACCTACCAGGGGATTTATCGTAGTAGGATCCAAATAATTCGAAATAGAACCAAGCTTTCGTTTATATACCGTCACCCTGTCCCTGGCTATGCTAAAAAGGAAGACGCTATTCCATTGAACCGGACCGAAATTTTGGTGATTATGCAAAGTAAAGTCTATCCCATGCACGACCATATTGGCCGCATTACTCGTAAAGGAATCGATACCGACGGTTGGATCGATAGGAGACTTTCCAATCAGATCCTGACCGGATTTTATATAATAATCGACACTGCCCGTAAACTGACCGTTCTTCACTTCGAAATCAACACCTGCATCAAACGTATTTATCCGCTCCCAACGTAAATTGGGGTTGGCAGGGTTACTGATATACGCATTAACCGTGCTATAGCCATTCAACCCTGGATTTATATTTGCTGTGGTAAAGGCTGAAAGCGAGCGGTCCACATTTCCATTATACCCATCCGTCACCCTCAACTTCAAATAGGGCATCCAGTTCTTCCATTGATAAAAGTCTTCCTTTGACAAGATCCAACCACCGCCAACCGACCACAAAGGCACACCCTTCTGGTTAGCCTTCACTCCAAACAGATTCGATTCATCCCTCCTTCCACTGGCCGAAAGAATATAGCGATCCCGATAGGTATAATCCGCGTTGATATAATAAGAGATGTAACGTTCAGAGCTGGATTCCCGCACATCCTTGTAAGTGATCGCCTGGGATTGACCAGTAATATAGTTTGTGTATTGCTGATTGTAATTTACAGGCACAAAGGTTTCGGTATTGGGGTCATACCCGTAATACCAGTTGGTATGACTGGAACCTTCAATATCCCTGACCTCGGCGCCTCCAATCACATTTAACCTGCCCTGTTTAAAAAGTGAATCGGTGAAATTAATCTGCACCCGGCCATTATTGGCCGTATAGCCCGACCCTAAGTTCTGGAGCATACCACCCTGGGGTATTGGGAAATGATAAGTTCCATTTGAATCGGCGGCGAATGTATTGATCAGATCCCGCGCAGTCCAGGTCTTGGTACTATAATAGATCGGGTTATCCGTCACCCCATGCCCCAACTGGTAATAGCCGTTGATAGAAAGCCCTTTAAAGACTATATACTTCAACCCTATATTAACCCGGTAATCCGTCAATTTCGCTTTGTTATTCGAATTCCGGAGTTCCTCCAGCGGATAATAGTGCCAATCCAGCAGATTGCCATTACCAGCCGTATCTACATAACCCTGGCGGTATTTATAAGCAACCGGCAATGCATTTCCTTTCGCATCCGCCACCTGGGCATATGGGTAAAAAGCTCCGTTTATACCACTGTTGTTATTATAAGTATTGCTTGAGGTAAACGCAAACCCCGTCGTAAACTCCAGCTTGTCCGGGAAAAGCTGATAAATATTGTTGGCATTCAGCGTTATTCTATTATACTCATTCCGAACCAGGGTGCTCAAATCCCTGTCATACCCGCCCGAAAAATAATACTGATTCCGGGTCCCGCCCCCGCTGACATTCAAGGAATACTGACTATTCAATGCGTGCTGGTAAAAATATTTCTCCATTTGCTGACGTCCATCGATTTGCCTGTACGCATCGATCTGGGCCATCGCATTCGTCTTCGAGATCGTCCCAGTGCGGACCTGGTTCAGTAGATCAACCACTGGCGACACAACAGTATATTGCGGACTATTCAACAGCACATCATAATATCCCGCCTGAAAAAGCGTATTTTCCACCTCGATATAATCCTTCGAAGACATGATCTTCTGATAATAAAGATCAGGCTTCGCCGCCACCGTCTGACTCGTATTAAAACTTACCCTTGGCTCGGAATTCAGCCTCCCCTTCTTCGTCGTGATCACAATCACCCCATTCCCCGAAAAGGCGCCCCAGATCGACGCAGCCGCCGCATCCTTCAGGATAGTAATATTCTCAACATCATCCGGGTTGATGTTATTCAGATCTCCGGCATAAGGAAAATTATCGATAACGATCAGCGGATTCGGATTGGCAAAGATCGTACTCCGACCGCGGATAGTGATCGCCGAGGGATTGGCCGTCGCCACCGTATTCTTATTAAATAAAACGCCGCTCGCCACCCCATCGATCCTATCCAGCAAACTGGGCGAAACCCGCCGGCTGATAAGATTCTTGTCCACCTGGTCATAAGACCCGGTCGTTGCCTTCGAACGCACTTGCTGATACCCGTTATTCAATACAACCACATCCTCCATCGCCCTGACATTCTGCTTCAGCACGATCCTCAGAACACTATCCGCCACAAGCACCCTCCTCGTCTCGTAATTGACATAACTAACCACCAGCCGGATGTCCCCATAATGGACAGGCAGCGCGAAAAGCCCCTGGTTCGAAGTAACCGCAGCCAGCTTGCTGTCCCCTTCCACCGTGATCGAAACACCCTCTAACGGCTCACTCTTTTCATTCATAACAAGGCCATGCACCACCATGTCCTTGACAGGCCGGACATAGATATACACCATATTATCTCCCGGCCGCACAACAGCGTTAAAAGGCAGATTGAAAAAGATATGATCCATTACCTTATCCAAAGGCATATCGGTCACGGATATATTGATCCGTATTTTACTCTGCGTCCACTCGGACGTCCCCATATAGTCGATATTATACTTGTCCCGAAGATCGGACAAGACCTGCGAAAGCGTTACATCCTTTTCCTTGATAGAAATAAGAAGAGCCTGCTGGCTGAAGGCCGGCACGCTATAGAGCAAGCAAGATAGCAGTATTGTATAGACAGTCAGTTTCGAGAGGCCCATTAAAACCGGGTTTGATAAATAAAGTTACAGCCTACAAATCAGGAGTAAATATAAAATAATTACTTATTTTCTTATTCACCCATGACCGTGGCTGTAACTGGAGGACTCGGTTCAATGGTTATGGACAATTATATATCAGATCGATACCGTAACTGTTTTTCCGTTTGTGACGCAATGTATGTTCAAATAACCTTCTAACTGTTTTAAGATCTTATCCAGCCCGTTAGATCCGGATAAGGACCCCGACAACCGCGTATCCGGTACATCAGGCTTGACTTCTATGTCAACATTATAATACCGGGACACCTTTCGCAAGATCGACCGGACCGTTTCATCCTGAAAAGGAATGATCCCATCCTTCCACGAACTTACCGTCTTCACACTCACTCCATCCTTCACCTTGATCGCGGCAACACCGCCATCCGCAAGATAAGAGACCTCCGCCTGCTCACCTGGCTTCAACAAAACCTGCTGAGAGCCACTTTCCATCCTGACCGATCCCCTTATCAGGGTCGTCTTACTATATTGGTCATCCTCATAGGCCATTACATTGAAGTCAGTGCCCAACACCTCAACCTCCGCATCTTTGATCTTTACCCGAAAAGGATGCTCGGAATCAGGCGCTACCTGGAAAAAAGCCTCCCCGGATAACTCGACGATACGCTCCTTTCCCATACCATACTTCAACGAACTGGCTGAATTCAACCAAACTTTGGTGCCATCAGGTAAAGACAACGGCTTTATAATACTTCCCCGGCCATTATAATACGTGTTCGAAACCGCAACCTGTCCCGCTGCGCCCCCGACTTCCTGCCTGCCCTTCTCCTGCACAAAGAAATAAGTCCCTGCCGAAAGAAGCACAGCAACCGAAGCCGCCGCAACCCAGACACGACGACGTACCCGTCTACGTGTGTCAAGAGGAATGACCAAAGCTTCCGCTTCTTTGCGGGAAGCCTTGTCCAACTTACTCTCTAATGAAGCTATCCAACTTTCTGAAGGCCGTTGAGCAACAAATACCCACTCCGGCTCTTTAAATTCATACAAGTCAGCAACAACTTCCATCTCATTTTCTTTCGCCTCGATCAGCCACCGCAGAAAGTCCCTTTTTTCTTCTGGAGAGAAATCTCCGGTGACGAAACGGGCGACAAATTGCTTGGCATCTTCTAAACTCATAAAAATAAGGTGTTACTATAAAGACACGCGTTGAAAGCAAAAGGATACCTCGACCCGGAAAAATATTTTAAAAATTTTGGAAAAGAATATTACCCTGCTCATTCCCAGGGACTTACAATTCAAAAAGAGAAAGAAAAACAAACAAAAGAACAGTCATCTCACCATGATCCTGTAAATATTGTCTTACAAAAGCCGTAGCCGTATATAATTGTTTCTTGACACCCGCCCTGCTGATATCCAGCTGCTCCGCTATCTCATCCAGCGTAAGCCCGTCATCGATACTCATCTTCAAAATCCTCTTCCTCCCCGCCGGCAATAACTCGATCGCATCCATCGCTATCTGGTAATACTGCCGAAACAACAACTCATTCTCCATATCATCGGAACCACGATCCGTCGACTCATCCAACTCCCGCATCTGACGCTGAACCTTCATCGCCCGCATAAAATTGAAAACGACGTTCCGACAAACCATGAAAAGATACTTCTTAAAGGACTCCACCTCCCTCAACTTATCCCGCTTCTCCCAAATACGCACAAATACATCCTGCGTCAACTCATCCAGAAGCGCCTGACCCGGCGCGAACAGCGATACGTATTGCTTCACATAGGGGAAATATTCTGTATACAGAACCCCGAAAGATTCTCTATCGCCCTGGGCTATCTCCAGCAGCAACGCAGTTTCGCTATGAATGCCTTCAATAGACACAGTTGGTATAAATATAAGTATATGTAATTCGGGAATGATGGGAAAAGGAAAAACTATTAGGCAGAAATAAAGGTTTTCGCCAACGCATGAAAAGGGTATTGGTTAATGTCATAGTAGTAGACGATGTACGATCTATCCTTAAAAATAACAAGATATTCTCGTTTCGACCTGATTTTCCGTAACTTTCAAAGATTTATTTTTTTTCATACCCAGAAACCCTAATGCCCATTAATCAACTTGTTCCTTAACAGCAAAAAGGGCGGCCCCTGCTTCCAGTCAACCCTGGAATGCAAAAAAGCAGGCCCTGCCGCACAGTTTCCCAGCAGGATATCTTCCTTCCCATCCCCATCCACATCCGCTGCATCCATCGTGATCCACCTCCCGCACTCGGTTCCCGGAACACTATGCGCGGTAAAGTGCAGCCCACCCTTATTCTCCAGGTAGACAAATCCCTCCTCCGGCTGCTTCGCATAGTCGGCAAAAAAGGCGATCGAAGCAATATCAAGATCCCCATCCCCATCAAAATCCCTCGCCATCGCCCGATAACACCCGTTCTGCGGGAAAAAATAACTTTGCGTAAAATGATTCCGGCCATCATTGAGGTAGATATAAATACCATGATAAGGCTTCAATACAGTCGAAAAATCGGCATTATCACCACAGGTATACAAAATATCGGGATGCCCATCCTTATTAAAATCATCCAGCTCAAAATACGTCGACCCATACGACGGCGGAAAAGACAATAACCGCTGCTCCTCAAATACGCCATGCCCTTTGTTCACATACAACAACAAACTCTCATCCCCCTGCGCAAACAATACCCACAGATCCGGTAACCCATCCGCATTACAATCCTTTACCTGCACCTTGATGGCCCCGCTGACCGACTTCAAAACATGCCGCTCATATCGCCCGCCGCCTTTGTTCTCCATCCAGGCCAGTTCCCCCTTGATAAACCCAAACTCGCAGACAACCAGGTCCTCCAAACCATCCCCGTTCAAATCCGCTACAGCCATACTCACCGGCCGCAACAAACTATCCACTACATAAGGCATCGGATGCCCATGCCCCGGAACAGCAACAGCCGGAGGCATCGACAAGGAATCAATATGTCCCGCCAGGGCATTGTTCGGCCCGAACGGCCCCATATTACATACATAATAGGTATTCGCGGCACTATCCTTCGCCAGATCCACAATACTCCCTCCAGTCAACAAACTCTTCACCTTGACACCCCCATCCCACAGATCAAGCGTATGCGAAACAATATCAGCCGTCATCACTTCCCTCAATCCAGGCTCCCAATGCACCCAACAAGTCGCCGGCCCCATCGCCGCATAAGGCCCGCTCGCACCCCCGCTCGCGCTTACTCTATTGGCGCCGCCAGTCCCCGCCCCACTCTCACCACCGGCCCCGTCCTTCACTCCGCCGCTCGCGCCAGCCCCGCCACGCACTCCAACGCCCGCCCCCGCGGCCCCAGCCCCCCTGCCTGAACCGCCAGATCCCCAGGCCTCCCCCGCCTTCTCCACCACCCATCCCCCTTTATCCGGCTGTAAAGCTTCTTCCCGGCGCTGAGCTGGCAGCGAATCCGGCGACGTCGCCGTATAATAATCCACAATCGCCTTCCAATCCTGCGCAGACAACATCGGCTTCGCCGGATAAAACTCCCGCCCCACATTCGGATCCGCCATATTACTCGGATAACGCTGATCCTTAAAGGTAAATATCCCAAGCCTCGGCCCCATATGCGGCAACACCCCCAACTCCCAACTCGCCGCATTCAACTGATCGGGATTCGGCCGCTGATGACAAAGACCGCAATACTTCGTTGCCAGGCTATCCCCCTTCGCAATAGACGCCTCATCGACATTCTCATGACTCGAATTTTTCTTATAACCGGAATGACAGCCAGCCATCAATAACGCAGTAACAGGGATAAGCAATCGTATTTTCATAAGCCTAAAAATAACAAGAGGCGGCAATACTGCCGCCTCTCTTTTCAAATATAATTTATTGGAATTAATATCCTTTATTCTGCTTTAACGTCCCATTCGACAGATCGATCTGCGCCTGTGGGATCGGATACAGCTCATTCTTACCTGCCGTGAAGCTGCCCGTAGACAAGTCGCCGGTGATATGCCCCTCATACTGATAGAAGGCATTCAACGTCGTCGCAGCAATGCCCCAACGAGCCAGGTCAAAGAAACGATGCCCTTCACAAGCCAGCTCCAGCTTTCTCTCGAAATAAATAGCAGGCAAAGCCGTAGCAGCCGTGAAATAACCCGCCGGATACGGACTGATCACATAATTAGCCGCAGGTGTTGTAGAAAAACCAGCCATCGGCTGCGTGTTGTCAATATACTGATACAAGAAGCCCGAAGGATGAGCCGCTCTCGCCCTCACGAAATTGACATAAGTTTCGGCCTGCGCATAATTCCCCAGGTTAGCCTCCGCCTCTGCCGCAAGCAGCAGCACGTCGGCAAAGCGGATGATCAGGTAATTTATCGCACTTCCCGGCGCCCAGGTGCTCTGGTCGGAATAAGTACCAGCCGTCGCCTGCCAGTAGATATTCTTCTTGTTGGAATAAGGTCCGGCCGATCCCTGATCACGGATCCAGTTGTTACCAGGATGCAGACCCCAGTCATGAAAAGGAATACCCCTTCTGCCAATCGTCCAGTCGATACGAGGATCGAGATTGCCCGCATCAGGCGTAAAGGCCTGAGAAGACGTAAGCCCCATATCGTTTGCAACAGCATGATTGTTATAATCCGTTATATAAGGCAGCCCGGTAGCATCCGTACGGTAAGAATTCGCCAGATCGATAGAGGGCTGATAGAACCCGCAGCAACGGAAAGGACTGTTATAAGGGAAGTTCAACATATCCCCGCCATTCGCATTCGCAATAGAATTGGTCCCATCATTGGCATCCATCTGGATAGCAAATACAGACTCTTTGTTATTCTTCGTAGCCGCATTAAAGTTGTCCTCAAAATTATCGGTCAGCCCATAAGGCAGATTGTTCGAAGTCACCCCACCTGCACCCGTTCCGCCATAAGAAGAAGGAATAACCTCGTCAAAGATCGCCTTGGCCTTAGCCCACTGGCCCTCGTAGACATAAAGCTTACCAAGATAACAGGCAGCTGCCCACTTGTTTGCCCTGCCTACGCTCAACTGAACGGCTGGCAGACTATCCATCGCCACCGTCAGATCTGCCTCGATCTTGGGAGCGATATCAGCGCTGTTAGGCTGCTGGAAATTAGTAGTCGTCTCATCGATCCAGGGCACATTACCCCAAAACTTCCTCAGTTCGAAATAATAGTGCGCCCGCAAGAACTTTGTCTCGGCAGAGATCTCCGTTCTTTGCGCAGCAGTCGCGTCCGTAGTAACGGCCAAGGTAGCCAATACGGCATTACAACGGCTGACGCCCTCATACAAGGCCTTCCACTTGTCATTGAAAAACCCGTTGGATCCATCCTCACGCGCATTCGCAATCGGTACGATCGGGGGCTGATCCCCGATAGTACTACCCTTATGCGAATCACCGCCCGCAATACTGCCATAGATCCAGTTGGAAGGCGAAGCCTCCCAGGGATTACCACCGCCGATCGCGTTATTATTTGCACCCTGCCCGTCCAATACAGCATAAGCGCCGATCAGCAAAGCCTCACAGCCGTCTGCCGTAGCCGCTTCATTTGGAGTCAATGCGCCAAGCGCCGGTTTGGTCAAAAAACTCTTTCCACAGGAAGCTATCAACATAGCAGCCGCAAGACCGGTGCCGGATAGACCTAAAATATACTTTTTGATTTTCATTATAATCTTTTTAATCGTTAGAGTAGGTTATTAAAATCCGACCTGCAAACCAAACAAATACTGACGGGGATTAGCATAAGAACCTTCGTCTACGCCAAAGTCCGTTGCACCGTTCTGTCCATTGGTGGAGTTGACCGAGATCTCAGGATCAACACCGGAATACTTGGTGATCGTGAACAGGTTAGCCGCCTGCAAATAGATTCTGATGCGGTTGAACGTAGCCTTGCTGGCGTGTACATTGTTGAAGGTATAACCCAGGGTTATATTCTTAGCCCTTAAATAAGAACCCTTCTCTACGAAATAAGAATTGGGGAGCGTATTGGTACTTTCATTACTACCATTCGTTGCATCCTGGATCGGAGCCTTGGCGCCCTTTCCAAGATTCTGGAATGTCCAGGAATGATACAAAGCCGTCTTGCTCGCAGCAGCACCTACGAAAGCGCCGCCGTAGAAGTCAGTCCACCACTTCACGTTGTTCCAGATATCGTTTCCGTAAACGCCATAAAGGAAAATGCTGAAGTCGAAATTCTTGTAGTCCAGACCGATATTGGCGCCATACGTAAACTTGGGACTGGGATTACCCAGGAACTCTTTACTGTTGTTGTCGATCCAGCCCTGCTTGTTTCCATCAGCATAACGGAAACGACCCACGCCTTCATCCGTCTGATAAGTGGTCACCGTTCCCTTCGAAGCAGCCTTGGCCGCAGCATCAGCCGCATCGATCTCAGCCTGGCTGTTCCAGAAACCGATGATCTTATACCCATAGAATGCGCTCACAGGATGACCTACCGCATTACGAACGATATAGCTTCCGTTGAAACGACGCGCATCCAGGTCGAAGTAATTGGCGCCGTTCGCCGCCACCTTGGTGATCTCGTTGTGGATCGTCGTAAACGTACCCGTTACGTCCAGCTTGAGGTCGCGAGTAATATCGGTTTTATAATTGACCATCACATCGATGCCATGATCCTTCATCCGGCTTACGTTGTAAGCAGGAACCGTTGCGGCGCCTTCTGTACCAGGCAGCGTGATCTGGTACAACAGATCCTTGATGCTCTTATTATACCAATCGGCGCTGATCGTCAGATTTCCATGGAGGATGGTCAGATCAAAACCAACGTTTGCGCTTCCATCCTGTTCCCACTTGGCGTTAGGATTGCCATACTGGGAGATAGCAAGACCATAGATCGGAGTCGAACCGCTGCCCGAGGTATCATAGAAAGTCGTCTGCTTATTGGAACCGAACAGCGTATAAGAGTTCGTGCTCAACGCATTGAACTGGTTACCCATGATCCCATAAGACGCACGGATCTTCAGATCGTTGATCCAGGTAACATCCTTCATGAAATCTTCCTGGGAAATACGCCAGCCAATGCTCGCCGAATAGAAGTTACCCCAGCGGTTGGTGATGAACTTGGAAGAACCATCCCGGCGGAACGTACCGCCAATCAGGTATTTATCCTTAAAAGCATAATCCGCTCTTGCAAAATATGAAACCAGGCTTTCACCAGCACCCATCGGGGCTACATAACCCGCACTGCCTGGGTTATAGTTCTGCTGGGAATTCTCATTGCTGTAATTCGTCGTCGTACCGGAACCGGTTGACAGGTTCACATAATTAGGATCGGAAGAGAAATAAGCCTGTGTCGTACCGCCCAGGTTATGGTTGGTAAACTTATACGCTTCCTCACCCGCTACGACCTTCAGAGCATGATCACCCTTTGTCCAGTTGTAAGACGCTGTATTTGTCCAGGTCCAGTCATATCCATAGTAGGACTGTTCTGTAAACGTAGGCGTTGTATACTGGGGCTCCGCATCGTATGGATCGGGGATATGGAAGTAGTGATTCCATCCGGTATAGTTCTCGCCGCCAAAACTGGTCCTGAACGTAAGCCCTTTCACGATATCGACTTCCGCAAACACATTCCCGAAAAGCCGTCCCGCATTGCCGCGGTCGTTGGACGTCGTCTGCTGAATGCTGACGGGATTTCTGCCGTTGGAAAGCCCCTTGGGAGCCGATCCTGCAAAATTCCCGTGGATGTCATATACCGGGATGATCGGCGGTTCGCGGAAAGAGAAACCGATCGCGCTTCCTTCCACCAGGATACCGCCATTGGCCTGGGGGTTATCCGTAGAAGAATAAGCCATATTCTCACCTACCCTGATGCGGTTGCCGATCTTGTACGTAGTATTCGCACGGATCGTATAACGCTTCAGGTAGGTGTTGATCAGCGTACCCTGTTGGTTGAAATAATTCAAAGAGAAATAGTAGCTGCCCTGGTCGTTACCGCCGCCG
>JAATGQ010000247.1 GCA_015654595.1 Chitinophagales bacterium | reverse complement strand
CGCAGATTCGTTTCCGCCCAAAAGAACTGATCGATCAGATAGGTGTGTGCCCCATGTAGTTCTATGCAATCGAAACCCAGTCGTTTGGCGTCTGCCGCGGCCTGGCCAAAAGCGGAAATGGTATCGGCGATATCCTTATCGGTCATGGGCTTACCAAGGATCGTATCGGCCTTGCGAAGACCAGAAGGTCCTTCGAAGGGGGCCGGCGGCAGCCAACCGGATTGGTGCGCCTCATGTACACCCATATGCCATAGTTGCGGCCCCATTTGTCCGCCAGCGGCGTGAACACGGTTGATGACTTCCTGCCAGCCGGCAAGAGCCTGCTCTCCGTAGAAATGTGGTATGTTAGGGTCGGCGGAAGATGACGGCCGATCGATCACCGTGCCCTCGCTCAGGATCAGGCCAACCGAGGCGGCAGCTCTCCGGGCATAATAGCTGGCTACATCTTTCGTAGGAACGCCGTTTGGCGAAAAGGACCGGGTCATGGGAGCCATCACCCATCGGTTATTAAGATGCAGTGATTTAAGATGGAAGGGCTTGAAAAGCTGTTCTACACTCATACATTAGAATTTATCTTATATTTCAAATTTTCGTCGATCGTTCAGATCTCTCCTCCTCCGAATGCCTTGCTCAAAGCGGCAAAGGCCTCTTCATTTCGTTTATAGTAAGTCCATTGCCCGACCCGTGTCGCGTGTAACAGGCCTGCTTTCTGAAGCATGGTCAGGTATTCGGAGACGGTGGATTGGGAAAGCCCGCATTTCTGCTGGATCTGTCCTACGCAAACGCCCACGGCAGCGAGATCGGCACTTTCCTGCAATGCAAAATGGACCTGAGGTTCCTTCAGCCATTGCAGCATTTGCAAACGGGTTTTATTCGAAAGGGCTTTGAAGATCTCGATGCAATCCATGTCATAAAGATATGGAAATATCGGGAAATGCCGATATAGCTTAGCCCACTTACGGAAACCCGTAAAAAGCCTGAATTATGAGTGGCTATCTTCAATCCTGAAAAACTTCAAACCCAACAACAATGAAAAGTAGTCATGCTATCAAACCTGGCCCCAAACCCAAAAAAGAAGA
This sequence comes from Chitinophagales bacterium, assembly GCA_015654595.1. GTDB lineage: Bacteria > Bacteroidota > Bacteroidia > Chitinophagales > Chitinophagaceae > Puia. The sequence goes on along the minus strand of JAATGQ010000247.1, from coordinate 15,198 downwards.
TGGGACTGACGACAAAAGAAGACGAGTTGATCCACCGACCAAACCAAAACATCCCGATTTGAAACCTCACATACCACCTAAACCAAAGGAAAAAGGGCGATAATTTCCGGGCGAATTCAGGTTGAATAAGCGAATTCGACATGTACAAGGCTTTTAAGGTGAATAAAATTTTCAAATCTCTAGCTGGTTAGAGAAAAATCCGAACAGGGTCACTAAGAGGATGACTCCTAAAAAAAATGGAGGCCCTGAGAATCGCTTAAACGGAAATTGTCTCCATCAAGGACCCGAATAAAAAGAGGCTGTATCGACCTTTTGATACAGCCTCTTCTTCTTATCTGCAAGTCGATCATCCCACAACGCAGACTTAATACCACTTGCTTTAATCACCCAATAGCGTCCAACGCATGTCGGACTCGTAGTTCATCGCTAAGCTGTGGCTTCATATATCAAAATCTTATCTTTTTCAATGTACGGAAGAACGTATTTGCAAATGCCTTCGCTCCCCAAAATCTAACCTACTATCAAGTCCTGTTAGAATTTGTCAAATTGCTGTTTTAGCACCGGAAGGACGTTCCATACAATTGATCGTATCATGCGGAGAAAGTTCGGTATGGCACTTTCCATTCATTAGAGGTCGTAAATTAGCAATATGGATAGGCATCAGATGACACATCAATATAACATTAAGGGCATGTCCTGCGACGGATGCCACATTAAGGTAGAAAAAGCTCTGAACAGCATTGGTGGCGTCATCGCTACGGTGACGCTTGATCCGCCTATGGCAACCATTGCCATGGACAGGCATGTATCTACAGAAACCTTGCAGGAGGCTTTATCAGCATCAGGCAGCTATACTATTGAAACGAGGCATGGCAGTGATCGAATGGTTCCTCAGGAGCATGATTATAAACATACTGATACGCAGCAACATGAACATCTCCGCCAGCCTACGACTACTGCAGCCGGTTTCAGTAAAGGCAGATATTATTGTCCTATGCACTGTGAGGGAGATAAAATGTATACTGATCCAGGCAACTGCCCGGTATGCGGAATGCAGCTGGTAAAGGAACCCGAAGTACAGAGAACGCGACTGTATACTTGTCCGATGCACCCTGAGATCATCAAGGACCATCCAGGCGCATGCCCCATCTGCGGAATGGACCTGGTACCTGTGCAGCCCGCTGATAACGACGAGGATGAACGAGTCTACCATTTGCTGGTTTTAAAACTAAAAGTGGCTATCGGATTTACGCTGCCCGTGTTTCTGATAGCCATGTCGGATATGATCTCCGGCAATCCAATGTATCACCTGATGGATAAAAAAGGCTGGGATTGGGTCCAGTTCATCCTATCCTTGCCAGTTATCTTTTATTCGGCCTGGATGTTCTTTCAGCGAGCCTGGCTATCGCTGGTGTCCCGTCATTACAATATGTTTACCCTGATCGGCATCGGTGCCGGCACAGCGTGGGCGTTCAGCGTGATCGCGCTTTTGTTTCCCGCTATCTTTCCCGAGCGCTTCAAAATGCATAATGCGGTGTATGTGTATTTCGAGGCTGCTACGGTAATCCTGACTTTGGTACTCCTTGGCCAGGTTCTGGAAACCCGGGCACAATCCAGGACAAGTACGGCTATTAAGGAGCTATTAAAACTCGCTCCTAACCAGGCCACGCTGATCAGGGATGGGCGGGAAGAGACAGTAAGCGTCAACCGGGTTCAATTGGGGAGCCTGTTGCGGGTCAAACCAGGGGAAAAGATCCCCGTAGACGGCAGTATTACAGAGGGCGAAGCCTCAGTTGATGAAGCAATGATTACCGGGGAACCTTTGCCGATAACAAAGCAATCAGGTGATACCGTTATTGCTGGAACTATCAATGGCAATACGACCTTTGTGATGAAGGCGGAGAAAGTAGGCGCTGATACCCTGCTATCGCATATCGTCGATATGGTTGGCCGCGCCAGCCGCTTCAAAGCACCCATCCAGAAGCTAGCTGACCGAATATCGGGCTATTTTGTACCGGTGGTCATTGGCCTCGCTTTGGTAACAGCCATCATATGGGGTGTTCGGGGGCCCGAGCCTCGCTATGTATATGCATTTGTAAATGCCCTGGCAGTTTTAATTATTGCGTGCCCCTGTGCGTTAGGGCTGGCTACCCCGATGTCGGTTATGGTAGGCATTGGAAAGGGCGCACAGAACGGTATCCTAATCAAGAACGCGGAATCGCTGGAAAAGATGAACGGCATAAATGTGCTTATCGTGGATAAGACCGGAACGCTCACCGAGGGAAAACCGTCCGTAGAGAAGATCGTGCCTGCAGACGGGGTAACGGAAACAGCGGTGCTGCAATACATCGTGTCGCTAAACAGGGCCAGCGAACACCCGCTGGCACAAGCTACCGTGAGTTATGGCAAAGAAAAGAAGATCACTTTTTTACCTGTTGAAAATTTCGAAGCGGTAAGCGGCAAAGGCGTGACAGGGAATATTAACGGGCAACGCGCCGCCTTAGGCAATTTGAAATTATTGGAGCAATTAAGTGTGGATTTACCCGGCGGCCTGAACGAAAAAGCTCTGCTGGAGCAACGTTCGGGCAAAACTGTATCTTTCCTGGCATATGGTGAAAAAGCCATCGGTTTCATAGTGATAAGCGACAAGATCAAGCCAACCAGCAAAGCGGCCATCCGACAGCTACAACAAGAAGGCTTGCAGGTCATCATGCTAACCGGAGACAATGAGCATACGGCTAACGCCGTGGCAAAGGAACTCGGACTGGACGGATTTAAGGCGCAAATGTTGCCGGAAAACAAGTTAGAAGAGGTGAAATCCTTGCAGGAGCAAGGCAAAAAGGTAGCCATGGCAGGCGACGGCATCAATGACGCGCCGGCCTTGTCCCAGGCTGACATCGGAATAGCTATGGGTTCGGGAACCGATGTGGCGATCGAAAGTGCGGCGATCACTTTGGTTAGTGGAGACCTGCAAGGTATTGCTAAGGCAAGGCTATTAAGCCAAAAGGTCATGCGCAATATCAAACAGAACCTGTTCTTTGCATTAGGTTATAATGTACTGGGCATTCCCATAGCTGCGGGGATACTATATCCATTCACAGGCATGTTGCTTTCCCCAATGCTTGCCGCTCTGGCAATGAGTCTCAGCTCGGTGTCGGTCATTATAAATGCAGTGCGTTTACGGAATGGTTAAATGTGTAAATCATAACTATGCTGGATAAGAAGCAGACAATAGAAGTAAAAGGTACGGTCTTCAGCAGCAATGCTTCAGACAGGAGAAAATCATTTTCTGTCACAGGCCCAAAAAATAAAGGGCGCTTCACTTCGAAACGCCCTTTGACAGATCAATTAACTCCGGTGGCCGCCTTTTCGATAATTGCAGCAACTTCGATTGCATGGCTGATGTAGACGGCGTGACTGGCGGCTATCTCCGTGGTGACGGAACCGGCACGTTTAGCCATCATTCTTTCGGCATCGGGAGGTATCATCAGATCGTTCTTGGCAACGATGTACCAGCTTTTTTTCGTCTTCCAGGCTGCGGTAGTGAGCTCGGTGGTGGCAGAAGCCAAACCCAGGGGAACCTGAGAATCGGCCAGAAAGGCGGCTTGTCCAGCCGGGAGGTCTGCGCAAAACCGGGCATGGAACTTTGTCTTGTCGAGCCACAGGAAGCCATTGTTGGGCGGCAGGAAGGCTGAGTTGGGATCGGGCGGAGCGGCCTGCTGCAATTTGGCCAGTGACTCTCCCGCGTCGGGAGCGAAGGCCGCCACATAAACTAATCCAGCTACATTAGATGTATCCCCTGCTTCTGTTATTATGGCCCCGCCATAAGAATGACCGACGAGAATAACGGGCCCGTCCTGCATGGCCAGCACAGCCCTGGTGATGCGGACATCCTCAGCCAGGCTTGTATTAGGATTGGGCACAACCGTTACATGATATCCTTTTGCTTTCAGGATCTTGTAGACTCCTTCCCAACCCGAGCCGTCAGCCCACGCCCCGTGTACCAGCACGATGTTGTTGACTTTGCCGGCTGGCGCCCCGTTCCCGGTTTTGACCGGCTGATCTCCCGGATAACCCGGGCCGGGTGAACTAAAGAATAACGTACTGGCAATAGAGACGATCTTCAACGCTTTCGGTAACAAATAGGTTGTCATAATAAAATCGAATTTGATGTGCGATGGCTTAGCGAATGCAATGCCACTTTGTATCTTATTGCTAACCATGCATTTATGATAACCCAAACTCGTTTTCACAACGACATACAGTCAAAATCGGGAAAATTCACGAAATAGCGTCACTGAATGTATTTGCAGTAAGGTCGCTAAAGTGAAGGACGACACGGACGCCACCAGTATCTGCTGGGCCGATGGAAAGCGTTCCCTCGAGGTCTTCCGCCATTCCGCGCATCAGAACTATCCCGAAAGAATTACTGGCAGCATGGTCGAAGTCTTGTCGCAGCCCTTTCCCGTTGTCCAGGACTTCCAACAGAACCTGGCCCTGGTCACGCGTCAGCAGGATGGAAATGCAGTCCTCATCGGAGCAGGGAAATGCATATTTAAATGCATTGGTGATCGCCTCATTCAGGATGAGTCCCAGTGGAACGACTTTCGATACGTCCAAAGAAATGTTCCCGATCCTTATCCGGAACAGCACCTTGTGCTGCCTGTCGAAGCTTTCCCTGAGATAATCGACCAGTTCGCCGATGTAGGCGGGCATATTGATGCTGCTCAGGTTTTCCGAGTTGTACAGCTTCTGATGAATCAGGGACATGGCTTGTATGCGCCGCTGGCTTTCCATCATGATATTCACGGCAGATTGGTCCCGCAGGTATTCGGACTGGGAAAGCAGCAGACTGGTGATAATCTGGAGATTGTTCTTTACCCGATGATGTATTTCCCTCAGCAGCCATTCCTTCTCATCGATGAGTAGCGTCTGCTGCCGGTTCATCTGCTGCAGGGCTATGTTCTGCCGGTCGATTTCTTCTTTCTGCGCACGCAGCTGGCGGTTTTTCTTTTTATTATTGTAGTACCGGATATAGATCATTACGATGAAGAACCCAAGCACGGCAAAGCCCGCATAATAAAACTTCCGGGCCATCCTGTCTTTTTGCTGCACCATACGGCTTTCGGCCTGCAAAGCAGCCACCTCTTTTTCCCGTTGCAGGCTCCTGTAATTTTCCCGCAGGATCTCCACCTCTTTCATTTCTTTTCTATCATCCACGCTGCTAACTTGTCTGTCATGGAGATACAGGTAATGAAGGGCTGACCGATAGTCACCCTGTATGGAGTCCACCTTGTACATGGCCTCGTAGATACTCAACAGATTCAACCGATCGACCTCTTTTGCAAATGGCATGGAGAGGAGATTCGTCAGGTATTTTTTGCTTTTCGAATAGTCGCCGGTTCGGAAATTGATCCAGCCCATGTCATACATCAGCGGGATGCTCTTCATACCGCCCTTTATCTTCGAGACCTCCGGCTCCATCTTCCAGGCTTGTTCGTAATAGTATTTGGCATGGACAAGATCGTTCATATTCTCATAGCAATGTCCGATATCCGCCAACACCAGCTGGCGCTGCACGGGATTGGTAGGCGGATACCGGGCAAGGGTATGGCGTATGGTGCTCAGCAGTCCGGGCCCCCATTTGATATCGTTGGTGTAAACGCTCATTTTGTCCAATATCCAATAGAGCGCCATGTCTCCATCCAGTCCCATCTCGGCCTGAATGGCCTTTTCCAGTATCCTGAATGCATCGTCCCTGTTCTGCATCAGCTCGAACTCACCCGATACCCGGTAATAAGCACGGGGAAGGAACCAGCGATCCCCGGTGGATTCCGTTGCTTTCAGGGCGGAAAGGGCCATAGAGAGGGAGGCTCCATATTCTCCTTTGAAGTCCTTGAGATAGGCCAGCAGATCGTAGCAATATTGAGTATATGGAAACTTCCAGTCGTGCAGCAGTTGCAGGGACTGCATGGCCGCCTCTTCGGAGGCGTGAACATCTCCGGCGGCGAAGCTCATATAAGAGATATCCATTAAAGTATTCACCTGATTACCGGTATCCTTCAATTGCCGGTATCGTACCAGCGCTTGGGAGAGGCAATCCAGCCTGAAACGGTGGGTCTGCGGCATAAAAGGGCAGTACATACCTGCGTAGCTGCGGACCCTGGCCTGAATGTCCGTCATTCCAATGAAGTCGGAGCGATCTACGCAGGAGGCATACCATTTTTTGCCATTGAGGGTATCGCCCATCATATAGTACGACTTGCTCAGCAGACAATAAGCCTGTGCTTCCCACTCTCTACGGCCTAACCTTTTCGCTTCCACGAGGACCTGTTCCAGATAGAAGATTGCCTTTCGATAGTTTGAATTCCCGGGCTGAAAAGCAAACCAGGCTCCGATAAGCAGCCGCAATTCCGTTCGGTCCGCTGCTCCCATTAGCGGAAGAAGGGCTGTAGCGCTATCCACATAACCGTGGTCCATCCACTTGCTGTGGCTGGCGCAAAAGGCGTCGTTCATGCCTTCTGTGATGACGGAGACGGGGCTGATGGAAAAATAGCGGGCTGCCAGTATCTGCGTGCTATCCAACGACAGTTGCGCTTCTGTGTTGACCTGGATATCCGCTGCCCTAAGCTTTAGCAGGGTCTTGCCATCGGTATGGCGGGGAGGCAGTTGTCCGTCGGCAACGATGCAATACAACAACAAGGATAACAGCGACAATGAAGCGAAGCTAACCGACATAGGCAGTGATTTTGGAGATGAATAGAAGGTAAAACGCTCCCTTTTATTCGGGCGGCCATTTAATCCCAAGGCGTTTCATTTTGGAGCTGAGGGTAGTGGGAGGCAACTGCAGTAGTTCGGCCGCACCGCCCCGTCCCGATATTTTGCCATTGCATTTTTTTAGCGCCAAAAGAATATGATGCCGGTCCATATCCGCATAAGTGCGTATCTCCTGCTCTGCATTGTCCGGCATGTTTGGCATGAGATGGCGGGCCGGTATCGGTTCAGGCATTTCGAAGTGTTCGATGAGGCCGTTGCGGCATCCGAGCACATGCCGCTCGATGAGGTGTTGCAGTTCGCGGATGTTGCCTGGCCATCTGTACTCCTGCAGTTGACGCATCGCCTGCGGTGCAATGGCAATATCTGCCCGGTTCATCTGCATACCATACATCTTCAGGAAATATCCGGCGAGGTCGGCAATGTCTTCTTTCCGCTGGCGCAACGGCGGCAATACGATAGGAAAGACATTGATCCGGTAATACAGATCTAGTCGAAATCTCCCTTCGCCGATCTCCTGGCGCAGGTCGCGATTGGTGGCGGCGATGATCCTGACATCCGTTCGAATGGTCGCCCGGCCGCCGATACGTTCTATTTCTTTTTCCTGAATAGCACGAAGTAGTTTGCTTTGCACTTCAAGCGGCAGCTCTCCGATTTCGTCCAGGAACAGCGTACCACCGTTCGCCTGTTCGAATTTGCCTATCCTGCGGTCGAGTGCTCCTGTGAACGCCCCCTTTTCATGACCGAAGAGCTCCGACTCTACTAAGTTAACCGGGATGGCTGCGCAATTTATCTTTACCAGAGGCTTCGTTTTGCGTGTTGATAACTGGTGTATCGCCTTGACAAGTCCTTCCTTTCCAACGCCTGTTTCTCCCAGGATCAATACAGTATTGTCGAATGGTGCGACCTGGGTTACTTTATCAAGCGCTTCCAGCAGGCCCGTGCTCTTGCCAATTATGCCTTCTATTTTGGGTTTCAGCAGCTGGTTGGGCGATTTTCCGGCCGGGGTATCGATGGCAATGGAAGCATCTGGAAGCGAGTTCCGGAGTTCTTCCAGCACAGCGTGCAGCAAGTGCTTTACTGATATCAGCAGCTGCAGGTGTTCAGATGTGTATGGCTGGGCCTCCTTACTGTAGAAAGTAATGGACATTTCCTCTTTGGCAGGCGGCGCCAGTGGTATGCGAAGAAAGCTCAGCAGCTGTCCGCTGTCGCTGGACCTTTTACCTGCCATGCCGGAAGCTTCCTTTGCCGGCGATGATTTCCGATTGGAGAAATAGGGCCGGTCATTTCCGCCAGGAGCTGCGCCAGGTATGTCATCGCCTGTTCTTTGAATATATTCATCGAAACCGACGCGCTGAAAGTAGAACAGGTTGGATACGTCGTTACAGTCCGACCCTGCATCTATCCGCACATATTCGAAAGGGAGAAAGGAGGTGAGCGCCCGCATCAGGGCAAGGGATTTCTCCAGTCGGGCGCCACTCGTTTGCAGAATGTTATGCAACAGTGCGCCGAGCCACGCCTGCTGCCGGCCGGTGAATTCCTGGTTCTTCTGATAGCGATACATCGCAATATCCAGTGCAATGAGTATTTCCCGCTCACGAAAAGGCTTGACCAAAAAGCCATATGGCCGAGTGGCAATAGCCGGTTCGAGAATAGAGGAATGGGAATTGGCAGAAAGATAGATGAAGGGAATATTCCGGGAGTCGAGGACTTTAGCAAGGTCGATACCGTTGCCGGAACCTTGCAGAAATATATCTACCAGTACGATATCAGGTTGCCTGAAATCTATAAACTCCAGCGCCTGGGCGACAGATTTGACATTTCCTTCTACGTGGTGCCCTGCATTTCTCAATATGATACCGAGACTGCGAGCTTCCAGGAACTGGTCTTCAACGATTAAAACTTTCAATGCCATGCTGTGGCAAAGTTAACCTTTTCGAAATTATATAAAATAAGGTCACCAAACCGAGTATGGAACGGGCGTTTTCATTTTCCATTGGATATAAGGTAGATCACAGGGCTTACATAACCGGACGGAGAGTGTATCGAAACCGGACATCCTGGTCCTGGAACAACTGGTAAAGCATTGATAAGCAAAAAGTAAAACAATGGCACCCGTTTAGATGCATTTTATTGTACTGCGGTATTCTCTTTACAGCTAACTCATTCGGATATGTTCAGAAATTACTTCCTGACCGCGTGGCGTAATATCGCCCGTAACAAGACTTTTTCGTTCATCAATGTTTTCGGCCTCGCGCTGGGTATGGCCTGTAGTCTGCTGATCTTCCTGTGGGTGCAGGATGAACGAAGCGTTAATGCAGGCCTGGTAAAAAACGATCGTACGTACGGGGTGTATGAGCGGGTATATTCGGAGGGAAAAGTAGAAGCTGCACATTGGACGCCGGGGCTGCTCGCCCAGGAGCTGAGGCGTAAGCTGCCGGATGTCAGGTATGCCAGTGGTTTCTGGCCGGCACAGGAGATCCGCTTTAGCGCCGGGGAAAAAAATATTATCGAGAAAGGGTGCTTTGCCGATTCAGATTATTTTAAAATATTCGATTATCACTTTTTGGAAGGGACACCGGCGATTGCTTTACGGCAACCGGAGGATATCGTCCTATCCCGGAAAATGGCAGTAGCTTTTTTTGGCAGCCCGGCAGCAGCTATCGGTAATACCCTCCGCTATAATGATCTGGCAGATTTCAGGGTATCGTCGGTATTTGAAGATCTGCCGGCAAATACGTCTGAAAAATTCGACTATGCCATTAACTGGCAATACCTGCTGCGAAATGCAGGATGGCTTACCAACTGGATCAACCGCGGCCCCTCCACTTTCATAGAGCTGCGGCCCAATGCCGATCCAGTAAAAGTGGAGGCAGCGATAAAAAACTTTATCCAGCCGTACCTGGGTAGCGGCTACGGATCCGGGTTCCGTACGGAGCTGGGGCTGCAGGCTTTTCAGGAGATGTACCTGTATTCCTCGTTTAAAAATGGCGTGCCGGCTGGCGGTCGCATAGAATATGTAAGGCTTTTCAGTGTCGTAGCTGTCATCATCCTGCTGATCGCCTGCATCAACTTTATGAACCTTGCCACTGCGCGTTCGGCCAAAAGGGCAAAGGAAGTCGGCATCAGCAAAACAGTGGGGGCTTTGCGGCAATGGCTCGTACTACAGTTTATCGGTGAAGCGATGTTGCTGGCCATACTGGCTTTTATAGCGGCCCTTGGCATGACCCTGCTGCTGTTGCCTTTGTTCAATACCATTACCGGCAAACTGATCGTGCTACCCGCAGCATCCATTCGTTTTTGGGGTGCTGCCATGGCGTTGGTATTGGCAACGGGTTTGGTGGCAGGCAGTTATCCTGCCTTGTACCTGTCTTCGCTGATGCCGCTGAAAGTATTAAAAGGAACATTAAAGTTCAGTACCGGCGCGCTGGTTTTCCGAAAAAGCCTGGTCATTTGCCAGTTCGTTCTCTCCATCGTATTTATCGTAGCGACCATCATTGTCACCAAACAGGTGCATTATGTGCAGGAAAAAAATATCGGCTTTGATAAGGAAAACCTGGTGTATGTTCCGATGGAAAGGAGCCTGGCCCGGCAATACCCGCTCCTGAAGAGACAACTAGCTGGTCTGCCCGGAATCACATCGGTTACCTATAGCAACCAGGTGCCCACGGAGATAAGCGCGCATGTTTATGACCTTTCCTGGGAAGGTAAGGACCCGGCGACAAAAGTTATCGCGTTGCATAATGGCGTTGGATATGATTATCTGAAGACCATGCATCTGACGGTCATGCTTGGCCGGGATTTCTCCCGGGAATTCCCGACGGATACGGTCGGTTACGTCATCAATGAAAGCGCCTGGAAAATGACCGGTTATAAAAACCCCATTGGAAAGCCGCTGATCTATTTTGGTCACAGGGGCAAGATCATTGGCGTAGTAAAGGATTTTCATTTCCGGTCATTGCACGATCCTATCCAGCCACTGGTCCTGGAATTCATGGGTGAACGGATCAGCTGGGACGGCTCGTTTGCCGTTATCCGGATCGGGGCGGGTAAAACGAAACAAGCCATTGCCGGCATCGAGCAGGTTTGCAAACAGCTTGATCCCGCGTTTCCATTCCGATATGCTTTTGCAGACGAGGAATACCAGAAGTTGTATAACAGCGAACGCACTGTCAGCAAGTTATCCGACAGCTTCGCCCTGCTGGCCATTTTTATTTCCTGTCTCGGCCTGCTGGGTCTTGCCATGTTCACAGCGGAGCAGCGTAGAAAGGAAATTGGCGTACGAAAGGTAATTGGCGCCAGCATAATTAATATCGTCGCCATGCTGTCAAAGGATATCATCAAAATGGTCGTGTTATCTGCCGTTATTGCTACTCCTATAGCCTGGCTGGCCATGAAACGCTGGCTGCAAAATTTTGCCTATCGTACCCCCATCGACTGGTGGATATTTATGGTGGCAGGCCTCGCAGCTGTAGGGATTGCGCTGGCTACCGTCAGCTACCAGGCGGTTAAAGCAGCATCGGTCAACCCGACAAAGAGCTTGAGGGCGGAATAAAATCGGCCATGTAGCACCTGCAGCCCATACACACCTGCCGGCAGACGATCCATCGGGATTGTTACAGCCCCTGAAAGGGTCCCCTCGGTTTGCCAAAGGGCTTGTCCAGAGCTGCTCAGCAGGATCAGCTTTTTAACGTTGGTTCCGGCCGGAATGTTCACCACCGCAAAGGCGCTGGCCGGATTGGGCGTCACCACGAGTCTGTTGCTGCCGGTAGAAGATAGCACGACAATCCTGCTATAACTGACGCGGCCATCAACATCCTCCTGTTTGACACGGAAAAAATACGTGCCAGGCGCCGGCAGCGGTACTTCGGCGCTATACGTCGTCGTTAGCTCACTGTTCGTGGATGCGGTTGTAGAGCCATCGACGTAATCAACGCCATTCGGGCTGTATTGCACGACATACCCCTTTACGTCCTTTTCTTCCGTTACGGTCCACGTGATCGCCGCTTCGGCAGGCGAGGTCAGCTTACCCTGTACGTCAAGCCACTTCAACGGCAGCGGAGCGGTGTTCCTGGTGATAAAGAAATTGCTGAAGCCTTTTGCGATGAATTCGATGTAATAGCCGCCATCTGTGGTTCCCCATCCTGTCAACGGCAGGTTTGTTTCATTGCCCGTCGGCGTGAGGGCGTATGGAATGTAAATGTCTGTAGTCGGCTGGTCGATGACCATCAGATCTCCCGGGGTGTGGACGGCTGCATCAACGGCTTTCAATGCATCGAACTGCGCCTGCGGGATATAGAACCGCATAGGGATATTGCCGCTTCCATTGGGATTGTTGTCGACGGTTATCAAATAATTTCGATCGAGAATCGCCAGGTTATTGGTGACGCGCACCGCAATCGGGTTATCATATGCCTGAACATGCACGAAGCCCAGGTTATAAACATCCTGCATCGACAGCAGCGGAGTAGAAGGATCGTTGCCGCCGCTCTGATAAACGGTTCCGTCGATCTCCGGATCGCTGTAGTAAAGGCCTGTCTCAGGTGCACCTGTGTAATCTTCCTGCACCAGCTTGACACCAAGAGGGTCTTTCGTGTTGATGGTGTAAGCATATTTTTTGGTCCCGGCGCCGGCAAGCTTGAGCTCCTGCAGGTATAAGCTGGTTGTACCTCCGTCTGTGGCGCGGACAGACACCCAAACTTTGTTGTAAGAACCATTCATGGCATAATTATCGTTGGCCCGGTCGTTCGTGTGGCCGATGAGGGTATCGGGACCGGAAAGCAGCGTGTCTATCGGGGGAGCACCAGCCGGAAGAATGGGCCGGAATGCCTGGTAGGGATGATCGGGATCGCTGCATAATTCGTAAAGGAGGCTGTCATAAATTTCATTGCTACGGTAATAGCCGTGGGTGTGATAATTCGTAGGCGTGCCGTTGCTGTCCGTTCCGCGCTCGAAGGTAGAGATGATCTCGGCGTTGATGTTTCCGCCCGTGGGAAGAACGTTTCCATAGGGGAGATCGACATAGTATTTGGGATCGGGATTCAACGCGAGCCAGCCGTAACCATCGTTCTCGATCCGCGTATTGTTCACCGTTACAGTATTATCGGGATCGGATGCCGGGTGACAGGATACCGTATAGCTATAGGTGGTGAAATTGTATAGCTGGACAACCGAATCCTTTTTATAATCTCTTTGGATAACGGTCGTCGAAGCGGGGTCTGTGCCACCTGCCCGTCTAACCGCAGTTGACATAAAGGTTGAGTCCGTCGTTGGTCGCTTAGTAGCCCGGAAAAAAACCGCCATTGCCATCCGGCACCAGCTGCGGATCCAAGAACTGATACCCCGGTGGTTTCGGCACCGTATTCCCGGCGTCGCCGAAGACCCGTGAGCCGTCGGCATGCAGGTGCTGGACGGCCACACCATAAACTTCGGTCGCGTTCGAGAGGACGGCAATGTAGGTCCAGCAGACGTACAATCCACCTGCGCCATCGGGCGCTCCGATACCATACCGGCGGTAATTGTTGAATACTCAACGAAAGAGCTAGTGTAAAAAATCTCATAAACGGCATATTGTGTGTACAATGGGCCCGGCGGATCAGGATACCGTTCGGGAACGTGAAATTGCACATTTGCGTACGCCGTTAGTGGGTAATTGAGCGGCTTTCAGGTTCTGTTGAGCGAATCACAGAATGGGCCGACTGCGTCCGAGGTTCCGGCAATCCATTCCAGGTCACAAATGCCGACAAGACGATCATCTGGCCGGCATTTGTATTTGGGAGCGGGGCGAGTCTGCAAGCGTATGCAGAGCAACGCGAGGGCTCAGGGAAGAGGGCTGGAACTGGAGGTCGAGGTGAGCGTCTTTATATATTTTATCTCTTCGGCGCTAAAGGGTGTTCCGTCGGGGCGAACGATATCGTGGAACCAGATCGGAGGTTCTGCACCGGATGGCATAGGGGTATCCCAGGCATAGATGGTATTGGTCTTGCCGGCGACGAGGCCCCAATTTATAGCTGCTATGTTTTCTTTTTTCAGCAAGGGCATGATGTTCGTAAACAGGCTATTGTTTCTTCTGGCCATGTATTCGGTGCAAAGAAGCGGCCGTCCGAAATGCAGCAGGGTATCTATCGCCTGCTGATGAGCGGCTGGCGGGTCATAATTATGATAGGTGATCACGTCGGAATTCTCCAATTGGAATTGGTTCAGCGCGGCGAGAGACTTATTCCATACCCCTGCGGATAACGGCTGGTCAGGATGTACTTCCCTGGCCCATGTGAAAGCCAGCCGAAGCAGTGTCATGCTTTTATCACCCATCTTATTGTTGCCGGGCTCGTTGTAGAGATCCCACAGCAATATTCGTTTGTCATGACCAAAAGTGAGGAGGATATCCTTTTCATATCTTTCGAGTGTATCGCGCAGGGCAGGCTCTTCATACCATAATTTACCGGGGTCTCTCAGCCAGCCGCTGTTATGGATACCGGGACGGGGCTCAGGCTGCTTACCGGTATGATAGGTTTCGTTCCAGCAGTCGTCGAAGAAGACGAAAAGCGTGATTATTCCATGGGCGGAGGCAATGTCCAGGTACTTATTCATTCTTGCCTTAAAACCTTCGGGGTTTTCCTGCCAGGCTGCATGATGGAGAAATACGCGCATGCAGTTCATGCCGATCGATTGGGCGAAAGCAAGATCCTGATCGATCCCGAGGGTATCGAAAGTTTCTGCCTGCCACATTTCCAGCTGGTTGACTGCAGTGTGCACGATAAAATTGCTTCCTCGGAGCCAGCCAAAACGGTTATACCATTCACGGGCTTTCTGTTCTGACCATCGGCCATTATTCTGCGCAGCAGCTATGCCTGTTGCTGTTGCCAGGATCAATACAGCCAGTACTATTTTTTTCATCAGTATCGTCATTGTAATGATAATTTGCACCATGTGTAGGAGGCGGAGGCGTCATTCGGCTCGATGCCTTCGGTGTATTTTAATCCTGCTCCGTTGATGGCTTCTCTCAATTCCATATCGAGGCCTATCCTGGCCTGCAGGGCAGGTTTTCCTCCCACGAGGGACCAGGGGATACCGGCTTCCACTACATATCCGTCCGAGGAGGACTGTGCGGATAACGATACACCATTGCTGCCGGAAAGAGTGGTCCATGCACCCGCGGCTCCCTGCTGAACCTGCACGCCGCCTGTTGCGCCCAGTATGACCCGGAACAGACCAGGACCCGGCGCGATCAATCCCTTATTCTGCACGTCTGTATAGATGGTCAGGCCATCTCCCTGCGAGGGAGCGCCGGTATTGCCGACAACAGTTGCATCGCTCACCCTGGCGCTGATATACAGATAGGAGTCATCATAATGGAAAGAGGCTCTTGCGTGGGTAGGACTGGTATGCCCGATAAAGACGGGGAAAGAAGCGTCGGCAGACCGT
>JAATGQ010000239.1 GCA_015654595.1 Chitinophagales bacterium | reverse complement strand
GCGGATACTGGAGGCGGCGATTGGACGATGGATAAGTGGTGGATTGACAGGGTCTGGAGGGACAGGGGATGTGCTGAGTAGTACTAATATACCCAGCTTTTTGACGGTTGGGGATTGGGGGCTGATTGATACGGTGGTTAGCGGAATCGAAGCCCGGGTTAGGCAGGACCTCACAGTGTTGAACGGCCTGGTGACGCCGGAGATGTTGTCTTTCTCGGATGGGCAACGCCTGGAACGAATCCGGATACTGGACGGGGATATGGGCAATGTGTTGGGGGCAGCGATTGGTTTTGTGGCTGTGTTGGATGGGCTGATTGCTTCAAGGGCGGCAGAATGGAAGAATGGTATGTCTTTTAAATGATTGTTATGTGGGACTGGATTAAACGGTGTGCAGGGTTGCTGTTATTGCTGTTGGCTTTTACTGTTTATGGACGGGGGCAGTCGCTGGCGGATGATATTGAACAGTTGAAACTGGATTATCAAAAGTTGGCACAATTGAAAACTCTGCTAAAGGACATGTATAGGGATTACGACGTGTTGAAGAATGGCTACGAGCATATCCGGTCAATGGCGAAGGGTAATTTTAATTTGCACCAGGACTTTTTGAATGCACTGTTGCTGGTGTCGCCTGCTGTGAGGGAATATGTCGGAGTAAGGAATGTGCTGCAAAAGGAAGCCTTGTTGGTAAAGGCTTATCGGGCAGGGGAACGGATGTATTCATCTGGAGGGAACTTCAACGCGTCACAACTGGCTTATATCAGTGGTCTTTATGCCAGTCTGCTGGCCGGTAGTGAACGCAACCTGGATGAGTTGAATCTGGTCTTAAGCGACGGGAAGCTACGGATGAGCGATGCGGAGCGGATGGCGGCGGTTGACTGGATCGACAGGGATATGGATCAACGTTTGGTGATGATGCGGGATCTGGAGAACGGCGGGCTTATTCTGGCTGGTCAGAAGGGTGTGGAAGTAAATGATGGAGCAGTGATGCCGTTGTTGTTTGGGGTAACTAAGTAGGAGTTGATAGATTCGGAGGGCCGCGGCGTTAAGAGCGTAGTTGGTATTGTATGTATGTAGTTGGCTGGGAAGCCTGAATGATCGGCTGAGAAAGGATGCTGATAGTGTTAGTGGAAAAGGGATTGTGTGTGTATCAAATGTGGGTTATGAAGAAGTGGGTTGGAATGGCTGTAATGGCGGAATTGGTAGTGCTGGCGCCACTGGCGGGATGGGCACAGACAAATAGCGGGAGTGTTTCGGGGATGTTGGCGGGATTGCAGGGGACGCTGAACCAGGCTTTTCAAACGATGCTGGGCAAGAGCGGGGCTTTGATAGGTATTGGTAGGGCATTGGCAGGGTTGGGGGCCTTGCTCTTTATAGGCCATCGGTTATGGGGAAGCCTGGCAAGGGCGGAGCCGGTGGATGTGTATGGATTGCTGAGGCCGTTTGGGATCGGTTTGGCGTTACTTTTTTATCCCAATCTGCTTGGGCTGGTCAATGGGGTCTTACAGCCGACTGTTGATGAGACGAGTGAGTTGATGGATGATAGTAATCAGGCTATTGCTGTTCTGTTAAAACAGAAGGAAGCAGTGATCCAGCAGGGTCAGGAATGGCAGATGTATGTTGGGGCTGATGGTGGTGGTAGCCTGCAGAAATGGGAACAGTATTCAGGAGAGGCGGATAGCGGGTTTGCCAGCGGGCTTTCGAACCGGATGAAGTTTGAGATGGCAAAGGCTTCGTATGGTATGCGGAATTCTTTTAAGCTGATGTTGTCGCAGGCGCTGGAGATCCTGTATGAGGCGGCAGGCTTTTGTATCAATACGGTTAGGGTTTTCTACCTGGTGGTGCTGGCCATGCTGGGGCCGCTGGTGTTGGGATTGTCGGTCTTTCCTGGGTTTACGCAGGTGTTAAGCGCCTGGCTGGGAAAGTATGTACATGTCTTCTTATGGCTGCCGGTCTGTAATATATTCGGGTCTTTGATCTCGCAGATACAGGTGGAGATGATAAAGGTCGATATTTCTCAGCTACAGACTGCGGGTAAGACTTTCTTCGGGCCAACGGATATGGCTTATACTGTTTTTTTGCTCATGGGCATCGTCGGCTATTTTACGGTGCCTTCTATCACGAATTTTATTGTATCTGTTTTTCCTGGTCATAGTATGCATTTGTCAAAGTTTTCTTCTATGGCACAAACGGCAGTAAGGCAGGGGTTGAAATGATTGTTGATTTTTAATGAAAGTGTTATGTGGGCTAAGGTTAAGGGGATTGAATCGTCATTCCGATATATCCGGGGGATTTGTATGATTGTCATGGTGTTGAGTTTCTTTTTCTCGATGCTTTGCTGGTTCTCGGCTTTGCGTGTGATCAACCGGGCGGAAGCGAAGGTCTATATTCTGTCGGCTGACCAGGCGCTGGACGCTTTTGCCAGCGACCGACGTTCGAACCTGGGGGTGGAGGCGCGCGCGCAGGTGGTAAGGTTTCATGAGCTCTTCTTTAACCTGGATAGTGACGAACGGCAGTTGGAAGAGGGATTTAAAAAGGCGCTTGAGCTGGCGGATGGATCGGCCAGGAAGGTGTATAGCAATCTTAAGGAATCTGGCTATCTGGCGGAGGTTGTTAGCTCGAACATCAGCCAACGGATCAGGGTGGACAGTGTGGTGCTGGAGATGAAGACGGAACCTTTTTCATTCAGGCTTTATGGGGAAGAAAGGATCACTCGGTCGACGAGTGTGGTAACAAGGAGTCTGGTGACGGAAGGGTGGATCAGGATGGTCAGCCGTTCGGAAGGAAACCCGCATGGGCTCTTGATTGAGCGCTGGTCGGTGTTGGATAATAAGGACCTGAAGGTGGAAGGACGGTAGTTTTTTATTTTCCTGTCACATTGCTGGGAGCTGAGGGTTGTACTGCAGATAAAGTGATTGCGACGCAACGGTGCTGCTACGAAGCGATGTGGCTGGTATTTACAATTTAATCTTTGATAGTATGTGGAAGAAGGAAAGGTGGGGAGCTGGCTTGGCAAAGGGACGGGGAGTATATACGGTGAGTCATAGGATATTGCTACTCCTCTGTGGAGGGGCGCTGGTCGTGATGGTTGTTGTTTATGGCTGGGTACTCGCAGATAGGACTCCGCGTGGGAATGTTACTGTACCGGCAATAGAGCAGATCCGTCTTTATGAGGATCGTTTGCGGATGCTGGATCAGCGGGCGGAGACGCAACGTGCCTTTAGGGCTTATATGGATTGTATAAACGGGAATCGGGAGTTGAAGCGGTTGCACGATAGTCTTATGGTCTGTAATATCGGTTATCGGCGATGGATGTTATTGATGGGGAGATAGTTTTTTATGGAAGAGAAAGGTTATATGCAGCGGGTTGGGCGCAAACGCAGGATGCTTTTGTGGTTGCCGCTAATGGTGGTGCCAATGGTGGTTTTGTTGTTTTATGGATTGGGTGGTGGAAAGGCGCCGGACCAAAGGGCCTCTGAAGGTGTGGAGCGGGGATTGAATATGGCTTTGCCTTTACCTCGTCTTGATACGGCAAAGAGGATGGATAAGATGGCTTTTTATGCGAAGGCGGATAGGGATTCTTTGAAGCGTATGGAGAATAGGAAGCGGGATCCTTATGCGAGGGGAATGGGGGTAGACAGTACAAGGCAAACGGGGTTTGGGTTAGATCGTAAGGAGAACGGTGTTGATCAGCAGGCCGCCAGGGTGCTTGAGCGATTAGGGGAGATGAAGCGAAGCCTGAATAGCAAAGAGCCGATGGCTGCCGGAGGAAGGCTGTATGCCGGACATACTGAGTTGTCGGAAGAAAGGCCGGGTAGCGCTCGTTTCAGAGGAGAGGCGTTGACGAAACCTGATCCGGAAATGGCTCAACTGGACGGTATGCTCGATAAGCTGATGCGGCTGCAGCATCGGGATGGGATTGTAAAGGATAGTCTTGTAGCTGCGGCTTCTACGGTGCGGCCTGTTGTGGCTGCTTCCACGACGGTATCGCTTGGCGGAAAGGGTGTTTTGGAGAGTGCTGGTTTTGTCGAGATCGGTGAGGCTGTCGCGATAGATACGGCATCGGAGGAGACGATACCGGCGGTGATCGGTGTCGACCAGGTGATCGAGTCGGGAATGACGATTGGGTTTCGGTTAGACAAGGAGGTGATTGTTGGCGGCGTTGTGGTACCTGTTGGTTCGATGGTTTATGGAGTGGCGTCTTTGTCGGGAGAACGGCTGAAGGTTATGATCTCGTCTATCCGGGTAAATAGGGCTATCGTACCGGTGGCGCTGGAGGTTTATGACCTGGATGGATTAGCGGGTATACGGGCGCCGGGGGCATTAACGCGGGATGTGGCTAAATCGGCGGCTGATGAGTCGATCGGTCAGCTGGGGATGACATCCCTGGACCCATCGTTGGGCGCTCAGGCGGCGGGAGCGGGTTTACAGTTTGCCCGGGTGCTGACCAGCCGTAAGGTAAGGCAGATAAGGGTTGCCATAGAGGCTGGATATCGGGTTTTGTTGAGGAATGTAATAAGGTGAGTTATGAAAGGATGGTTGTGTTGGCTATTGATGGCGGTGGCGACGGGAAGTGTGGCTCAAAAGCCGGTCTATCGTCTGGAAGGAGTTGGGGCATTGGTGATACCGGTGACGATAAATAAGATGACGAATCTTGTGTTTCCTGGGCCTGTACGCACGGGAGTCAAGGTTAGCCCGGATATCCTGGTGCAAAAGGTCAGAGGGGTCGAGAATGTTTTTGAGTTAAAGGCATTGAGACAGGGATTGGCGGAGACGAATATGACGGTATACGGGACGGATGGAAGGGTTTATGAGTTTGTGGTGAGGTTTGAAGAGGCGCCTGCTGTATTGACGTATCGGGTGTTGCCATTGGGGGATGCGGCTCCGGTCTTTTTGAGCGGTTTACCTGCAGGGGAAGACAGGCTAGCGCGGGATGCTGCTGCGCTGGCTTTGCGTGAGGGGTTTTTACGGGTGTCGGCAAGATCGGGTCGGGTTCGGCTTTCTCTGCAGGGAGTATACCTGCAGGATAGTTTGCAATGGCTGGCCTTCCGGTGTACGAATGGATCGGGTATAGGTTACAGGCCGGTATTCCTGCGCTGTTTTTTACGGGATCGCAAAAGGGTGAAGCGAAGGGCAGAGCAGGAAGTGGAGGTGTCGCCGGTCTTTAGCCATCTGCCGACGATCGTTGCAGGACGAGAGGTCTTTGCGTTGGGGTTTGAGCCTTTTGTGGTGCCGGCTGATAAGAGGCTGGTCGTTGAAATGACGGGGCAGGATGGTCGAACGCTTCTGTTAAAGGTAAGGGGCAAGGTTTTGTTGAGGGGTAAAAGGTTGCGATAGTCATGGAGTTGCTGGAGACGTTTATGGACCGGGTTGTTGAAGATCCTCGGATTGGGCCGCTGCATGTCAGCTTGTTTACGGCTTTGCTGTATCTCTCCTGCAGGCAGGGTGGGAATGCGGTTGCGGTAAGTGCCAGGGTATTAAAGCCGCTGGCAAAGATCAGGGGCGATGGGCCTTATCACCGGTCGATGCGGCAGCTGCATGCTTATGGGTACCTGACTTATTTGCCATCTTTTGATAGGCGGATACCGAGTAAGGTAATCCTGCACTCCGGAGGGCGGGATCAAAGCGTGTAGGGATGGGGTTGTGTGGTGGGCGCTTTGATCCTGGCTGCCGGAGTCGGCAACGGCGGACGGTGGCCGGGAAGGATGGTGGGGTTGATCGCCGGCGGCAGTGTGCATTGGGTATTTTTCGGGGTTTGCCGTAGTAGGGGAAACTATTTTTATGAAAAGGGGATTTTTACTGGTACTGGGGTTGGTTTTTATGTGGGGAGTAGGGTTGGGGAATAATGGGAAGGTTTTGGTAAAGGATCGGGTTTTTAGTGATCCAAAGGACTTGTTGACGTACAAGGCAGATACGTTGGAGTTTGATAGCTGTAAGTTTACGTTTGATTCAATTGCTATACCTGTCAATTGTAAAAGACTTGTATTGACCAGATGTGCATTCCAAAGTTTGAAGATTGGGTCTTTCCCTAATAAAATTGATTTAGATATTTCATATTGTAATATAACCGGGTCAATATTACTGACTCGTCTCAGATTGAATCGACTATTTTGCGGATACAATAATGTAGGGAAGAGGCTGGAGTTATCGGAAATAACCATTTGCAAATGGTCTAAAATTTTTGTTCATCCACGTGACACTATACGACTGAATGTAATCACCTGCTGGGATAGTTCCCGACTATTTGTTGATCGTTTTTTCTGGGCCAGTTCGACTAATATTGATATGACGAAGGTTACTCTGTTTTTAGATTTTGTATCTGCAATTGGAGTAGTATTTCTTGATTATACCAGCTTCAATTTGATTTTTAATCAGAACGAAGGGAAATTGATATATCCTAATTTAATCAGGGCTGCCATGGGGGAGAACCATATCAATCAAAGATTGAATTTGAGTCTTTTGATCAGGGAGAACCGACATTGCCAGCGGGGTTATTCTCTATGGGGACGTAGTATTAGCTGGGTTGTCGATCAGTGGGAGGATTACGGAACTGGGTTAAGTAATATGATCTTGTTTACATTGTCTGTGCTACTGGTAATCTCGCTTATAAACATGGCGTTTTATAGGATGATGGCAAGGGATGTTTACGTCATTCCTAATTTTACTCCTGATGTAAAGTCGACAGGTTTAGAGGGGGTATTTGAGCATTTTTATTATTCGCTGGTTTATACGGCGAATATTTTTATCAATCCTTTTATCAAGCTGGATAACCTGCGGTACAATTATAACCGAAAACTGGGCTTGCTTTGGTTTGCTGTTATTTATCTGAGCGGGCTGATTTTGTTTTATTATATCGTGCATTATTTGATTGAGAAAGGGTGAGGGTTTCGAGAAATACAGTTTACGGCATTGCCTTTCATGCCTGGCGCTACAAGTCCTTTCGCGCATCAGGGAACGTTGTAGTTCCTGATGTAGTTTTGCCAGTTTTCCGGACGATAGCTTGGATGGACGGGTATATGGAGAATTTTGTTTTATGACTTTTGTCAATTTTTTGAAGGACTTCTTGTTTGTAGATTGAGCGGGTAAATCTATAAAACCACATCTTATGATTTTTAAGAGACACTCGCCTGATCTCCCAGACGCAGAAGCCTTATTGCCTGAAATTGCTCATGCTATTGTTCTTCATGGTTGCACAGTCATTACGGTCAGCGGTACGGATTATACCCCCCCCCTTCGCTTACACTATAGGGTTGCAGCAGACGTATGGGCATGCGGAGATCATTTGCCTGGGAATGCCATCGGGCGTAATAGAGGAATTGATCGCCAGGATCGTTAAGGGTATAAAACGGGGTAAGAAAATACAAACGGGTACTGCATATACCGGCATCTATCAAGATCTGGATGCTTGGTTTTTAGAAGTAGATCCGGCTAATATCAGCGATTACTTTGGCATGGCTTTGCGATATTACAACGGTAAGGGATTTGATGCGATTCAGTTAGTCTGGCCGGATTCTAAGAACTGCTTTCCCTGGCAGGAGGGATTTAACTTCTGGTATATGTATGCACAGCCTTTGTTGGATCGGAATGTTGGTTTTAAATTCCGGGAAAGGAAAAACCTGCTTGTCTATACGACGATGCAGTGACTTGATAGGGGCAGTGAAATTGTTTATGTGGTACACGACTACGATGGCAGCTGGAAGTTCCTGACGGGTGATGTGGCGGCGGATGAGGCTAGAGTGATATGCCTGGAAGATATCGTACAAAAGGACAAGACGTTGAACGATCTGTTTAATCTTGGGTATGGTGAAATTGCTACCAGGAAGGCTATCGGTGAAAAGTGGGTCAGAAGTATTATCGGAGGTTGGGTCGTGGAGAATTAATCGTTAGGGCTGCTTCTTGCTCCTTGCCCTTCTGGGCCGGAAAATGTGTTCCATTTTCCCAGACAGACAGCGACGGCGGATTCGTATGGGAGCTTTCTACAGGAGTGTGGCCGACCGGGACTGGTAGGAGGAACGACGGATAGTTCCCGGTCGCCGCCACCACTGCCACGTGGCAGGCCGTGCTGACCGGAGAGGTCGGAACGGGTGCGAGGGCTTTGTGCGATGGCGCCGGGAGGCCGGCGGGCAGCTAACCGCGGTCGACCTTAGTTGTTAGGTCGTAGCACGGAGGGAGGACGAGGCGGGCTGCTGGTGTGTGCGGAGGACTTGTGGTAAGGGGCAGCAGGCGCCGAGGACGAACCGAGGGGTAAGGCGGAAGGCCTATGCGCTTTTATTAGGGTGGTGGTTAGTCGGCAATTTAGAAAAACAGAGACGGAGGCCGCTTCGCCTGGCGGAGACCAGATTATTATGACAGCGGCCAGCCACCCGCAGGTGGCGGACAAAATGAGGCTGCGGCTGGGCAAAAAAGGGTAAACAGGTCGCCGCGGTTGCGGGATTGCTGGCTTGTGGGCGATGGCAAGGCAAGCGCGTGGTAGGGCTTTGAAGGGCTGCCGGCTGATGTGTTGGCTTTGTGCATGGGTTTGGGCGGCAGGCCGTAGAAGGCCGGATCTGGCCTGTTTATCTTTTTTGAACAGGGGGAGCAGCCCGACCGAAGCCCCTTCGAGCGCAAGAATCGTGACAGGCTTTCCGGCGCCCGTGCACGCAGCTGGCGGAGCGAAGCGGAGTCTGGTGGCGTGACGGGCGGAAGGCCAATACCGGAGCGCAGGGCGGATCAGCTCTGAAGCGTGGGGCGGAGGTGTTGGCCCCGGCGGGCAATTTGTTCGCGGAGCGAAGAATGGCCCGGCCTGGCGCGTGTTGTTGCCGAGAGGGGGTGGAGGGAGACCTGTGGACCTGGTGAGTCTTATGGGGATAACTTGCGTTTCGTTTAGCAGCTAAATTGGGTGTTTTTCACGTTGTTTGAAATGCTTCGAAAATCTATCTTTAGCCACACACCTTATATTAACCCCTAATTATTGAATTAGCTTGTTATGGAAAAACTTACTTCGTTGAATTTGTCATTCGATCAGATTCTAATTACTTATTTAATACCAGGGTTTGCTGCTGCGTTTCCATGGGTTATATATGTTTTACATTTTCATCAGGAAACAAAAAAGTTCTTAATGGCTAATAACTCGATAAGTATTTCTGTTGTTGCATGTATATCATTGGTTATTGGATTGATTATTGAAAATATTGGCTCGACAATCGAAGTTAATTGGCATGATCGGAGTAACAGGAAAAAATGCCAAACTTTGATGAATGTTGGAAGAGGTATTTGCAGATAAGCTATAAAGAAGAGCCCGTGGGACAAAGGTATATAAGGCGCATATTGCTAAGGATGAAATTTGAGGTGTTCATGGGGGTAGCATGTTTGTCTTTCACTATTGGCCCGGCTCTTGTAGAGCAAATTAAAGCAGATTTATTTCATTCCGTGCCAGCAAGGCTTCTAAGTTATACAATTCCTGCCGTATTGTTTATATACTTTATTTTTTGGGAAGCAAGGTTGAGTTCTAAGTTATTGGCGAAAACCAGGCAATGGTTGGTTTAAGAGTATAATAATGAAAAATCTAACTCTGTATTATAATTTAAGGTTAAATATTAATGATGAAAAAAATTGATTATTCTTTTAAATTCAGTGATCTGATCGGATTGGTTCTTTCGGCTATAGCTGTCTGGATTGCCCTTGAGGCAAAGTGTATTGCCCAACGTACATTGGATCTTGGAGCAAGTCTTGAGAAGCAACAGCAACAAATAGAGCAACAAGCCCAAATGATATTGCATTTGGAGGATTTAAATGCATCCTCCTTAACTATGATAGGGCATCTATCGAATTTGGATAGTTCTTCGATTCGACAATTAGGAACACAAATGGTAATTTCTTCTAAGGTGAGCCAAGAGTTGAAAAGTATAAATGGCTTGTATGCTCAGTCTATCAAGAGAGAAAGAGTAAGTCGTGAAAATGATAGTGCATTTTTTAGACAAAGCATTGATACTTTATATAGAAGTCTGGATCGATGTGCTTATGCTGGTACCCACAATGGGAAAGTTGATTTTTCTGATCTATATTACTGCATATCTAGCGCTCAAAAGGATTTCAACAGCCGGGTGACTGTGTATAATGAATATCTTAGGACTTCTTTAAGCGCTAAGAGAGTTTGTGCAGATATTAACGGGAGTCTTGATCAGATGAATATTATGTTGTGGCCCAAAATGGGAGATAGTTTAGGTAAAATGAAATTTTTGTCAGGGTTTATTAAATTGTTAGGTACAATGTATTCGCCTGTCAGATTGAATGATAGTTCTTATGCTATGTGGTTAGATAGGAAACGAAATTTGTGGAATGGTAGATGAATTTCGTGTTGAATAGTGTTTTTTTGATATATTATTGCTGCTTCTTGTGCTTAATTGCTGATTGTGGAGAGTTCCTTAATTTGGGCGACAGAATAGGGAGTAGACTTTGTATCTCTGGTTTTCTCTAGCAATCGAAAGGCATACCACCGAAGCGCATTGGGAGCGGGGTATTTTGAAATTAAATCCCTTTCTGCGTCTAAAAGCCATTCGGAAAGGAGAAGTATATCTTGTAAACTTTTTTCTGCCAGTAAGTTTAACCAACCATAAAGTATGGCTCTTGGATGATCAGGAGAATTAATACGATCAATAGATGGATCTACCAAAAGGTAAAGCAATGGTTTAAGCAGCGTCAAAGCTTGGCGGGTATCAAGGTTTTTGAGGAAGACATTTGATAAATGATAAGAATGTTCTGTGACTTTTTCGAGACTCGAAACTAGATAACCGAATCCGTCTATATCTCCAATTGATGTAAGCAATTTGGCAAATTGGATATTTGCTTCCTGGGGTAAAATTTGTTTTGCAATAACACCACGGGCCTTTTCGCATACGAGAAGCGCGAATTCATCTTTTAATTCATTAAGAAGATCTATGTAGAAAGGATCTTTAAGGGAAATGGATTCAAGCAAAGGGAGTAGTTCGTTTAGGTTGCCTTTTAAAGCTTTATAGGCTTTTACAACTTCATGTAGATCTTCTGCATCAACTAGATTCTCATAGAGAGCGTCAAGTATATATGATTTGCAATCTTCAATCTCTAACTTGACACAAAGATCTATGTGTGTCGCCATTACGCGATGACTATGAATTCCTGCTTCCATATGTTTGAGGACGGCTTCCGATATAAATAACGCAGCACTTTGCCCAATAGACTCCTTTACTTGGCTTCGGAGAAGAGGTGTGTTCAGCCGATAATATGATTGCTTATCGAAGCCGGCTGTATCCATCCATAAAAATTCCACCAGAATTTCACCCCGGGTTGGGAGCTTGTATTTTAAAAAGATACGGATAATTAGTTCTTCGAGGGGGGAGGTAAGATTCGCAGCGTAGTTTGCTTCGGCCTTGGCAAAATTACATCGAGATAGTTCTGAATAATAATATTCTTGGATGAGGGGCATCAGAAAGGTTTGGAATTTTTCAGGGGCGTAACTATAGTCCAGAATTTCTGAAGCTCTGAAGTAGCGGAAATTGCTTTCGCTTTCGAGGAAAGTTAGACAGTCTTCCAACTTCGCAATATCTCCCTGCATTATCCAATGATGAATGAATTGAGTAATAAAGTGAGAGGACGCTTTCCTTTGTGGGCCAATCCTGTCCTGGTAAAGTGAATGGACACCGATTGACTTAGTTTTATGGAGAGTGAAAAGTCGTTGGATTGCTTTGCGAAAGCTGTCCAATGATTGTATACATTTCATGTCAAGCTCAATTCTTTGATTTTGTACTTGTTGTAATTCTTTCATATGCTTGAGCGCTGCAAGATCTATAAGTTGTCCCTCTGTGATATCCTTGACGAGTTTTTCGTAAGATTTGCTTTCATCATTACTAGATAGCATTTCTAGACCTTGTAGTGGTGTGTTAAGATAATGTATTGGCTGTTCACTTTCTTCGAATTCCCAAAGCAGGTAGTCCATGGATTTTGGATTAAGCAATGCTCCCAATGCCCAATATTTAGGAGCAAAGAGTGTGGCGCCAAAGTGACGCGCTAAAAGATCTCTGCAGGTGAGATCGGCAATTACCGGTTCAATCCCCTTTGGGTTTTCTAATATATAGTGTTGGGTATTGCTCTGAAGGAAGTTGGAAATAGGTAGTGTAATTAGTGGATCATAGTGCATAAGTTCAGCGCATTTGGCTAGAAATAAAGTGGTGAAATCCTGGCCATTTTCATTTTTGTGCCAGTAGAATGGAGCCAATTCGCGGTTTTGCATTCCGGCAAATAGCGGATATAATTGGTGTCTATGTTTACAAGAGAGCAAAAATTGCCTGAGATGTCGTGATGAGCCCATTTGTGTAATCGGTTTATTGTAGTCTATAAAAATGGGAATGCCATCAATACCATAAGACCAAAAAGAATCTGTAAGGTTAAGGCTGGAAATCCATTCATACATTTGGTGACGAAATATATGATATTGACTAAAAGGAACTGTATTCAAAACAGTCTGAATATCTTTCTGATCTCCAATCTCATGCGTGGATAAAATAGCAATTAATTCTGCTGCGTACATAGCATCAGTAGTTGATGACAACTGATGGTGCACTGTGGATGATATTTGCTGACGTTCTCTCTTTAAGAGTTCTCGAAAGCCAGTAAGAATCCGACAGCAAACTATTTTAATTGATATGGGAAATGTTGGGTCTGAGAGATGTTCTAACAGTTTATCAATGGCTTGGTCGACTCCTGTAAGGAATTCTCCCATTTTATCTGGATAAATGAGTTGTGGCCATAAATCATTCTCATGACAATAGGCTATTAGTCGTTGAAGCGACTCAAGTCGAAAGGATTGATCATAAAGGGTTGGTTCACTAGCGAAAATGAGTTCGGGATTATCATCCTGGACTAACTGAACCATTTGGTTCAAAAGTGCTGGTTGCTCGGGCAGAAGCGACAAAAGTGCATACAAAGTTTGAAGCCAGCGGGTCCTGAATTTCCGTGGAATTGATCCTATTGTAAAAAATGAGCATAATTCAGAAAATGAATAGTGTCGAAGGTGAAGTGCTGCAAGATGCTCTTGGAAAAATGCGTTGGTGAAGGACCATCTATCGTTTTTTATAGTAATAAGAGGGCTGTGTTCGAGCAATTTCCGTTCAGCGGGAAGGAAGATTTGCTGAAATAAGTCATTTTCAAGTGCGTTGCTTTCCAGAAGCTGGAGAGAAAAGGCGAGTTTCTGGGCGACGAGTCGGCTTTCATGCGCTTTTTGTGCGAGGATTCCTTTCTCAAATGATCGTTCTTTCCCTTTAGAATATGCTTGTTCAATAAAAATTTCGATTGCCTTAATCTTTGTCGAAGGCAGTTTGGCATTTCGCTCGAATTGTTCGATGAGTTGATTAAGATAAAATGGGTGTTGCAGCCAGCTGTTAAATTGTTTTTTGGTAACCGCTTTGTTGAACCGATCCGCGTGATCTCCTAAGCGGTTTTTGATATAATTCTGAACGTCGGATATTTTCAGTGAGCTAAAGCTGTAGAATTGAAATCCGGAGACTTTGGAGGATAGTTGGTAATGATCGTAGAATTGTTTTCGGCAGGAAATTACAATGCTCACACTAGGATATTGGCTTGTAAAACTGTCAATATATTTGGTAAAGGCTAGGATGTCGTTTGAATGGGCTTCATCTAGCCCATCGATAAAAACAATAAGATTTTTCTGTGGGCTGCTTTCCCAGCTATGAAAACGCCGGGCTAGCAGGGAGTCAATTGGGTCAATGTTTTCATCTTTTACGTTCAAGAAAAGAGGCTGGATGTGTTGCCCTGAATTCACCAATTCATAAGCGCATTGGCGCAAGTAGATTGATTTACCGATGTATGGATCTGCAACCAGTCCAATTCTTTGGATTGAAAGTCTGTTCGTTGTGAACAATTCGGTAAGATGGGATATGGGGCCGGTAGTTGACTGCCAAAATTGACGACTAAAATCTTGCTTTAAGATAACAAGAGGGGATATTTGTCTTGCAAGAATTGGGTCTATTGGCTGTGTAAATGATTGTATTTGAATGGCTGGAAGGCAGAAACTCTTGGCGACATGTAGGCCAAAGAATCGCGCAGCTATAGGGTAGTTTTGTTGTAAATGGGTACTGATAAAGTGTTCATCCCACCATTCAAACTCGATATCTTTTGATTTCAATAGCTTCTTTTGTTCTTCTAATACATCATTCAATGATTCGGTGTGGAGATCTGCTGTAGTGGCAAGAATAAACCGGGTTTTTGGAATAGCATATTTGTCGTTAAGAAAGACTGTGATCAGATCCTCGATTTTTGACTTGGACAAGTCTTTATGTCGTTTGCATTGGATACAAAGGGGGTGATCAGTAGATTGACTACGAGCAATCAGATCAATGCCTGACTGCCGGTTCCCTTGTTTTAAGTGATCGTCAAATCGCGTACCTGATATAATATTTTCTGCCAAATGGAGTACGAGAATTTCGAACTCTTTCCATTCGATGTTTTTCAGGTTTAAAGACTTCATAGAACTTAAAAATACGATATTTATTTCTTCGATACTGATATTGGGATGCAGACAAAACCTACTTCTTGAATTTTAGCTTGAGCCGTATTGTGAGATAATAGCTTTTTACTGATTTATGACTTTTTTTTCGTTTGACTATATGTCTTAGTATAAAGGAGGGAATTGAAAGATGAGGGAAATTGAGAGTGTGACTAAGTAGGATTGGGTTAAAAACGATAGTATGGGTGTGGAAATTGTGACGAAGGACGATCTGGAGAAGTTTAGACTTGTGATAGTTGAGGATATTCGCCAGTTGTTGTGTAAGATGACGAAAGGGGAAGCGGATGATATTCGGGGATATAAGGGGCCAGACGTTCGAGGGTTATTGGGGTGTTCGGAAGGAAAGTTGAAATCCTTGCGCACTTGTGGTAAGATCAGGACAAAGAAGATCGGGGGAACGGTTTATTATAACAGAGAGGATGTGAGCCGTCTTTTGACGGCTGGATTTTAAAGGGCATAGAGTGGATGTTTTGTGGTTAGGGGAAGGGATGGCCTCGTTTTACTATGCGCTGTTGGCAGATGATCGGTTAAGGCCTCAGCACGTTTGTCTTTACCTCGCCATCCTATGGATGGGGAAGGATGCTGTTACTTCTGGTACGGTAACGATAAGCCGGAAGGAGCTAATGCAAATTTCTCGATTGACATCGAAGGCAACCTATCATCATTGTATAAGAGACCTGGAGCGCTTTGGGTATATCCGGTATATGCCAACATATAACTCTTATCTGGGCTCAAAGGTGGTTTTGCTTCTGTAATCAGGCTTTGTTTGGCTTGCCTTTTGGACTTTTATCAGTCGGAAATGTTTTGTCGTATTTTTTCAGGAATTGCTTTTTATTCAGTTTCTCCTCTAAGGTCTTCATTTCCGAAGACACTAGCTCTGGCACTACACGAGCATAATGCTCTGTTTGTTTGGAATCTGAATGCCCCATCATTTTTTTGATGGCGGGCATTTGTACGCCATTGGTTAATGTCACGGTTGTGCCGAAAGTATGCCTTGCCGTATGGGTAGTCAGGTTTTTATCAATGCTGCAGATGGCAGCTATTTCTTTGAGATATTCGTTGTATTTGGAATTGCTGTATACTGGCAGGAGGGTATCGTTTTCGATACAGCGTGGATGATCCTTGTATTTGTCGAGGATCTTTCGGGTAAGGGCCAATAAGGGGACCTGGGATGGCACGCTCGTCTTCTGCCTTTTCTTGTCGATCCAAAGATTGCCATCGTGTCCTATTTTTACTTCGGATTTTTTGAGTTGTTTTACGTCGATATAGGCAAGTGAGGTTAAGCAGCAAAAAATGAAGACATCCCGGATCTGGGATAAGCGCTCGTTCGTTATAGCCTTACTTGCGATGGCTTCAAGCTCGCTTTGTGTCAGAAAAACCGGATCTACTTCGTCAAGGGTAAGATTTAGCCTGGCAAATGGATCGCCTACTATCCACCCTTTGTCCATACAGGAAATAATGATCTTTTTGAGAAAACCCATATACTGGGATGCTGTGTTGTGGCTACATTTTCTTTCGGTCCTTAACCAGGTATAAAAGCCCTGCCCAAACTCGTGATCTATCGAAAGGATATTTATTTCGGTAAGGTTATATTGTTTTTTTACATATTCTTTGAGATAACGCAAAACCCGTTCATGCTTTTCCCATAGATCGTCGCTGTTTTCAAGATTGATCAATGCCTTGATCTCGTCGTTGTGCGCCTGATAGACGACGAACAGCATCCGGTTTCTTTCCGCGGCGCCCGAAACGATATCACGGATAGCGACTACAGTAATGGGTTTGCCTGTTTCTATCAGGGTACGCCTGGCTTCATAGACTTTTGAACGAATGATGTCGAGATATGCGTTAAGGGCTTTTGTAGGTTCGCTTGTACCTGTTGCATGTCCGGGTGATGCCGCCCATTTTGTTTTCTCCCATCTTCTTTTGAGGGATAATTCTTTGGATATACCATCGACTGTAATGCGAAGAAAGACCAACCACGGCCCTTTTCGGAACGGGCTTGGTTTTCTTAAAAAGAACAGGAGGCCAAAACTTTTCTCTAACATAAAACACTCATTCTTTGAACGTTTTCAAATGTAGAAATGTGCGTCCGGAAAAAGAAGATGTTCAGCTTTGGTACATCTTGATTGTCAGATGGTTGTGAGGCCTTAGTGAGTGATTTATTTTGTCGTTTCTGCCACTCACTGAATCACTCACTCCAAGTTTGAGTTTGTTTGAGTTTTTCTGTTAGTGTATAGAAATGACAAAGCCCGCTATTATTGAATTTGCGGGCTTTTGACCTTTTTTGCTTTTGGCTTCTGCGGAGGAAGAGGGATTCGAACCCCCGGAAGTGTTACCTTCAACAGTTTTCAAGACTGCCGCAATCGACCGCTCTGCCATTCCTCCGGGCGCAAAATAAAGGCTCCGCGACTTCACCACCAAATATTTTTATTCATTTTGTAACTTTGCACAAACATTTTGGTTTGAAGCACTTAAAGGCCGTAAATAAATATTTCTGGAAATATCGCTGGAGGTTTTTGCTGGGACTGGTATTTGTTATCCTTTCCAACTATTTTAAGATACTGACGCCGCAGGTGACAGGGTATGTTATAAACTCTGTCGAAAGGGGAATGCAGCGCCAGCCCGCTGCGGTAACGCCTGCCGGTCAGGCCGGAACGCAGAGCCAAACCAGCGCCGCGGCACAGAACGCGGCATCGGCCGCACAACGTGGGGAGCCTGCACGACAAAACTTCGGTAAACAATCTGCCGGTGATACAACTCCGGCGCAAACCGGTAATGGCTCTGCCGCCAGCCAGGGTAATGCCGTGGCAACAGCCGCAGCCCCCAGCGGGCAAACCAGCAGCCGCAAGGGCCAGGACGTCAACGTCAAAGACACGTCCAATTACGATATAGCGGTACGCAAAATCATCCGTTTGATGGATGAAAAACATGCCTCCAGAGACCAGAAAGTATTGATCTGCGGCATTACCCTGCTGGTACTGGCGGTCATCAGCGGCTTCTTCCTGTTCCTGATGCGGCAAACCATCATCGTGATGAGCCGGCACATTGAATACGACCAAAAGCGGGAGATATACGATCACTACCAGCAGCTGGATACCAACTTCTACAAGACCCACAGCACCGGCGACCTGATGAGCCGGATGGCGGAAGACGTAAGCCGCGTACGTATGTATACGGGACCCGCCATGATGTACCTGGCCAACCTGCTGGCCACGATCGGATTCAGCCTCTACTTTATGCTTCGGAAGGACGCGCTGCTTAGCGCCTATGTGTTGACTCCGCTGCCTATACTGGCCATTACGATCTATTATGTGAATACGGTCATCCATAAGAAAAGCGAGCATATCCAGGCGCTGCTGAGTAATCTTACCACCAATGCGCAGGAGTCATACAGCGGCATACGGGTCATAAAATCCTTTGTCCAGGAAAAGGCCATGCTGCATTTCTTTAGCCACAACAGCGAAGAGTATCGCAAAAATGCTGTGGGGCTCGCCAGGATCGAATCGATTTATTTCCCTTCCATGGGACTGATGATTGGCCTCAGCACGCTGATGGCAATCATGATGGGCGGGTTCTATGTGATATACGGCGGACATGGTACCGATATTGGCACCATTACGGAGTTCGTTATCTATATCACGATGCTGACCTTCCCGGTCAGCGCCATCGGATGGGTGGCCAGTATGATTCAACGGGCTTCAGCCTCCCAAAAGAGATTGAATGAATTCCTCGATACCATACCCGCCATCCTGAATCCCAAAGATGCCATTCAACAGCCTCTAAAGGGAAACATCAGCTTCCGCGGAGTAGATTTCACCTATCCAAATACGGGGATACACGCATTGAAGGAATTTAATCTTGAGATAAAGAAAGGGGAGAAAGTGGTCATCATTGGCAGGACAGGCAGTGGCAAAACGACCATCGCACAGCTGCTGCTAAGGATGTATGATCCCGGCCAAGGCCAGATCCTGATCGACGATACCGACGTCCGCCGCCTGGATCTGCAGGACCTGCGCCGACAGATAAGCTATGTTCCGCAAGACGTTTTCCTGTTCAGCGATACGGTATCGGGTAATATCCAGTTCGGGCTGGAAAAAGCCGATCCGGAAAAGGTACGGATGGCTGCGCGCTATGCCAGTGTGGACAAAGAGATAGAAGGCTTCGCCGACCAATATGAGACCATGATAGGAGAGCGGGGCGTCACACTCAGCGGCGGACAAAAGCAGCGTATTTCGATCGCCCGGGGTTTGATCAAAGACCCGGAGATCATCGTTTTTGACGATTGCCTCAGTGCTGTAGATGCTAAGACAGAAAGGGAAATACTTGGTAATTTATATCAATATCTGCAGCAAAAGACCGCGATAATTATTACCCATCGTATTTTTTCTCTATTTGATTTCGACCGTATCGTCGTTCTGGAAGAAGGCCGTATCGTAGAAACCGGCACACACCAGCAGCTGCTTGCGATGAATTGTTACTATACTTATCTATACGAGCAGCAACAAGCAGAAAACGTTTCATCCTAGTCTTTTTACGTGGATCAGCCCTGTCGAAAATACGTCAATGCGTGTTCGGGAACCGCAAGAAAGGCGGAACAGGCCAAAAATAGCGGTTTTAAGGGGCACAAAAGTTGTAGGCAAATTTTGCTAATTCGAAAACAATACTATATTTGTGACTACTTAATTAGTAATTTTCAACTGAAAAAAAATCATTGTGGCGTACGAAAACAACGACAAAAGAATGGAAAGCGTTTATAGCAAACGCATCAGAGCCGGGAAACGCAGGACGTATTTCTTCGATGTAAGGGCGACTCGTAGCAACGATTATTATCTGACTATCACAGAGAGCCGTAAGAAATTCAACGAAGATGGGTACGACAGACACAAGATCTTCCTGTATAAGGAGGACTTCAACAAGTTTCTGAAGGCACTGACTGAGGCGGTAGACTATGTCAAGACCGAGCTGATGCCGGATTTCGACTTCGATGCCTACAATCATGATACTCCTCAGGATGGAGAGAACTATGTAGAAAGCAGCGTTGGCGAAGACCTGGATGACGATGTTGCCATCCGTCATAACAGCACTGCAGCCCCCAGCCAGACTACGGCAACCGGCGAAGAAGTAGACAAATGGTAAACTTACCATTTACAAGATAAAAAAGGGCTCCTGTTTAACAGGGGCCCTTTTATTTTATACGCCGGTTCGTTTAGTGTGTTAACCTTGCTTTGACCTTCTGCAGATACGCCATACAGGCTTTTGAGATGGGACGCCGCTTTTCAGCCAAAGGAATACGCATTACCTCTCCCCAGCCTTTAAACCAGCCTCCGATGTGCCCGCCGCTCTTCTTCAGATATTCCAGGCTCCATAACAGGGTAGTGGTGAGAAAGAAACGAAAGGGCAGATACTTCCAGGCTACTTTACTCTTGTTGACCCACATACCCCGAAGTTTGTTACGCGGCGTCAGCCGCCCCTCCGGGGATTCTTTATGCAGGACGACCACCCGTGAATCGTAACGAATGGCATAGCCGGCATTCAATGCCCGATAGCTCAGATCATATTCCTCCATCCCATAAAAGAAGTTCTCGGGGTAATAGCCTACCTCGTCAAAGACTTGCCTGCGGATCGCGTGTGCGCATCCGGAGAAGTAGGCGGTATCGAAATGGGGCCAGTCCTTGCGCTCTGCAAACCGCTTGTGGGGAAAGGCATTGACCTGCATTTCTCCTGTTGAATAATAATAGACCTTGAATGCGGCGATACCCGTGCGGCGGCCCGCATCGACGGATGCGCCGGGATTAAATGCCGCGCGATCGGAAGAAGACACGGAAGCAGCATCGGCCAATGGCTTGCGAGCCCTGGCGCCAGCGGGGACAACTCCAAATATGTCGGCAATCGCCCACAGCGCATCGGGGTTGCGGATGAGCGC
This sequence comes from Chitinophagales bacterium, assembly GCA_015654595.1. Lineage (GTDB taxonomy): Bacteria > Bacteroidota > Bacteroidia > Chitinophagales > Chitinophagaceae > Puia. The sequence goes on along the minus strand of JAATGQ010000239.1, from coordinate 18,381 downwards.
ATCGTCGTCAAGAAAGACCAGCACCGGCGCCTTACTTTGCTGCACCGCATAATTACGGCCGCGGGATACGCCCAGGTTCTCAGACGCCAGCATATAGCGAAAAGGAATAGCGGGATGGGCGGCGATATAGTCTTCTACCGCCTGATACGATACAGACGATTGGTTATTGACAATAATCACCTCTTCTACCAGCTGATCCAATCCTTCCAGGCCGCTGAGATTCTGCGCCAACGCCAGCATGTCGCCGGGCCGGTTATACGTTATGATCACAAAGCTGATCGGCTTCACGGTCGTATGGGATTAGGCTTTGGCAGGTGTCGGTGTCTGTGCTTTCCGTCTCCGCAATTCGGAGACGATAACCGCAATCAACAACAGATACACCAACAGATCCGACAAGCCCGCAATGGTCTGCGAGATAGCATAACTATGCGGTTCGAATTTGAATTCTATCGCATGATTACCCGCCGGAACCGGCATGCCGCGAAGCAGGTAGTCCACCCGGAAGTAAGGCGCTTTGTTTCCATCGATATAAGCATTCCAGCCCTTGTCATAGTAGATTTCGCTAAACACGGCAAACTGATCGGTCTTGCTGCTGAAGGTATACTTGATATCGTCGTTGTCGTTGGTGATCAGCTTGATCGAAGCGGTACTGTCCGGCACAGGATTCGTCTTGATCTGATCGGCAAATTTCTTCTGAATAATAACGGTATCACGAACATTGATGCTGTCAAGCGCTCTCATTTCTTCCTTACCATCGGCTACATAATGGATGGAGCTGACCAGCCAGCAGGGACCGTAGGCTTGGGGGTTTACCCGGGCAACGGGTTGATTGGTCTGCGGGTCGCGCTGGATGAAATATTTTGCGTTCAGCATGTTATAAACCTGCATATTGCCTTTGCGCAGCTGGCTGTCGATCAGATCCTGGTACATACCGAGCTTTGCCGGGGAATACCCCCCCAGGGAGTTGTGGAAGTAGGAGGCGCGGGCATCCGTAAAAGGATCGCCGCCGAGTTCATCGACAACGCGGTAGCCCTTATCCGGATCAGCCTTGATCTGCTGGTCGGCCTGGGTTGGCTGCAAGGCCGCTTCGAAGTCCGATTGTTCGATATAGTCGCTATATCCCAGGTAGTCGGAATCGACGGCAATCAGGTCATAGGTGCTCAGGACGAGCAGCACTACCGTCAGCGCCATCGGTTTGATCCTGCCTTTCAGGAAGAAATAGATCAACAAACCCGTCAACAGGAAGAAGATCGTAGTACGCAGCAGATCATGGCCGGCAATCGAACGGCGATCATCCTGCAAGCCTTTCATCACGCTGTTGACAGAGGCAACGGCCTGTGCCTGTGCGTCAGGGCCCGGCTGTTTTCCCTGGGACAGGCCGCGGATCTTGGCGTTGATCAGCTGTTCCTTGAAACGGTTGTCATTAGAACCCTGGTAGTCTCCCATGAAATATATGCCTGCCAGCAATACAACCAATGCGCCGCCGACATAAGCGGTCAGCTTGAATTTTTTAAACAATTCCGCAGCGGGTTCCTTGTTTTCGATCAGCGCGGTCAACCCGAGTGCGGCCAGGATAGGAGCTGCCAGCTGGGGAAGTATCAGCGCAAGCGTCGGGGCGCGGAATTTATTATTGAGTGGAAGATAGTCGAAAAGGAAGTAGTTGACGGCTTTGAAATGGTCACCCCAGGCCAGTACGATGCCCACGATGCTGATGCTGAGCAGCCACCATCTCTGCCAGCCCTTTACCAGGATAAAGCCCAGAATGGACAGGAAGACGATCACAGCACCCAGATAGACGGGGCCCGAAGTGCTTGGCTGAGGCCCCCAATAAGAAAGATCCTGGACATAGGCCAGACCGTTATCTTCCGGCATGCCCATCTCTTCGTTGAGCTTTTCGGCAAACTTGGAATTGTCGGTGATGAGCCGGCCATGACCGCCGCCGCCATAAATGTTCGGCGCGAATAAGGTTACCGTCTCGCCAATCCCATAGCTCCACTGGAAGGCATACCATTTTTCAAGACCGGCGCCTGTTTCCTGTTTGCCTGTACTGCTCGCCAGTTCGGTACGGCCGCCACGCATCGTCTCCTTTGTATATTCCTGCAGCGGAAGCGTGCCCGAAGTACTGGTGCCATAGGCGATAAGACCGCCGACAGCCGCCAGCGCGATTCCGATCAGCATGGGTTTCAACTGTTGTTTACGGACACTGTCGACCAGGTAGAAGATCGTCATCAATCCCATCGCCATCGCCACGTAATAGACAACCTGCAGGTGATTCGAGTTAATCTGTAATGCAAAGAACAGGGTGAAGACAAACAGTCCCCAGATATAACGACGGGTATAAAGCAATAAAAGACCTGCTATTACGCCAGGCGCATAGCTGATGGCCAGCATCTTGGTCACGTGGCCCGTCACGATGATGACCGGATCATACGTACTATAGGCGTAGGCCAGTGAAGCCATTATCCCCACCCAGGGATTGATCCCCATCACGACCATCAGGATATAAAAGCTGATGCAGGCCAGCCAGAAATAATTGATGGGTTCAGGCAATCCCAGACTCAACGTTTTGCTCAGCGGATCCAATTGCAGAAAGGACTGATTGCTCATCGCAATCGTGTAAGCGGGCATCCCGCCGAAAGTACTTTCTGTCCACAGCGGAAAGTGACCGTGCTTTTCCTTGTATTCAAAGGATTGCTGGGCCATTTGTTTCCATTGGACCACGTCCGATTGACTGACGACCTTTCCTTCCAGCGCCGGTTTACAATAAACGACAGCGACGATCAGGAACACCGCTATAGCAATAAGGTGTGGGAATGCTTTTTTCAAAACGGAAGAGTTCATAATACGAATGATATGATTATTCCCGGCAAAATAATGGTATTTTGTCCAGAAATAGTGAAAATAGAGATCTTATGGTATTTTGCGTGGAAATATAGATTTTTGAGTGATTATGGCGCTGCTAAGATTCCTATCCCGGGTTACATTTATTTGTAATATATGTTTTCTATTGACTGCCTTTATTCAATGGCTGCCGTATAAGATAGAGGGATGGTGGGTCGAACAGGTCGTTGCAATGGGGTATATATTAGCTGTTATCCTTAACGTCCTGTTAACGGTCTGCCTGATATTCGTATTCCTATTCGGAGCGATGCGCAGGACGGGCATACCGATATGGCTCATGATCATCAACTTCCTTTTTTTGTTAATTCAGGTTGCTATCCTGACCGTCAATCTTCCTAAAAAATGATAACTGCAATATTAAAAGACCGGCCTACGAAGCTGTTCCTTGGGTTTACCGCTTTTTTCTGTTGTAATGCGCTGATCGCGGAGTCGATCGGGACAAAACTATTCTCGATGGAGAAGCTGATTGGCGTGAGGCCGGTGAACTTTACGCTGTTTGGCCAGACTGGTCTGGCCTTCACGCTGACCTGCGGTGTGTTGTTATGGCCGCTGGAATTCGTTATGACGGATATCGTCAATGAATATTATGGTCCTAAAGCCGTTCGGCGTATCTCATTCACCGCTGTCATCCTCATCGCCTATGCGTTCCTGATGTATTTTATGGCAATAGGCATTCCGCCTGCGGACGTCTGGCTGGCAAGCAGCGCCAAACAGGGGGTGCCCAATATCCAGGATGCGTTCAGCGCCGTGTTTGGGCAGGGAATGCGGATCATCATCGGGAGTCTGGTTGCCTTCGTGGTCAGCCAGATCGTGGATGTGACGGTCTTTCATCAGATCAAAAAAAGGACCGGTCACAAGTATCTCTGGCTTCGGGCAACGGGGTCGACCCTGATATCGCAGCTGGTGGACAGCTATATCGTATTGTTTATTGCATTCAGCTCCATCTTCACCTGGCAGCAGATCTTAGCGGTCGGCATGATGAACTATTTCTTTAAATGTACGGCGGCTATAGTGCTGACACCGCTGATCTACCTGGTAGAAAAAAGGATGGAAAGATACCTGGGGCACGAGACCGCCGAAAAGATGAAGCAGGCAGCAATGGGCATCGACCCGGGGCTTAACGCGCTGGCAGCGGAATAAAAATCGTATATCTATTCCGGCACCGGAATTTCCATCACAAAATCATTCATAAAATATCCTTCGCCAATTTCGATGTCTTCTTCCCGGACGACGGCAAACCCTATCCGTTCGTAAAACCGGCGGGCCTTGTTATAGCGGTTGACATTCAGCCGGAGCGTTTTTCCGCCTTCGGGGCGGATGGCATCAAAGACGGACTGCAGCAGCAGCCTGCCCAGCCCTTTTCCCTGCTGCCCCGGCAGGACATAGAGCTTATGCAGTTTAAAGACGCCAGGCTCCTCAGTGACGCTATAAGCGGCAAACCCCAGGGCTTCTTGTTCCTGTTCGATCAGTATAAATTGTTGTTTGTCGTCAACCATCTGCCGGCGTAATGCGGCAGGGCTATAGAACAGCTGCAGCATATAGGCCAGCTGTCCGGACGACAGGATAGAGCCGTAAGTCTCGGGCCAGACCTGCTGCGCCAGAAATCCAATCGTGTTGATATCATCGAGATCGCCTGGACGGACAGACAATGGTTCATAGATCTTATTCATTCCTCATTATAGTTAGCTGGTGAAGGCTTTTGTTGTTCTTCTTCCTTTTGGCTGGACTGGTGCATCCGGATCGCCCGCATGGCCAGTCTCACAGCGATATAGAAGCTGGCAAACGATCCAAAGGAAAGCACGCCTGTCGACACATATCGGGCAGCAGCGCGGCTCTGCTGCAAGAATAAAAAACAGTCGAAACTGCCATGGAACAATACCGCGATCAGCAATCCCTTCCATAGCTGCCAGACAGGATAACGGGCCCCGAATTTTGCCCTTCCCACGGGAAAACCCATCAGTACGGCAAAGGATGCATGCGCGGGAACGGATAAAAAGAATCGGGAGACGCCTGTCTCGATCCCAAATTTAGCAACGTATTCGATATTTTCAACGGTCGCAAAACCCATTCCGATCATCACCGAATAGATCACTCCGTCGAAAGGCTGACTGAAAAAGGATTTGGGATAAGCATAAAACCGCAGTACCAGGTATTTGCTGCCTTCTTCGCTAAAGGCAATGACTACAAATGCATACCATACATAGGAAAGGATCGAGTTGCGCCAGGGCTCTTCCCGTACGTCATGGATCAGGGTCTGAACGGCCAGTGCGGGCAGCGTAGCTGCCATGCCCAGCAGGAAGGAAAAAAGCAGATAGCGGATGGAACCCTTGCCGTAGGTATTCATCGAGTAAATGAAAAGGCTGATGGCAATGCCCGGGGCTACCGCAAGCGCAAGTAAGACGACCAGCATGGATTAAATATAGAGCAATTATCGGTGTTCGGCGCAGCTGTCGCGGAATAATTATTGCCGCGCGGCGCTGTCTGATTTGCTTTTGAAAAAATAGATCGTTCCATCGCCGAAATTGATCTGTCTGATCAGCACCTTCCTGGCTTTTATAAAGTCGACATCGATGAGGTCGGTATTGATGGCGTCGTCAAACCAGATCATCGAGAAATGATCTTCTTTCAGCATGTACTGGATGTCCTCGTTATTGTCCTTATGCGGAAGCAGCTCCGACTCAAGTCCATTCGAAAGGTACCAGAGACCTTCGAAGGAATCGGAATAAATAGGGCCATAGGCTTCCAGCTCTTTTTTGTGCTCCCGGACATATCCCATCGTCTCCGATTTCTTCCACAGGTCTTCGGAAAAGCCCGGAATACCGGCATAATGGACGCCGCTCCAGGTTTCCTTCCAGTCCTGCCATTCGCCAAGCAGGAAACAAAAGGCTGCTGCTGCAGGCAATACCAGCACCGCTTTTTTCCAGCGGTAGGAGGTTCGCCGGAGCGCGCCGGGGATCCAGCAGGTGCTGCCCCAGAGCCAGGGAAGATACAAGGGGGACAGCAGGCGGCTGTCCAGGGTCTGGAACCGGGAAATGGTTGCCGTTACGAGTATGAACAGGCTATAGAATACAAAGAGGCTGACGGCAAGAGTATCATAAGAAAAAAAGCCGGTACGCCTTACCAAGCGGTAAAGGAAAATCCCCGTAATGAGCAGGAGGAAGAACGCGCCTACAAAAGTGGCGGCGCCATAATGGCCATTGAAAAAGGGCAGCCAGTCGCAAAACACGGCGCCATAGTTATGCAGATTGGCCCAAAAAGGGGTGAGGCCTTTTTCGCGGTAGCCGGTAAGCGTTTCTGTCTGAAGGTAGTTGCGATAAAGGTTGAGGGCCAGTATGCCGATGGCTGTAAAGCCATAAAGAGCCATATGGCCGATCTTTTTCCCGCTGCATTTCAAACGGCCGTCCAGCAGCATCAGCAATCCGCCGAGCCCTACAATGCTGATACCGGCATAACGCGTGACGCAGGCCAATCCGGCGACCAGGCCCATAAGGAGCACGGCGGGTATGGTGTGTGAGCGGAAATAACGATGACAGGCGACCAGGAAGAGGATGGACAGCAGCAGGAAAAGAGTTTCGGACCAGAGCATCGAATAGACTTCGAGCAGACAGGGGCTGCCGACGATACAGAGCAGGATCGTCCACTTGTACCAGCGGGAGGCCTGCGGCCAGCGGTCCATCATCCAGCCACAAAGCCAGATCAGACCGGCAAAAAGGATCCCGTTGAGCACCGGGCCTGCTGCGACGATGGAGTGACCCGTCAGGAACATGACCCCGCTTAAAAAGATGGGGTACAGCGCGGGGAAATCCATCAGCGGCTGGTTCGTAAAGTCGTTGATCTGCGCATGGTCATGAATATTGGCAGCAGTGCTGATATAGACCACTGAATCCGGCGATACTCCGATCCCTCCATAGGCGGCCAGCAGCTGGATCAGGACGAAGCCGCCGATCGCGGCCAGCAGCGAGTCATAGTTCCCGGAGAGGAAAGGCGTTTTAAAGTTACGTTTCATGTCTGACGCGAAAATAAGCGTAAATTGTCCACCTCAAATAAATATCGCATGGTCATAATGCGCTTGCTTTTGTTTATAATCTTATCCCTATTCCTTACCCCCTCTTCCGCCCAGGTATTTGGCGGTAATCCCCCTTCTCTCAAATGGAAACAACTCAACACAGATACAGCTCGCGTCATCTATCCAAAAGGCCTGGACAAACAGGCGGAACAGGTGGCGGCCATCGTCCATCGGCTTAGCCGGACAACCCTGTCCACCATCGGCCCCACCCAGCATAAGATCAATATCGTGCTGCAGAACCAGACCATTATTCCCAACGGGTATGTGGGACTGGCGCCTTTTCGAAGCGAATTTCAGCTGACCCCGGAACAGAACAGCTTTGACCTGGGCAGCCTGCCCTGGCAAAAGATGCTGGCTATCCACGAATATCGTCACGTCCAGCAATACAATAATTTCCGCGTTGGTCTCTCCGGCGCATTCTATTACCTGTTTGGGGAAGGCGGTCAGGCTTTTGCCAACAGCCTTGTTGTGCCAAACTGGTTTTGGGAAGGCGACGCCGTTTACCAGGAGACGCTGGTCAGCGAACAGGGCAGGGGAAGACTGCCCTGGTTCCTTAATTCTTATCGATCCCTCTGGTCGGGTAACAAAAACTATTCCTGGATGAAGCTGCGCAACGGCTCGTTACGGGATTATGTACCCGATCATTATCCTTTGGGGTATATCCTGGTGTCCTATGGCCGCAATAAATACGGCGATGACTTCTGGCGCAAAACCGCAAGAGACGCCGCTGCCTTTCACGGTCTTTTTTACCCGCTGCAAAGCGCGGTGCGCAGATATTCGGGGGTATCCTTTTACCAGTTCCGGAAGGATGCGATGGATTTCTATGGAAAGTCGGCGACAAAGACCGTCAGCCCCGGAGATCAATATGCCGCCGGTCATAAGCATTTCGCCGGCGACCAGGAATTCCCGCAATACGTCGATTCGAGTCATATTCTCTACATGTACAGCAGCTATAAACGGATACCCGCCTTTCGTATCCACGGAGACCAGCAGGATCAGGATATGAAGCTGCGCACAAGAGCGATCTCGCTCGACAATTATTTCTCCTATAAGGAAGGCCGGGTCGTCTATGCCGCCTATGAGACCGATCCCCGGTGGGGCTGGCGGGACTATAGCGTACTGCATGTGCTGGATGTGAAGACGGGCGTGGATCATAAGCTGACTGGCAAATCCCGCTTCTTTTCGCCCGATATCAGCGCTGATGGCAGCCAGATCGTTGCTGTACAGGAGGCCGCCGATGCCTCCTGCGCGTTGATGCTGATCGACGGACACGACGGGCATGTGATACGCCGTCTGCCAAATCCCGATTCCTTGTTCTTTACCTATCCAAAGTATTATACAAACGATCGGGTCGTATCGGCTGTCCGCAACGATAAGGGGCAGATGTCTCTTGCGCTGGTCAATACGGAGAATGGCGTTGTACACTACCTGCTGCCGTTTGGTTTTCAGCCGATAGCTTTTCCTTCGGTCCAAAAGGATACGATCTGGTTTACCGCATCCCGGCAAGGGAAGGACCAGGTCTATGGACTCATTCCCGGCGGACCGCTTTTCCGGGCCGCACAAGGACGTGAAACACCAGTTACCGGGACCTACGAATTCAACGCAGGACCAGGGGGCAGGACCGCCTGGAATACCTTCACGGCCGTCGGCTACTATATGCAATGGGGAGGGCAGCCCGATCTCGAACCGCTGTCGATCGGGGACTGGAACCAGCCGCTGCCGGAAATTGCATCCCTCGAAAGAGGCCCTGCGCATTTGCTGGACAGCATCGAAACCGGTCATTACCCCTCAAAGAAATACCCGCAGGGCTCACACCTGATCAATTTCCACAGCTGGAGACCCTATATCAACGATCCCGATTATACCTTTTCGCTGGTAAGCGATAATGTACTAAATACGCTTGAAACACAACTCTTTATCGACTATAACCGAAATGAAAATTACAAGCAGACTGGCGTGACGGTCGACTATGCCGGGCTATACCCGGTGTTCGACGCCGGCTGGAATTATACCTTTGACCGGAATGCCTTATACAACAGTACCAGGAAAGTGGACTGGAACGAAGAGGAAGCGCATGCCGGGCTGAGTATACCGCTCAACTGGACCAGCGGCCGGAACTATACCAGCTTACAGTTTGGGAGTGACTTTGTCTACAACAAACGATTTTACCAGGGCATCTACCGGGAGATCTTCGACGGCAGAGGTTTTACCTATGTCGATCCTTACCTCAGTCTTGTTCACCAGTCACAGACGGCACAGCAGCAGATAGCGCCGCGGATGGCTCAGGTGCTCAATCTTTCCTACGACAGGGCTGTGACAACCTATACGGCGCATCAGTTCCTGGCCTCGGGCTTCCTCTATCTGCCTGGGGTGGCGTATACGCACAGTCTGATGATTGCAAGCGCTTTTCAGCAGCGCGATGATCTGGAGAATGTACGGTTCTCCAACAGCTTTCCATTCTCCCGGGGATACTCAGCCGAAAATTTCTATCGGATGTGGCGGGTCTCCGGCAATTACCAGCTGCCGCTGTTATATCCCGACTGGGGCTTCGGGGATATCGTCTATTTCCTGCGGGTAAGGACCAATCTATTCTACGACTATACGCATGCGAATGATTTTTATACAACCGGGGCAGCCTATAACGGGCAGTTCCGGTCTTTTGGCTCGGAAGTCTATTTTGATACCAAGTGGTGGAATCAGCTATCGGTCAGCTTTGGCATCCGCTACAGTCATCTGCTGGACCCCGATTTCGAAGGACGTAGTCCCAATCAATGGGAGTTGATCCTGCCCTTGAACCTGTTGTCGGAAGGATACAGTGCCGGCAAAGCGATATACCCAACAAGATAAAGCCCCCAAGGATGATCCCAGGGGGCCTGCCCCGCCACGGATATTGTGGCCTGGAGCCACGCTGACAGCGGGGCCTATTTAGTTAAGAGCGGCAAGGCTCTCTTCGATGATCTTTATCTTGTCTTCAGCATCGGCTCTCTTCTTCCGTTCGAAATCGACGACTTCGGGTTTTGCGTTGGCGACAAACTTTTCGTTGCCCAGCTTCTTGTCGACCGAAACGAGGAAGCCTCTCAGGTAAGTGAGTTCCTTTTGAAGTTCTTCCTTTTGTTTGCCGGTATCGACAGCCTTTTCGGCGACGATATAATATTTATCCTTTCCGGAGACAACGGTTAGTGCGCCGGCGATGGCTTCGCTGGTATAGTCGATGCTTTCGGCGTTGACCTGGCGGGCAAGAATGGTTTGCACTGCAGCATAGGTCGCCTGCGCGTCCGACTGGATATGCAGACGGATCGTTTCCTTTGGTTTGATCTCAGCTTTGACACGGGCGTCACGGAGCGTGGTGATCGCTTCCGCCAGCAGCTTTCCATCGGCAAGGACGCGCGCATCTGCCGTCTGTGCTGCGGCAAATTGTTTGACGCAAAGATCGTCGCCTTCTGCCCGTTCTGCCAGCAGGTGATAGATCTCCTCGGTGATAAAAGGCATAAAGGGATGGAGCAGCTGCATCAGCTCTTCAAAGAAACCGATCGTAGATCGATAGATACCGGCATCCATCGGCTGCTCAAATCCTGGTTTTACCCATTCCAGGTACAAACCGCAGAAGTCATCCCAGATCAGCGAATAAAGCACTTTAAGCGCTTCGCTGAGGCGGAAACCGCTAAGCAGTTGTTCGAGCGTCGTACGGGCTTCGCGGAGCCGGTGGGCAAACCAGGAGACCGCAAAATCATTGGCAGACGCATCACTGGGCTGCAGGCGGGATTCCCAGCCCTTGACCAGTTTCAGCGCATTCCAGATCTTATTATTGAATTTGCTGCCCTGTTCCAGCGCTGCATCATCAAACAACAGATCATTCCCCGCAGGAGAGGAGATCATGATACCAAAACGAACCGCATCTGCGCCATACTTCCCGATAAGTTCCAGCAGGTCCGGCGAATTACCCAGACTCTTACTCATCTTACGGCCTTGTTTATCGCGAACCATCCCGGTGAAATACACATCCTTGAAAGGGATACGTTTTTCGATCGGCAGGCTGTCCGGGAAATAATACATACCGGCCATGATCATACGTGCTACCCAGAAGAAGATGATATCCTGACCGGTAACGAGAACGGAGGTCGGGTAATAATAGTTGATATCGGCATTGCCCGGGTGGGTCACGCCTTTAAAGACTTCGATGGGCCAGAGCCAGGAAGAGAACCAGGTATCGAGCACGTCGTCATCCTGGCGAAGGTCTGCGGCAGCAAAAGAAGGCTTGCCCGCTGCAGAGAACTGCGCAAACGCATCCTCGCGGCTTGCCGCTACCTGGAAAGTGCCATCCGGCGCATACCAGGCCGGAATCTGTTGTCCCCACCACAGCTGACGCGAGATACACCAGTCTTTTACATTTTCCAGCCAGTATCTGTAAGTGGCCAGGAACTTGTCGCCGGGATGAATATCGATATGGCCTTCCGTAACGGCCTTCAGAGCCGGTTCTGCCAGGTCTTTCATCCTGACAAACCACTGGGTGGAGATGCGGGGTTCGACGACGGCGTTGGTCCGCTGTGAGAAACCGATACGCGTAGGATGTTCTTCTTCCCTGATCAGCAGACCATCGGCGCGAAGCTGTTCAACCACCTTTTTGCGGGCGGCGAAACGATCCAGTCCGACAAAGACTTCTGCGGCAGCGCTAAGCGTACCGTCTTCGTTCAGCGTGTCGATGATCGGCAGCGAATGTTTGAGACCCAGGTTATAGTCATTGATATCGTGCGCCGGGGTTACTTTCAGCGCGCCGGTACCAAATGCCGGGTCGACATAGGTATCGAAGATGATGGGGATGTTCCTGTTGACCAGCGGAACGATGGCAGAGCTGCCCTTGAGGTGGCTGTAGCGCTCGTCCGTCGGGTTGACACAGATAGCGGTATCGCCCATGATCGTTTCCGGACGCTGGGTAGCGATGGTGATGGTCTCGCCGGTAGCCTTTCCGGAAGCATCGACGATCGCGTAATTGACGTAGTAAAGTTTTCCCGTCTCGTCTTTGTATTCCACTTCTTCGTCGCTGAGCGCGGTCTTTGCAGCCGGATCCCAGTTGATCATACGGGCGCCGCGATAGATCAGCCCTTTATTAAAGAGGTCAATAAATACTTTGATGACAGAGGCGTAGTAATCCGTATCCATCGTAAAAGAGACGCGATCCCAGTCTACGCTGCAGCCCAATTTGCGGATCTGGGAATAGATGATGCCGCCGTACTTGTCTTTCCACTCGTAGGCATAGGTCATGAACTCCGGGCGGGTGAGCTGGTTCTTGTCGATGCCCCGTTCCCGCAGCATACCGACGACTTTGGCTTCGGTGGCAATAGAGGCGTGGTCGCTGCCAGGTACCCAGCAGGCGTTGAAGCCGCTCATCCGAGCTTTACGGACAAGAATATCCTGGACCGTCTCATTGAGCGTATGACCCATGTGCAGTACCCCGGTGACATTGGGCGGAGGGATCACGACGGTAAAAGCGGGGCGGCTGTCTGGTTTGCTGTTGAAATAGCGTTTATTCAGCCAGTGGGCATACCATTTCTCTTCTGTGGACGAAGGGATGTAATTCTTGCTCAGTTCAATGGACATACTGTAATTCAATTTTTACGGACGGCAAAGGTACTGATTTTCGCGGAGGGTAGAGGGGCGGTACAGGCACAAAAAAATTCCCACGAGGGGGAATTTTTAGCATTTTTATCAATATGGCTGGTTCTCCAGCTGATCAGATCCTAGGCAAACCAGTAAAGGTAGGACAGGAACATAACCAGTCCGATAAAACCAAGAGCAAGGAGAGCTGTTTTCAGATTTTCTCCAAGATGAATAGAGTGTATCAACTTCTTCATAGTCGAAATTTTTAGGGTGAAACCAAGTGAATTAAAATAAAGCGGAATTCAAAGGGAATCGGAAGTCAATAATTTATTGGATGGTTTCTCAGCGAATTGGCGAAGAGTTTATGCCAGTCTAAAGTTCTCGTTACTATGGGCAAGCCGTTCTAAAGGGGAGTAAACTAACGGGAACAAAGATACAACAACTTTCAAATTGCTGAAAAAACTTTTTTCCGGTCAACCTCAAGCCGACTTGCATCGACTTGGAGTTGACTTTCAATGTGTTGCATGGGATTGAGGCAAGCCTCGGGTTAAGACATCGTGAAAACATAAGCAAAAGCCAGGATCGCACAGAAGTACAGCAGGGCTGTAACAATCGTGAAAATCGTGTCCTTTGTTCTGGTTGTGCGCATTTCTTGCATCAGGATCTTGGATTTAGGTTAAAGAATCGGATACTTCCCGCGGCTGTTACGGTCAGCCTGGAATAGTTTCATAGTAGTGCGGCACAAGTAATTGGAACCTGTTTTCTAAAGGGGAGATTGACGGATATAACCTTTGTTTGGCGTACCTTTATCGACGCGAAAAGAACATGTATGCGATAGTCGATATAGAAACCACTGGCGGTTATGCAGCCAATAACGCCATAACAGAAGTTGCTATTGTGTTACACGATGGAAATCGGGAAGTTAAGCGATACGAGACGCTGGTAAACCCTGGAATTACTATCCCGCGTTACGTGCAGGCCCTGACGGGGATCACCGATGAGCTGGTGGAAGATGCGCCTTATTTTGATGACGTAGCTTCATCTGTATACGATCTGCTGAAAGACAGGATCTTTGTCGCACACAACGTCAATTTTGATTATTCCTTTCTCAAATATCAGTTAAAAGCCTGCGGGTATGACCTCGACTGTAAAAAGCTTTGCACGGTCAGGCTTAGCCGAAAAGTCTTTCCCGACGCACCCAGCCATAGTCTGGGTAATATCTGTCAGTACCTGGGTATTTCCAATGCCAATCGCCACCGGGCAGGCGGCGATGCGGATGCAACCGTGCTGCTGTTCGAGCGGGTGCTGAAAGCAGGGGGCCTCGAAGTCATCCGGGCCATGCTGAAAGGCAACAGCAAAGAACAGTATCTTCCTACCAATCTGCCGGCTGAAGAGATCGAAAAATTGCCGATGACGCCAGGCGTTTATTATTTCCACGATCAGAAAGGAAAGGTGATCTATGTCGGGAAAGCCAGAAACCTGCGTAGCCGGGTGACCAGCCATTTTTCGAACGACAAACCCGGCCGTCAGAAACAGGCGTTCCTGCGCAATATCTATTCTATCTCTTTCGAAACGACCGGCACGGAGCTGATGGCCTTTTTATTGGAATGTGTGGAGATCAAACGGCTCTGGCCTTCCTATAACCGCAGTCTCAAAAAATTCGAACCGGCCTTTGGCCTGTATGTATACGAGGACCGCAACGGCTATTCGAGACTTGTGCTGGAAAAGAAGCGCCGGCAGCTGCAGCCGATCTATACCTTTTCGCTGCTGCACGAAGGTCAGCAGCTGTTGCGCCGGCTGGTAAAGGAATTCCGGCTTTGTCCCAAGTTCTCTTTTATACAGCGCGACAACGACACCTGTATCGGGGTGTTGGAACATGCCTGTGACGGCGCCTGTGAACAAAAAGAACCGGTTGCTGCCTATAACCAGCGGGTGGAATCTGCCATCGGGGCGCTGCTCCAAAGCCTGCCTTCTTTTACGTTGATGGATGAAGGAAGACATGCCGATGAGAGAAGCTGTATCCTTGTTGAGCAGGGAAGATTTTATGGTATGGGCTATCTGCCGACGGATGTAGGGTACCTTGATACTGACGGGCTGAAGGGATATCTTAAACAATACCCGGAGAACGATTATATGAGGGGACTGGTCTTTCAGCATGCCGAACGATGGCCGGCAAAGAAGATAAACCTTACTCAATCAACTGATCCAGCAGCCCGATAAAACGCTCCCGGGAGATCATTTTCGCGCCAAGACTCTCCAGATGCTCGGTGTAAACCTGGCAATCGATCAGTTCCACGCCTTCTTTCCGCAATTGCTGCACATAAGCGATAAACGCGTATTTGCTGGCGTTACTGGTTTTACTGAACATGCTTTCGCCAAAAAAGACCTTTCCCAGCCGGATGCCATAGAGCCCGCCTACCAGTTCACCATCCAGCCAGGCTTCGGCGCAGTGCGCATACCCGGCCTCATGAAGCCGGGTATAGGCCGCCCTGACCTCATCGGTGATCCAGGTGCTTTCCTGGCCGCGGCGGGAGATAGTTTTACAGTTGTTGATCACCTCCCGGAAGGCCGTATTGATCCTAAAATCAAAAGCATTGCGGCGTAACAGCTGTTTCATGCTCTTGCTCTCCTTAAGTTCCTCCGGGAATAACACAAAGCGCGGATCGGGGCACCACCAGAGGATGTGCTGGCCCTCGTACCAGGGAAAAATTCCCTGCCGGTATGCGAGTAAAAGACGTTGGGTTGACAGATCGCCGCCGATAGCCAGAAGGCCGTCTGGTTCTGACAGTTGAACCGGGGGGAAAACGAGTTCGGAATTGAGGATAAACAGCGACATAATCAGGCTAGGAGCCGGAAAGGATTTCAATCGTGGCGCCAATGCCTCTGTCCGTAATGGCGTCACAAAGTGGTTTTAACTCTTCGTATGCGCCATGTTTTACGGCATAGCTGCCCTTGGTATGGATGATCATCGCGCACTGCTCGGCCTGCTCCTGGGTATGCCCGCAAATTTCGACCAGGGTCTCGATCACCCATTCGAAAGTATTGACCTCATCGTTCCACACGATAAGATGGAAAGTGTCTACGGTGCTGGTCAGAACATCGGTATCTTCCAGCGCTGCCGTCCTTGGGTCATTTGGTGAATACGCCATTGCGGTACATTCTTTCCGCAAAGTTACACAATTCGGAAGCCCGGACAAGATGCTGGGGATATTTTGACGCTTTACGTATTTTTGCGCCATATTTACCTGATTATGACCCCGGAAAGAGAACAAAGGATTACCAGCGTGTTGGACAAAAGACAGGAGAATCTGACCATCGTATTGGAAAATGTCTTCGATCCGCACAATATATCTGCCGTCATGCGTACTTGTGATGCTGTGGGCGTACAGGATATCTACGTATTGAATACCCGTATCCCAAGACACAAGAAATGGGGCGCCAAGAGCAGCAGCAGTGCCGCCAGCTGGCTGACGGTTCATCAATACTCGGACGCAAAGGAATGCTTTGCCGCACTGCGTCAACGGGCCGATCGGATCTTTACCACGCATCTCAGCAGCGACGCGGTATCTTTATACGACATGAGTCTGACTGACCGTATCGCGCTTGTCTTTGGCAATGAACATTCTGGCGTCAGCGATGAGATCAGGGACATGGCCGACGGCAACTTTATCATCCCCCAGGTTGGTATTATACAGTCGCTCAATATTTCCGTGGCCTGTGCGGTAACTTTATACGAAGCCCACCGGCAGAAAACGCTGGCTGGACACTATGCCCAAAAAGGACTATCGCCGGCGCGCTACGACCAGCTATTAAAAGAATGGAGCAGGGGACAGCTGACGGTACCGGAGGCCGGGGATAACGCATGAGACGATATTGCCTGGCCTTGCTGATTGCCGGGCTGGCGCTCACTGCGTCGGCGGCCCCAATCACTGCCATCGGATTGCCTGTTGCCGCCAATAGCCTGGACTCTGTTCCCCTCGTTCAAAAGATCAGTCCGGCTCAGCTCGGTCAACTCATCGACAGCTGTGATCATCCGTTGGTTGTCGCTTTCTGGGCAACCTTCTGCGCCCCCTGTCTGAAAGAGCTGCCCTATATGCAGAAGTCGGTGGCGCAATACAAGGATCAGGGCGCCGAACTGATATTGGTCAGCCTCGATAATCCCATCGATTTCCCTTCCGGAATTGCCGCTGCGGCAGCCGGCAACGGTTATACGGTCAGACTTTTCTGGCTAAGCGATCGCAGTACCGGCGCTGGTAAAGCCGCCGTCGATCCCCGCTATACGGCCAGTTTACCTTGCGTCCTTTTTGTCAATAACAGGAAGCATTATCATCGTTTCTTCGACCGGCAGCTGACAGAGCTACAGGTGGAACCCGAACTGAAAAAAGCGTTATAGACGAGCCGCAACAGACTTGTTCGAAGCCGACTGCCCGGGCAGATCGCCCATCATGACCTTTAGGTAATAAATACTCACATTCAGCTCATAACCAATTAATAGCACAAGTGAATTAAAGTAAACCAGCAGCATCAGGATCATGACCGTTCCGATGGAGCCGTAGACTTTATTGTAGTTGCCGAAGTGGTTCACCCAGTAGGAAAATAAGAGGGTGATCGCGATGGTGAGAGCGGTGGCGAGGAAGGTGCCGGGGGAGAAGAGCTTCCACCGTCGGTGGACCGAAGGGCCATACTTATAGATACAGGCGATCGCGAAGTAAAACAACGGTATCAGCAACACCCAGCGGATGGTGCGGATCAATAATCTTGCGCTGTGGTTGGAGCTGGGGATATGCAGGAATCTCAGCAGGTCCTTGATCAGTTGTGCCTGTGTAACGAGCATGACTACGGAGCCCACGACCATCAGCAGCACCATCGTCGTCAGCTTGATAGCCATCCAGCGGGTTTGAAAAACGTTCCGACGGCGGCTATGATAGGTCAGTGATTTATTGAAGGAGCGCATGATGCCCATCATCGCGTTGGAAGAGTAGAAAAGCGCCAGCACAAAACCGACGGACAATAAACCTGCCCGGGGTTTGTTCAAAAAGTCCTCGAGGAACTGACTGACCAGCAGATAGGTGTTCTGGTTGGGAGTAAGGTCTTTCGTCAGCTGCAGCAATTGCCGGTCGATCTGATGGCTGACGGGCATATAGGGAACCAGGGTACAGATAAAGATCGTGGCTGCCGGGATCGCGATCAGAAAGCTGAATGCGATGCTGCGGGCGCGATCGGCCAACCCCACCTTTTTTACCTGGCTGTTGAAAAGAGTAATGACCTCGAACAAAGGCAGTCCCTGAAAGCCGGGCAATACCAGCTTCTTGCTTTTCGCTTCCAGGTAGCGAAAGGGGGCGCTGGTATATATTTTTCGTTCGAGTTTCGTCATGAGGTCTTACTTTTTTGCTTTTGCGCTGTCGGCTGCGGCACGGATGCTCATTTGCGTATCCAGCCAGGTCCGGTAAGCCTTTGCGTTGGCTTCGTGTTCCTGGAAGGTAGCGGCAAAATTGGAAAGACCAGAGTTGTCGGGTTTGGCTACGAAATACAGGTAGTCTGTTGCCGGAGCCTGAAGAACGGCGTCGATGGTTGTCTCGGAAGGCGTACAGATGGGACCCGGCGGGAGTCCATCGTGCAGGTAGGTGTTATAGGGAGATTCCGTCTTCAGGTATTTTTCGTAGATGCGTTTTAATTCAAAATCGCGCATGGCGTATTTGACGGTCGGGTCGGCGCCGAGTTTAATGCCCTTCTTCATCCTGTTCATATAGACGCTGGCGATCTTGCCCTTGTCTGAAGCGGCATTGGTTTCTTCTTCTACGATAGAAGCCAGGATATAG
>JAATGQ010000109.1 GCA_015654595.1 Chitinophagales bacterium | reverse complement strand
GGAAAAGGAATAGGCGTTGATTCACTCAACGCCTTTCTTATCCTTTTTAATATATTTTCCTTTGCGGAAGAAACGTTCATAGTTATTTCACTTCTTCAGTAGCAGGAGGAACGACGACTGCCGGAGGAACGCCATCGTTGTCGACAGACTCCGTGACATCCAGCGCTCTCTTTTCTTCATAGGGACGTTTGCCGATCAGGGCTTCCACGTCGCTTTGGAAGAGGACTTCTTTTTGCAGAAGCGCTTCGGCCAGCAGTTCGACTTCGCGGCTCTTGGCGGTCAGCAGTTCTTTTGTTGACTCGTAGGCCTTGTCGATTAGCTTGCGAACTTCTTCATCGATCAGCTTGGACGTCTCCTCGGAATAAGGCTTCGTAAAAGAATTCTCCTGTTGAGGATCGTAGAAGCTAACGTTACCAACCTTTTCATTCATCCCATATACCGTCACCATTGAGTAGGCGATACGGGTGATCTGCTGCAGGTCATTCTGTGCACCGGTGGAGATCTTTCCAAAATTGAGCTCTTCGCTGGCACGACCGCCAAGGGTCATACAGATCTGATCAAACAGCTGGTCGGTATTGTAAAGGTATTGTTCTTTCGGCGTGTACTGAGCGTAACCAAGAGCAGCAACGCCGCGGGGAACGATAGTTACTTTCAATAAGGGATATGCGTGCTCCAGGAACCAGCCGCAGATAGCATGACCGGCTTCGTGGTAGGCGATGATCCGCTTCTCGTCGGGAGAAATGATCTTGTTCTTCTTTTCCAGACCACCGATAACGCGGTCAACCGCATCCTGGAAGTCTTCCATTTCAACCACATCCTTTCCTTTACGGGCAGCGATAAGGGCGGCCTCATTACATACATTGGCGATGTCTGCGCCGGCGAATCCAGGCGTCTGTTCGGCCAACTTATGGATATCCAGTTTGCTGGAGATCTTTATCGGCTTCAGGTGCACCTTGAAGATCGCCTCGCGTCCCTTCAGATCGGGCTTGTCGATGGAGACCTGGCGGTCAAAGCGGCCCGGACGAAGCAACGCACTATCCAGAACGTCGGGACGGTTGGTAGCAGCCAGGACAATGATGCCGCTGTCTCCGCCAAAGCCATCCATTTCAACCAGCAGCTGGTTGAGGGTGCTTTCCCTTTCGTCGTTGCTCATGATGGCGTTCTTGCCACGGGCACGGCCGATGGCGTCGATCTCATCGATAAAGATCACGCAGGGAGCTTTTTCACGGGCCTGCTTGAACAGGTCACGGACACGGCTGGCGCCGACCCCTACAAAGAGTTCTACGAAGTCAGAACCGCTCATGGAGAAGAAAGGAACCTGCGCTTCCCCAGCCATAGCCTTGGCCAGCAGGGTTTTACCCGTACCGGGAGGGCCGACGAGCAGCGCGCCTTTGGGGATCTTTCCACCAAGGGCAGTATATTTTTTGGGATTCTTCAGGAAGTCGACGATCTCCATCACCTCTACCTTTGCTTCATCGAGACCAGCTACATCGTTAAAGGTGATCGTCACCTTTGTCCCCTTGTCGAAAAGCGTAGCTTTTGACTTGCCGATATTGAAAATACCACCAGGTCCGCCTGCGCCGGCCTGACCGCCCATCTTCCGCATCAGCATCACCCAGATCAATACGATGATCAACAGCGGAAGCAGGATATTCAGCAGCGGGCCAAACCATTCTCCCTCAGGCTTGGAGGCAATAGAGACCTCCAGCTGGGGATTGCGGTTGAAATAATCGCGGAGCATCTTTTCGTACTCCTTGATATCGGTCACCCGAAATTCAAACTGGGGCGCTTCTTTGCTTACAGCGCCGGGCCAGGTGGTATTCTTGTAATACTTTGTATAAAAAGGCTTGTTGATGCTGTCCTTCTTGATGTAGACCCGAACCAGGTTCTTGTTGGGAACCAGATCGATCTTTTCAACATCGCCATTGGCCAACATGTACTTCCGGAAATCCAACTCTTCGATCTGGTGGGCGTCGGGGGAAAAAGAGCCGAAGAGGTTAAATCCTATGAGAATGGCGGCTATAATACCCCAAATCCAATAAATACTGAATTTGGGCCCTTTTTTCGAACCATTATCATCATCTCCTCTGGGTCTGAACCTCGGGAAATTGTTTTTATCGTTTTGTTTCAGTTCGTCTTGTGGCATTTTATTATGTTATACCCGTGTTTTTTCTGGTTAATAATTACTAAATAAACAATATGCGATGAAAATGTTCAAAAAAACCCATCAAACGGCAAAATATACTGTTAAATTGTCGGTAAAAGATGGTTTTTAGCCTTCATGCTTGTCCTGGGGGGCATCGCTCCACATGTCTTCCAGCTTATAAAAACGGCGATTTTCCGGCAGCATGACATGAACAACAACGTTCACATAATCGATTAAAACCCATTGCATGGTTTGTCTGCCTTCGTGTTTATAGGGGAGTTCGTCACAACTTTTTCGCACTTCTTCTTCCACCGAATCAGCGATAGCTTTTACCTGGGTGGTGCTGCTCGCCTCGCACACAATAAAAAAATCCGCAACTGCTTCCGGTATTTTTCTCAGATCGAGGGAAATGATGCTTTCGCCCTTCTTTTCCTGTATTGCCTTGATAATGGTTTTAAATATTTTCGAATTCCTCGTTAATCTAACCACGCTGCTGCGCTTCCGGGCAGCTAATATAGAAAGCTGTTCCAATAATCAAAACGTTTTTGTGATAAATTATATATTAATCGAAAGCAAATCAAAAAATTGTGAGCTACCGGGTTTAAATTTGTGTCCTACCAAAAATAGGAATCTTTTGGCGATCGGACATGCTTTTATTGAATTAGAATCAGTGGATAGCACCAACAACTATGCCATGGCACAAGCCTCCTCAGGAATGGCTTCCCATGGTACCTTGTTTTTTGCCTACGACCAGTTTGCAGGGAAGGGACAGCGCGGCCGCACCTGGACCAGCAAGCCCGGCGAGAATATCGTACTGAGCGCTGTATTAGAGCCAGTTACATTAAAAACCGGACAGGTCTTCTTCCTGAGTGCCTGTGTCGCGCTTGCCTGCCATGACCTTTTCAGCCGTTACGCCGGCTCCGAAGAGACAAGCATTAAATGGCCAAACGATCTTTATTGGCGTGACAGAAAGGCAGGAGGCATCCTGATCGAAAATCACTTCAAAGGAGACCACTGGCCACTCTCCATTGCAGGAATGGGGATCAATATCAACCAGGTACAATTTCCACCAACGGCAAAGCGCCCTGTCAGCCTCCGGCAGATCACGGGACGCAGCTTTGAAGCGCCGGCGCTGGCGCGCGAACTTGGCGTTTGTCTTGACAAACGTTATCATCAGCTGGAAATGGGTCAGACCGCTGAGCTGATAGCCGACTATAACGCCAGACTTTTTCGCCGCGGCCAGGAAGTCCGGCTAAAAAAGGATATCGCCGTCTTTACAACCGTCGTAAAGGGTGTTACCGCACAAGGGATGCTACAAACCCGCGATGTATTGGACCGTGAGTTCAACTTCGGCGAAGTAGAGTGGTTATTGGATTGATTACTCGATCTCCTTCCACGCCTCCACGATCTCTTCTGCATGCTGCTTGCTTTTGGGTTTCAGGAAGATCTTCCGGATGATCCCTTTCCCGTCGATCACAAAGGTCGTCCGAAGCAGCCCCATATATTTTCGCCCATAGAGCAGCTTTTCGCCCCAGACGCCATACTTGTCAATGATCTCCCTGTCAGGGTCTGCCAGCAGCGTAAAGGGCAGCTCAAACTTTTCTTCGAATTTCTTGTGCTTCTTCTCGTCATCCGGGCTTACGCCAAGGATCGTAAACCCTTCTTTCTTCAGCAGCTCATAATTGTCCCGGAGATTGCAGGCCTGTACCGTACAGGTAGGCGTCCCATCCTGGGGATAGAAATAAAGTACAACCTTCCTTCCTTTGAAATCGGCCAGTGAAACTTTTTTGCCGTCCTGGTCTCTCCCGGTAAATGCCGGAGCCTTATCGCCTTCCTTTAAGTGTGTCATCGTCTTTGATCGCTGTTTATCTGGTGAAATGATATTCTCTGAAAACCTTATTGCCCGCCACATCTTCCGCCGTTACCGTCAGCGTATGACGCCCCGGCAGACAATGGCTGTCGAATTTGTAAATGTAAGCGAGATTTTTGTCGTTGGTAAAACAAAGCCATGCGCCATCCAGTTCAGCCCTGAAATGTCGGATACCGCTGAGGTTGTCTTTTACGGAAAAAGCAATGCGGGGAGCCAGACCCAGATGGGCGCCCTCCATGGGTTGCAGCGGAGTAATCACCGGCGCAATGGTGTCTTCTACCAGCTGGAAATTCCCAAAGCCCCGGAACCTGGCAGAAGCCCAGCCGTCATGCCATTCTACACGTTGTACATCGCGCTGGCTGCCGTTGGTGCAAACCATCACGATATGATCGTTGATTGCTGTTGGTCCGCTGACCGCAAGCGCATCGTTTGGTCGGTTGTCATGCAGCAGCGACAGCCGCACCAATACCGGCTCCAGCAACGGTACCCAGGGAGCCCCGATGGCATAGGTGGCAGAAACGCCGCCGGATAGACTATGCCCCGATCCGGGCAAACCAACCTGTGTGGCGGAGAGCCATACGGAATCATAAAGACTTTTCTCGCCCAGGAAAAAAGAGCAGCCCGTCGTATCGATGCCATCCACCATACCGGGATAAAAAAGTTTTCCCGGCGGGGTTACAGGCGCACCCGCTGCAGCAGACAAAGAGGGATCGTACTTCACCTGGTATTCCAGCAAAGAGGTATTGCCATACGTGTCTTTTACTTCGACGCGGAGGCGGTGAACCTTTCCATCTCCAAGATCCAGCACGCCGGTAGTCGGCTGTCCCGCGGGCGAAGCATAGATGGTCGGCGCAGGATAGCCAGGCATCAGGAAAAGACGCTGCACGAAAGGACCGCCCATGGCCCGCAGCGCGTAGTCGATATGCGCATTGATGTTACGGGTATTGTCGTAGCTGATGTTATTGAGCTGGAACCCGATGACCGGCTGTTCATCCTCATAGAGGACCGCCTGAAAGATGCCATTGGGGTTGGAGGAGCCGCTTTGCGTATCGAAGGCGGAGAGCGCAAACGTAATGCGTTTAGCCGACACTGTAAGTAGATCGGGGGTCAGCGCGTATCTGGCAAGTGCATCTCCGGCAGCGGTATGACCCGGCACACCGATCTTGTGGACGGGCAGCAGATGCGCTTTCCCTTCATAGGAGTCCTCCGCCCGATCGTACCAGGCCAGCCGGACAATGGACGGCGGCGTATTGTCCGGGACCGGAAGCCCGAACAACAACGGGTTTTGATTGACGTCGCCGGCTGTTCTGCGGATCTCGAAATGCAGGTGAGGGCCCTGCGAACCGCCGGTATTGCCGCTGTAGGCGATTAGATCGCCTTTTTTAACCGGGAAAAGCCCCGCCGGCAGCTCCAGGTCTACCTGCCAGGACTGCTGCTTATACTGCTGTTCTGAAATATATGCGGCAAGTGCCGGGAAAAATTGGTTAAGGTGACCATATACTGTAGTATATCCGTTGGGATGACGAATATAGATGGCCTGGCCAAAACCGGCAGGCTCGATCTCTACCCGGGAGACATATCCGTCGGCAGCGGCATGGACCGGGAGGTTTTCTCGCTGCATGGTGCGGATATCAAGCCCCATGTGATAGTGGTTGGGACGAAGCTCGCCAAAGTTGGCAGCCAGCTTTATCGGAACGTCCAATGGATTGCGAAAGTAGTCGTGAGGGTAATTGGTCGCCGGAAAGAGCTGAGCGACGGCAGCGCCTGAGATTAATAAACCAGCGGACACGAATAACGCTTTCATCATTGGATGTACATTTTATCGTTGGAACTACCCACTTCCCCGGCCGGCGATTGCAGCAAGCCGTGAGAGATTAAATCGGGATTAAAACACAAAGGTATTTCAAACGGCAAACATTCCCATTGTGAGCCTGGCTTTCCATAATTGACACCCGTTTGATAAGGGACTGCTAAAACCGGGAACACAGATTTTTCGTAGATAAAAGAACTAAATCATGAAGCATTTGTTAATAAACGATTATCAATCAGCTTCACATCTGGGCGATGAAAAAATACTACGAAAAGGTTGGACTTTTTTTCAAGTTTGGTACAGCATTTGGCTAACAATTGTTGTCTTATAAAAAAGGAAGGCTTCACCATCAAAAATTAACCAGCTATGAAAGGGATGCAAAACAAAATGGTCGTCTTTCTGGCAGTGACTGTCGGAGGAATGATAGGATTTATTAAAGGCCAGGAGGCCAAGCAGAAATGGGTATTTAGAATGAAAAGCAAGTATGAGAACCGCAGGTTAATAGCGGAGCGAAAATCGCTTGCCCGCAAGGGTGGAGTGCTGCTCGATGATATCGAGCTGGCAGCGTATCACAACAATTGAACGATGTAAGCACCCCGTAAAGTTTTAGTTATACCTCGATCCCTGGCTACGGCCGGGGATCTTTTTTTGCCAGCCCGCCTGCTCTTGCTCTTCGAGCCGCACGCTGTGAGCAGCTGCTCATCGCTGTCTTCGCTGCTCTCGCACCGGCGCTCACCACTCTTCGTCAATCGTCACCACAAAAAAGCGATATGCCGCGACCCACTTCCGACTGCACAGATGAGCAACGACACGATCGTCCTGTTTTCCCGTCGCATATGCCGCGACCCACTGCCACTGCGCAGTTGCGCGCGTCAGGCTGGCAATAGGATCTGGCACCGTGGCAGACCTGTATAAAAAGCCCGCTGTAAAGAGGGAAATGCCGTTTAATAAAGGCAAATGGGGAGAAAACCGGGATGGCCCCTAAAATTAATCGGGAAAATCTACCTCACTGCCTTACCTTTGCACAATTTTATTTTTTTCAATATGCCCAAAGATTCCTCTATTCGAAGCGTCCTGATCATCGGCTCAGGCCCCATCATTATCGGTCAAGCCTGTGAATTTGATTACTCCGGCACCCAGGCAGCCCGCAGTCTGCGGGAAGAAGGTGTTGAAGTCATTCTGATCAACAGCAACCCCGCAACCATCATGACCGATCCTATGATGGCAGATAAGGTCTATCTTCTTCCGCTGACGGTGGAAAGCATCGAACAGATCCTGGAGGAGAACAAGATAGACGCAGTATTGCCTACGATGGGCGGTCAAACCGCTCTCAACCTGGCAAAGGAAGCGGAAGACCTTGGCATCTGGGAGAAATACGGAGTCAGGCTGATCGGCGTCGACATCAAAGCCATCGATAAAGCGGAAGACCGTGAGAAGTTCCGTCAGTGGATGATCCAGCTTGGCGTACAGGTAGCCACTGCCAAGACTGCCAACTCCTTCCTCGAAGGAAAGGAATTCGCGCAGGAGATCGGTTTCCCGCTGGTTATCCGTCCTTCCTTTACGTTAGGCGGAACAGGCGGAGGCTTTGTCCATGGCAAAGAAGACCTTGACGAAGCGCTCAACCGCGGCCTTCAGGCCTCCCCCATCCATGAGGTGCTGGTAGAACAGGCCGTATTAGGATGGAAGGAATATGAGCTCGAGCTGCTGCGCGACGCCAATAACAATGTCGTTATCATCTGTACGGTCGAGAACTTCGACCCCATGGGGGTACACACCGGGGACTCGATCACGGTCGCTCCGGCCATGACGCTGAGTGATACGGCCTTCCAGCTGATGCGTAATACCGCACTTATGATGATGCGCGACCTCGGCAACTTCGCCGGCGGCTGTAACGTACAGTTTGCCCTCAACCCCAAGACGGAAGAGATCATCGCCATCGAGATCAACCCACGCGTAAGCCGCTCTTCGGCGCTCGCATCGAAGGCTACGGGTTATCCCATCGCCAAGATTGCAGCCAAGCTGGCTATCGGCTATAC
Source organism: Chitinophagales bacterium (assembly GCA_015654595.1). Taxonomy (GTDB): domain Bacteria; phylum Bacteroidota; class Bacteroidia; order Chitinophagales; family Chitinophagaceae; genus Puia. The sequence goes on along the minus strand of JAATGQ010000109.1, from coordinate 80,142 downwards.
GCTCGACGAATTGAAGAACCAGATCACCCAAACCACCTCGGCTTACTTTGAGCCGGTGCAGGACTATGTGATCGTAAAGATACCCCGCTGGAACTTCGATAAGTTCAAAGGCGCCAACGACACACTCGGCCTGCAGATGAAGAGCGTTGGTGAAGTCATGGCCATCGGCCGGAGCTTTACTGAAGCCGTTCAGAAAGCCTGCCAGAGCCTGGAGAACAACGCCATCGGCCTCGGTTACTACGGCAAGAGCCTGATGCACGCCGAAGAACTCCTCGAATACATCAAAACACCCAAGTGGGACCGCATCTTCCGTATCAAGGACGCCCTCATGGCCGGTATTTCCGTCGGCACCATCTCCAAAGCAACCAACGGGATCGACCGCTGGTTCCTCTATGAGATCCTGAAGATCTGTAACATGGAGAAGGAGCTTGCGAAGTACAAGATCGACAGCCTGCCTACCGATCTGCTCCGCGAAGCAAAACGCCTCGGCTTCAGCGACGATCAGATCGTCCACATCATGAACTCCGGAACAGAAGACGCGCTCTACGAAAAACGTAAGGCAGCCGGCATCACCCGCGTCTTTAAAATGGTGGATACCTGCTCTGCGGAATTCGAAGCAAAAACGCCTTATTTCTACTCTACCTTCGAAGGCGGTCATGCCAACGAAAGTATCGTTACCGATAAAAAGAAGATCATCGTCCTCGGATCAGGACCGAATCGTATCGGACAGGGGATCGAATTTGATTACTGCTGCGTACACGGTCTGCTGGCCATCAAGGAATGCGGCTACGAAGCCATCATGGTCAACTGTAACCCCGAAACGGTCTCTACGGATTTCGATATCGCCGACAAACTGTACTTCGAACCCGTCTACTGGGAACACCTGTGGGAGATCATCGAACACGAGAAACCTGAAGGCGTCATCGTACAGCTCGGCGGTCAGACTGCCTTGAAGCTCGCCGAACGCCTCAGCGCCAAAGGCGTCAGGATCATCGGAACCTCCTTCGACAGCATGGACATCGCAGAAGACCGCGGTCGATTCAGCGACATGCTGAAGGAACTGGGCATCCCTTATCCAGACTACGGAACGGCTTATGATGTCGACGAAGCTATCCAGGTGGCCAACCGCGTTGGCTACCCCGTGTTGGTTCGTCCAAGCTACGTCCTCGGCGGTCAGCGGATGCGGATCGTTATCAACGACGACGAAGTAGAATCTGCTGTTGTCTCCCTGCTGAAACATATCCCGGGCAACAAGATCCTGATCGATCACTTCCTCGATCGCTGCCAGGAAGCGGAAGTCGACGCTATCTTCGACGGAGAGAACTTCCACGTAATGGGCGTAATGGAGCATATCGAGCCGGCAGGTATCCACAGCGGCGATAGCCACGCGGTACTGCCTGCCTTCAACCTCAGCCCTATGGAAGTGACAACGATGGAATACTATTCCGAGAAGATCGCCCGCGCCCTCAATATCAAAGGGCTTATCAATATCCAGTTTGCGATCAAGGACGGCAAGGTCTTCGTCATCGAAGCCAACCCCCGCGCTTCCCGGACAACCCCCTTCATCGCCAAAGCCTACCAGATCCCCTATCTGAATGTCGCTACCAAGATAATGATCGGCGGACACAAGCTGACCGACTTCAAATTTGAGAAGAAACTGAAAGGTTTTGCGATCAAGGAACCGGTATTCAGCTTTAACAAGTTCCCAGGCGTCAACAAGGAACTCGGCCCCGAAATGAAATCGACAGGCGAAGCCATCCGGTTTATAAAGGACCTCCGGGACCCCAACTTCCGGCAGCTTTACAAAGACCGCAGCATGTATTTGAGCAAATAAGACAAATAGCCGCATACCGGCTCAGCGCCGCAGAAGGCCGATCTTATAGGATCGGCCTTCTTTTTGCATATACGGGGAGAACAAAATCACTCTACTCATGAAGCGACTCTTCTTCCTTTTGCTTTCCCTCGCCATTTTTGCTACATCTATAGCGCAGTTGACCCCAAAGACAAAATGTCCCGACTTCTATGTCGATGTGCTCAACGGAACGGTGAATGGAGCAAAACCCAACAGCGGCTATAACGAGTTGAAAGAGAAGTTTCCCTGCTTTACCAGCGCAGTCGAAGAAAGCAACGAAGCCAAATGCGGCGGCGGTATCTTCTTCAAAGACAAGGACATTTACTTCTATACCAAAAGGGACTATATCGAGATCGGTCCAAAGTTTATCGGTAAGACCAGCATCCCTGTACTCGGCGCAAAAAGAAACAGCTTCTTTAATACGCTGGGTAACCCAAAAGTAAAAGACGATCTGTGGGACGCCTACGAAACGCAGTTTGGCACCCTGGTGCTTCATTTCGACGTCGCTGGCCCCAATGGTAAGGTAAAATACTTCCAGTTCAGCACCCTGGGCCCGGATGGGATTCAGCTTTGTGAATAGACTTATAGAAAAACGGCGCCAAAAAAGGCGCCGTTTTTCTATATTTTTTCCACCAACAGCGGCATCGCCAGATGAAACCAGCTCGTAAAAGCTTCAGGACACCTGATCAGCTCCTCCTTTATCTCTCCGAGAGCACTATAGCGATAATTGCTGACCTCCTCCGGATTGGGCTCGATAACCCCGTCGTAACGCCCTACAAATACATGATCGAATTCAAATTCGGTCAACCCGTTGTCAAACTCGGTTTTGTAAGTAAAAGCAAAAAGCTCCTGCACGTCTGTGGTAAAACCCAACTCTTCCTTCAGACGGCGAGCGGCAGCAGAACGGGTATCCTCCCCCGGGTGGGGATGACTGCAGCAGGCATTGGTCCACAAACCAGGGCTGTGATACTTGCCAGCTGCTCGCTGCTGTAACAGCATCTCGCCTTTTTCGTTAAAAATGAAAACACTGAAAGCCCTGTGCAACAGGGCCTTTTTATGCGCTTCAATCTTTTCCATCGTACCTATCGGCGTATCCTCCTCATCCACAAGGATCACTTCTTCCAGTAGCATAGGCACTAGAAACGTTCGATCTGCGTCTTCAATAACTTACGGGCAAAGTGGATACGGCTCTTGATCGTACCCAGCGGTTCCTGCAGCATTTCGGCGATCTCATGATATTTGAAACCGTCAAAGTAAAGCAGGAAGGGATTGCGGAATATCTCCGGCAGATTGTGGATGGCCGCCTGGATATCCTTAACTCTAAGATTGCTTTCCACAGTCCCCGGGACCGCCATTTGGGCGGAGTTCAGCAAAAATTCATTCGGGGTACTATCAAAGATGGTATTTTGTTTGGCCTTACGACGGTAATTGTTGATAAAGATATTGCGCATGATCGTATAGAGCCACGCTTTGATATTCGTACCGACGTTGTATTTATCCTTATTCGCGAGAGCACGGAATAATGTTTCCTGAAAAAGATCTTTGGCTGCTTCAGAATCACGGGTAAGCGTGATAGCGAACGGCTTTAAGAACTCTGCATTATTGACCAGAAGCTGGTTGAATTCTACTGTAGCCATGAGTAAAGAGTGTTTAATATAATTCTAATCAAATTTAAACATTAAAGGACTTGGGATGTGATCTTTATGACCTACGGTTTAGTTAAAAAACCATTGATCAGATAATCAATCCTTTGTACTTTTCCAGTCGTTGATTCGTGTGCCATTCTGTTATTCATTGGTTCTTATTTCCCATACTATATGCAAAAAAGAGGCCTGATGACAGGAGATGCCAGAAAGGCAGGCGCATGGCAGGCTCACCCCCTGAGAAAGGGTGACAAAAGGCAGAAAGTCTGGACCGCTGCTGCAGCATTACTGCAGGTAACTGTCAGCGGCTTGAAGTTCCATATTGTGACAGCAGCTATTTTATGGCAGGGACTGATCCCCGCGCTGCATCTAAATCGTCGCGATAAACTCCAGGACCTCGGAAACCGAGCGGCATAAAGTAGCGCCGGCAATGTTTTTCCGGCCCTGGGCCATTTGACCCGAAATAACCAGCGGAATATTGATCCGCTGCGCGATCTGCTGAACAAACTTGTCCAGGCTGAACCGCCCGGCAATCCCCGTCAAATGGGTATATAAATAATCGGGCCTCTTCGCCCGACAAACAAATTCTGCTTCGCCGAAAGGCAGATCCCGCCCCAGATATAAGACCCTGATCCCGTTGGATTTAAGGAGGTAATACACATACAATAAACCCAACTCGTGGTGCTCTCCCTCGGGTAAAAAAAGGAGCACCGTCTTGTCTCCCCGTCTTGGCGTCATCACCCCTTCGATCCCTACGATCACCTTCTGCCGGATGACCTGTGTCACCAAATGCTCCTGCGCCGGCCCGATGTGATTGGTCATCCAAAGGATCCCGATCCGGTTCAAAAAAGGAAAGATCACCTGCGTTATCGCTTTGTCAATCCCCCTGGTCAGAATAACTTTATCCAGTAGTCTTTCCAGCGCTTCGACCTCCAGATCCACCATGCAAGCGATCAGTTCGTTGATCAGCCGCTCCTGCTGCGCCTCCTTGTCAGAAAGGGCGGTGATCTTATTCCTCAGCTCTGCATCACTCATTTTGTCGATATGGGAGATCTTATACCCATATTTGCTCAACAGCGAGATATTCAATACCGTCTTCAGCTCCTCGCTGCAATAATACCGGATATTGGTTTCCGTCCTGTTGGGTTTCAGAAAATTATATCGCTGCTCCCAGATACGGATGGTGTGCGCCTTAATACCCGACAGATTTTCAAGATCCTTTATGGTGAAGACGTTCATCCTCTATATTACAAGAAAGGGGAATTTTTGTTTAAGTATTGGGGATTCGAAAGTAAACTTATTCTGAACAAAAACTCAGCCGGGGCCACCCCACGGCAGACACAAAGGGAGACTGCAGCGATGGCGCGGCGAGGTAGTAGCCCGTGCGTAGCGGCGGCGGACAGGGGGCCAGGCGGACAGCGGAGCGGCAACGGGCCAGGCGGAGCGAACGGTACGCACCCTCCTATAACTCCGCATTTCTGATCAACCCGGCATCGACCAGCTTGTCCGCCATACGGTGGATCACAGCCTGATTCTTCAGCTGTTCAAGGTGCCTTTCATGATGCATATCGCTACCGAGAAACTCGACAAAATTCTTCTTTGCCAGCCATTCGGCCAGCTGCTGCGCTTCCCTGCCATAATAGCCGGCAAAGGACAGCAGATTGAGCTGAAAGAAACAGCCCGCATCACGCAGCTGCTCATACCAGTCCTTGTTCGCGGCAAAGTAGAGATACCGCTCGGGATGAGCCAGTACGGGCTGATAACCCTTTAACTGCAGCTCGAAGATCAAGGATTTGATATTCATAGCCGGCACGATAAAGGAAAGCTCCACCAGCACCATATTATCCTTCAAGGTAAGAAGCGGAACGCCATCGGATAGCTTTTTTGAAAAGCTGTCGTCCATCAGATATTCGGCAGCGGCATGCAATTCCACATCGATCTGCTGACGGCGCAGCTCTTCCTGTACATTGGCCAGACCGGCCCGGATAATCTCGGGATTATTGGGAAAGAACTCCCCGCTGATATGGGGAGTCGTAATGATCTTTTTGTAACCCAGTTGTAACAGCCCCTGGATAAGCCGGATCGACGTTTCCATATCAGGCGATCCGTCGTCGATGCCCGGTATAAGATGCGAATGCATATCACAACGCAAGGCTTCGAGCGCACCCGACCTTTCCAAGGGCTTCTTTTTAAAAAAAGAGAACAAAATCTATGAATGAGCTTTTTTGAATTCTTCGTATACTGAACGAAGACCATCTTCGAGACCGATCTTCGCCTTCCATCCAAAGCTATGCAATTTTGAAACGTCCATCAGCTTGCGCGGCGTTCCGTCAGGCTTGGAAAGATCGTGTTGTATCTCTCCTTCATAGCCGACGACGTTCTTGATCAACAGGGCCAGTTCCTTTATCTCCAGATCTTCACCGACGCCGACATTCACCAGACCGGCTTCGTTGTAATGCTGCATAAGATAATAACAGGCGTCTGCAAGGTCATCCGCGTGCAGGAATTCGCGGCGGGGTTTGCCGGAACCCCACATCACCACCGAAGGCGCCTTGCTGAGCTTAGCTTCATGAAACTTGCGGATCAGCGCCGGTAATACGTGCGAACTGTTGAGATCGTAATTGTCATTCGGACCATAGAGATTGGTCGGCATGACAGAGATAAAGTTAGCGCCATATTGAGAGCGATACGCATCACAAAGCTTGATCCCTGCAATCTTGGCAATCGCATAAGGCTCGTTGGTCTCTTCCAGCAGACCTGTCAGCAGGTACTCTTCCTTCAGCGGCTGCGGGGCCAGTTTGGGATAGATACAGGAAGACCCAAGGAACATCAGCTTCTTTACCCCGTTGCGGTATGCCGCATCGATAGTATTGCTCTGGATCATCAGGTTATCGTACAGGAATTCGCCGCGGTAGATATTATTCGCCAGGATACCGCCGACCTTTGCCGCCGCCAGGAAAACATAATCCGGTCTTTCTTTCTCAAAGAAAGCGGAAACTGCCGCCTGGTTCTTCAGGTCCAGCTCCGACGAGGTGCGGACGACAATATTGTTAAATCCTTCTTTCTGTAATTTTCTCGTAATAGCCGAACCGACCATTCCACGGTGCCCGGCTACAAAGATCTTATCGTTGGGTTGCATGATTCGATGATACTATTCGTATTGGTTCTTGATGTTAAAACCGGATTCTTTCAGGATCCTTTCTTTCTTAAACAGCTGTACGTCAGACTCGACCATCTCTTTAACAAGCATAGGGAGATCATAGTTCGGTTTCCAGCCCAGCTTTGTCTGTGATTTGGTCGGATCACCGATCAACAGATCGACCTCCGTAGGACGATAGTAGCGCGCGTCTACGGCAACGACCTCTTTTCCTATAGCAACTTTAAAGTCGGGGTTCTTGCTGGCAACGACGACCCCCGCCTCTTTTTCTTCCTTGCCTTTGAATTCGAGTTCGACGCCTATTTCGGCAAAAGCCATCCGGACAAAGTCACGGACAGGAGTCGTAACACCGGTAGCGATGACAAAATCTTCGGGCTCAGGCTGCTGTAGAATACGCCACATTGCCTCTACATAATCCTTGGCATGCCCCCAGTCGCGTTGCGCATCGAGGTTGCCGAGGTAAATTTTATCCTGGAGTCCGAGACCGATCTTGGCAACACCGCGGGTGATCTTACGGGTTACAAAGGTTTCGCCGCGCAGCGGTGATTCGTGGTTGAACAGGATACCGTTGCAGGCATACATTTTATAAGCCTCGCGATAGTTAACGGTGATCCAGTAAGCGTACATTTTGGCAACAGCATAAGGTGACCGGGGATAGAACGGAGTAGTCTCGCTCTGGGGAACAGCCTGTACCAGGCCATACAGCTCGGAAGTAGAAGCCTGGTAGATCTTGGTTTTCTTTGTCATACCCAGCAGCCTCACGGCTTCGAGGATACGAAGTGTTCCGATACCATCGGCATTGGCCGTATACTCGGGCATCTCGAAGCTCACGTGTACATGGCTCATAGCAGCCAGGTTGTAAATTTCGTCGGGCTGTGTTTCCTGGATGATGCGGATAAGATTGGATGAATCGGTCAGGTCGCCGTAGTGCAGGTGAAAGTTGACATTCGATTCATGTGGGTCCTGGTAGAGATGATCGATCCTATCCGTGTTGAACAGGGAGCTTCTCCTTTTAACGCCATGGACGATATACCCTTTTTTCAATAATAATTCGCTGAGATAGGCTCCATCCTGCCCGGTGACGCCTGTGATCAATGCTACTTTTGCCATACGTGTTACTTAAGAATAAATTGGTGAATTTTTCGGATTGGTTTTAAATATAAGGTGAAAAAGTAAGGCCGTAATCCATTCATCTTCCAGGCCATTCGGTCTTCTTTGTTTGCCCTGAGCCGGTTGGTCAAAGACGCATTGCTCATCCCCCCGGCGCGCATCTTCACGAGCACCTGGGGTATATAGAACGACGACAGACCGTGTTTCAGCAGGATACGGAGCATAAATTCATAGTCGGCAGCAGAACGCAGGTTGAGATTAAAATCACCCGCCTGCTCGTAAACTTCTTTTCTAACGAAGAAAGTGGGATGCGGCGGCATCCAGCCGTAATAAAAATTTCTTTTTTTGAACGGACCCGTAATCCAGGTACGTTGAACTTTTTCCAGATCGTTCGGATAAACATATTGCAGATCCGCATACACCGTCATGACTCCCGGATTGGCAAAAGCCAATGCAATCGTCGTCAAAACTCCATTATCTGTATAAACATCATCGGAATTCAGAATACCCACCACATCCCCCGTCGCCAGCCTTATCCCTTTGTTCATCGCATCGTAGATACCCTTGTCGCGTTCCGACACGACACGGGTCACATGAGGAAAGGATGCAACGATATCCAGTGTCTCATCCGTCGAACCGCCATCCACTATTATGTGCTCCAGGCAGGGATAATTCTGATCCCTGACAGAAGCCAGCGTGTCTCTCAGCGTTGCTGCGCTGTTAAACGTGGGTGTTATGACGGTTATCTTCATTTTCTCATCTGGTGATAACGCAGTTTTCGAGAACGAGCATGTCCATGCTTGTTCTAAGGAAGCATTCCAAAGCTTGTTCCGGCGAATTGACGATCGGTTCGTTCTCATTGAATGAGGTGTTTAAGAGTATAGGGACGCCAGTCTTCTGGCGAAAGGTCTCGATTAACTGGTAATACCGCGGACTCACCGTACTGTCTACAGACTGCAGTCTGCCGGTGCCGTCGGCATGTGTAACCGCTGGGATAAGGCTCCTCTTTTCCTGCCGGATGGGGAACACTTTTTCCATGAAAGGTACGACATCTGACACCTCGAAATACTCCTCTACATATTCTTTTAATATACTGGGGGCGAAGGGTCGGAAACTCTCCCGCCGTTTGATCTTGCTATTCAGAAGATCCTTTGCGTCCTGCCGGCGCGGATCGGCCAGGATGGAGCGGCCTCCCAATGCCCGGGGACCAAACTCAGCCCTGCCGTTGAACCAGCCGATGACACCCGCATCGATTAGCCGGTCAGCCACCTTTTCATACAACTCCTGATCTGAATACCGGGTATAGGTAATATTCCGGGACTTCAGATAAGTTTCGATCTCTTCGTTCGTGTAGCGGCTGCCGGTATAGGCGGTCCAGACCGGCGCAGCGCGAGGCTTGTCCAGCAGCTGGTTATAAACATATAATGCCGCCCCCATCGAGATACCGGCATCATGACCGGCTGAAGGAATGTATACATTCTTGAAAGGGGTGTTCCGGGTCAGCTTGCCATTGGCAACGGAATTCTGAGCCACCCCGCCCGCAATACAGATATTTTCCAGCCCCGTCGTTTTATGCAAATGTGTCAGAATATGAAAGATCAGCTCTTCGGTGATCCGCTGAACCGATGCAGCCATATCTTTATGATACTGTGTCAACGGCTCTTCCTTCTTCCGGACAGGTCCGAACTTCTCTATCATATAGTCGGCATAAAGAGGCGCCACCACAGGGATATGATCTTCCCCATAAGAAACGATCCCGCTTTTGGCAGACCGGAAGTATTTGGAATTCAAGGTAAAAAGTCCATCGGAACCAAAGATCAGCACATCCCGGAGCTTGTCGGCATATTCGGGCTTGCCATAAGGCGCCAGACCCATCACTTTGTATTCGTCGCCATAATGAGGAAATCCCAGCAGCTGCGTAAAGGCCGTATAAAACAAGCCAACGCTATGCGGGAAATCGACAGAACCGGTTACGGTTATTTTATTTCCTTTGCCTGTCCCGATCATCGTAGTAGAAAAATCTCCCGATCCGTCGATCGACAAAAGCGCCGCCTCTTCGAAAGGTGAAGCAAAAAAGGCAGAAGCCAGGTGACTACGGTGATGCTCTACCTGGTGGATCTTCTTTTTCAACGCAGTGACATCAATACCCGGGGCCATCGCAGCAAATTCTTCTTCGAGAGAAGAAACTTTTTTTGCGTTGTTAAACCGGTCCATCACAGCACGCCAGCCGCCCCCTGGATTTTTGGCCAGGAAAAGCAATTTCTTACCCAGCTTGGCATAAGGGTCGCGGCCAATAGCGATATGATCTACCTGCTCCAGGGTTATCCCGGCTTCACGCAGGCAAAACTCGATGGCCATGGAAGGAAAGCCAGCCCAGTGCTTTATCCGGCGAAAACGTTCTTCTTCCGTAGCGGCGATCATAACTCCATCCTTAAATATAGCGGCAGATGAATCAGCGTGATATGCGTTAAGCCCTAAGATGTACATTTAACAAAATAGTTTTAGATATTCGTCCTTCAAATCGAGTTGTAACAGGTAGTTTTCAACAAATTTACGCGTGGCCATACTCCATTCGGTATACTCCTCCTGGCTGAAAGCCGCCGCCTCCTCGATAGCCCGGCTGAACAGATCCGGCCTGTCCAGCGGCAGATCCCATCCGGCCTTTACGGGATTCAATCCTCTCCACGGCGTCTGATCACTGATCAGGGCAGGCTTTCCAAGCACCAACGCCTCAAATATGGCATGCCCGAAGTTTTCGCCTCTTGTCGGCAGGGTAAAGATATGGTGCCCGATAGTAATATCAGGCAGTCGATGGTTGGGTATTTCACCAGCATACTTTACCTCTATATTGGACGGCAGCTCGCTTATCAATCGTTCACACACCGCCCAGAACGCCGGGTCTTCCTGACTGCCGACTATCGTCAAACGGACCTTTGCCGTTACGTCTTTTAAAACCCGGAGTAAAAAATCCGTGTTCTTTATCGGATGTATCCTGCCAATGTAGACCATCGACAGTTCCCCTGCCTTTTTCTCCGGAATGATGGGCCGGTCGGGAAGCGCAGCGGGAAAATTGGGCACCAGCGCAACTTTTGTCTGGTTTCCAAAATACCCCTTTACGTCATTTACCTCCGTCTCGTCCGAAGCCAGAAAGGTGACCCTCCGATGAAACCCTAACAAACGGAAACTATTGAAAAAAATTTTCTTTTTAAGGGATTTGAATTGAACAGCACTCGACCGGAGCATGCCCCTGGGAGACAAAAATATCTTACCCGGCCCCGGGAATAACCGCTGCAGCAACAACGGGAAGACGGTAAACCGGGTCGAAAACATGCTGTTCAGATAGATAAAGTCAGGTTGGACAAAGGTCAGCTGGACCCGGATATTCTTCCAGGTAAGCCCGGCAGGACTCGCATAGTAAAGGAGGACCTTTCCATCGGGAGAATACCATTTGTCGGTCGTGATCCCCTCATAAGCGGAGGTCGATCCCAGATCCCTGTCCGAGGTAAATACATAGACCTGGTAGTTGTCCCGCATATGGTGGGCAAAGTTGACACAGGACCGAATGGGACCACCGGCCTTATAGCCGGGGGCAAACCAGTCTGCAAATAAAAGGATCTTCCTGGGAGCCGTCATGCACTGATATTGTTTTTCTCCAGCCAATATTCTAAAACGATAAAGATCCAGATATCGGCCCAGCGGATATTAGACTTATTTTGGATGAAATCGTCCCAATACTTGATCAACGCGGATTCGGAGAAGATACCTCTCGCTGCCAGATTTTTTATCCTTTCTTCACAAAAGCTTCTCAGGTCCTTACGAAGCCAGACGTCATAAGGAAGCACAAACCCCTGCTTTTTCCGGAATACGATCTCGGAAGGCAGCAGATCGCCAAAAGACTCCACCAGCAAACGCTTTGGATAGCGGGGATATTTCAGATCGTCCGGCACATTCAGCACATACTCGACCAGATCGTGGTCAAAGAAAGGCTCTCTTAACTCCAGCGAAGAAGCCATGCTCATCTGGTCGGCGTCCTTCAGCAGCACCGACTGGGTATAGCCAAGGTAATCGCCAATGGAAACCTGACTAAAGTCCGGGAAAAGGGCGATGTCCCCGCCCTTTATCTTCAAATAATTCTCCAGCGTCTGTCCTTCGGAGATTTTATAATCAGGCAGCAATCGGGAAAGGCTATGCTTGTTCTGGATACTCCGGAAAATGGGATAGATATCGGCGATACTGGCAGAAGGCGCTTCTGCGAGCTGTTTCATCCGTGAGAAACGCTGATTGGAGGCAGGCAGCAGCGCAGCCAGCGCTTTTCGTCCCAGGAGACTATGATCAAAAAGACCCGCCTTTTTCCGAATACGCTGGTATTGCTGGAATATCGGGTAACCGGCAAAAAGCTCATCCCCCCCGATACCCGACAACGCCACCACGATACCGGTCTTCCGGATCGCACCGGAAACTACATAGGTGTTCAGTCCATCGCCGCTGGGGAGATCCATCGCATCGAGCGCCGCCGGAAGTTTATCGAGGAAATCCTGGGGACGAAGCAGGACTTTATTATGATGGACCCCAAATTTTTTGGCTACCAGCTCGGCATAGGAGGACTCGTCGTATTCTTTTTCTTCAAAAGAGATCGTGAACGCATTGGTCTTTGACTTGCTCACCCTGGACATGATCGCAACCACCAGGCTCGAGTCTATCCCGCCGGATAAAAAGGCGCCCAGCGGAACGTCACTGACGAGACGGCGCTCTACGGACTGGTAAAGAAGTTCCCGGATCTGCTGCTGTACATCGGACAGGGAAACGCCCTCCATAGGACGGCGCACCTTTGTAATGTCCCAATAGACTTTTTCTTCGACGCCCCCATCTTTATACTTTAACCAGGTACCGGCTCTCAGCTCGGTTATCCCCTCGATGATCGTGTTAGGGGATACAAAGGATTGATATTTAAGATAATCGACCAGCGCATTCCTGTCCAGCTTTCTCGGGACTATACCCGATGCCAGCAATGCCCGTATTTCGGAAGCAAAGATCAGCTGCTGATCGTCTTTGTAGTAATAGAACGGCTTTACCCCAAACCGGTCCCTGGCCATAAAAAGGGATCGCTCCATCTTATCCCAGATCGCGATCGCAAACATGCCCCTGAATTTTTCCAGGCAGGCTGCCCCCCATTTTGCATAGGCGGCAATCATCACCTCGGTGTCGCTGGTCGTCACAAAAGGATAATCCTTTAACTCGCTTTTTATCTCCTGGAAGTTATAGATCTCTCCGTTGAACACGGTGACGTACCGACCGGAATGATCGAAAAAGGGTTGGTTGGCGGCAGAAGACAGGTCCAGAATAGATAACCGGCGATGGCCCAGCGCAACTCCTTCGCTGACAAAAAATCCGTCAGCATCCGGTCCGCGGTGAGACATGGCGCCATTGATTCTCCGGATCTTTTCATCCAGCTCAGCTGCGCCCTTATGGCTTATTATTCCGGATATCCCGCACATAGGCTATTGTATTTTTTTCTTCAATTTCCGGTAATTCTTCAGCATCCTGAAAAATTGCCGGGCAGAAGGTGTCGTAAAAGATCTTCCGGCTCCCTGCGGCATCGCCTCCCGGTCGAATCGATCATAATCCGTCAATACTTCGGCAAGACCGCTGGCAGCCCTTTTCAGTATCTGCATACACGTATCTGTCACTGTCCGACCCAACGTGTCTCTAAACAGGATCGGGAATCGTTCCTGTTTTATGATCTGGCCTGTATCGATCTTTTTCTCGATCTTATGAATAGTGTACCCTGTTTCGGCACTCCCTTCATGCAGCTGCCAGATAACGCTTTGCGCATTCTGAAAGGCGGGTAGGATTTCACCGTGTATATTTAACATCCCCCGGCGCGGGATCGTGAACACCTTTGGCGAAATATAGCTGTTGCCAAGGCTCAGACCCAAATCTGCATCACAGGCGGTCATTAATGCGATAGTAGTCTGTGTATTAATCCCTTCAGTAACGGCAAAGGGTATGTTATTATTTTTGCAGACGGTCTCTATATCTTCGATCGGCCGCCCGTCCACCGCAGTAATGGCGTACCATTTCCGCATTCTTATCCCGTTGAGGGCGCCCCACAGGCCGATACGGATCATTTTCCGGATCTTTTGCCGGTAAAATTTTGACTTATTCTTTACCTGGCCCTGGTTATAGATCACCTGTACGACGTCTATACCCGGCTGCTCCAGTAGTACGGACAGACAGTAAGATGCCGTGCCTTTTCTGCTGCTGGTCAGGATAACAATACGCATTAGTAGGGGAAATAATTGTTTTTTACATCGGCAGCCGATGCATTTCGCGCAATAAAGTAAAGAATATGCGGGAGAGGCCAGGTTAGTACGATATGATCTCTTCGGATCAAAAGGTCAGCAGGATTTGTCTTTACGCCGTCGGCCACGATATGACAGCCTCGGGCCGCCGATGCACAACTGCGATATCCGCTGCGAAAGGTTATTTCCCGGCCCAGTCCCGAAAAATCGCTGTACCGGCCATAGGGGTAGGCAAAGTGATCGGAGCTGCCGCATCGCTGACGGATCACGTCATAGCAGCCCCCAATCTCTTCTTCGAGCTGGTCTGCCGGCGTCCCCGCAACATTGATATGCGACAGGGTATGGGCCCCAATCTCATGCCCCTGCCGCTGCAGCTCGGCAATATCCTCCCAGGTCATGAATTCGACAGGTGGAAAATGCAGCCGCTGCCGCGCAAAGGCTTCAATCCTCGCCGGATCTTTTTCCCCGACGATCGATGGACATACAAAAAAACAGCCGCTGACCCTGAATTTATTAAGCACAGCCGCCGCCGAAAGGTTGTTTTTCAGCCCGTCGTCGGAACTGATACAGATATAGGGTTTATCAATGTTTCCCGTCAATATTCTTTCAACGGCATCGGAATAGGAGATAAACTGGTGGTGAACAGACAGGGCTTGCAGCATACGGTCGAGGTTCTTTTCTTCGTCCTGGAAGATATGATGAATATAAAGAAACTGTATCCGGGGCAGACTGAAGATCTTCGCATAGGAATGAGAAAGGCGGTACCCCGCAGAAAGAAAGGACAATGCCATTTTCCGAACCCGGGATCTTGCCGTCTCGGGTTTGTATTGCAAGAGCTGGCGATAGGTCTCTACAAATTCCATGTTTTTCAAAGTTATTGGGTCTAAGTGATCCCTTCCGGAAGATCACAGGGCTTTTCGGCGTATCAGCTCCTTATACAAATCTACGTACTGCGCCGTTATATTTTCGACACGAAATCGATTAACATTTGATAAACCGGCCGCTATCAGTTTATTTCTGACCCCGTCTTTTTGGATAATTTCCAGGATACCAGCCCTTATAGAAGCCACGTCATAAGGGTCTACCAGTAATGCGCCTTCTCCAGCCACCTCTTTCATCGGCGACAAACTGCTGGTCAGGACCGGTCTTCCGACGGCCTGTGCCTCGACGATCGGCAATCCAAAACCTTCGTAGGTTGAAGGAAAGGCCAGCAGATCACAGGAATGATATTTTTCCAGCAGCGCTTCCGGCGAAAGCCCTGACGCGACGGTATAACGGATGCCCCGCTCGTTGAGCATCGCCCTTTGTTCTTCCGTAAGGATGGCAACAATATCCAGATGGACATCCAGCCCGGTGACCGCCTCCGCCAGACGCTGCAGATTCTTATTGGGCGTACTGCCGACAAACAGGATCTTCGGCAACTGCGGATTAAAGATATAAGGCGAAGGCTGGAAGACGGCTTCGACGAAGTTGGGGATCACCCTTATTTTATCGGGATCACATTTTGTAAATCGGATCAATTCTTCCTTGGTCTTCCCGGAGATCACGGTCACTACATCGGCTTTTCTGACGGGAAGAACGTAGAGTATCCACTTCAGCAGACTATGCCGCAGGGTCCCGGCCGGATACTGATGCAAAAGCACGCAGTCATGGACCGTCAGCACATCGATATTGCGTTTGCTGCAGGCTAATAAGGCATAGTGAACATCGCCGGTAACATGATTGATCATCCCCTGGCGACGCTTGGCAAAACGCAGATTTTTAAGCAGGGTGCTGGCGCCGGTATTGTAGGGTAAAACGACATCCTGTACCGCAAATTCTCCGGCATGTTCCTGCCTGATCTGCCGGCTTATGCCGGCAAACAACTTTTCGATGCTGAAGTAGATAGGATGCGGATGCCGATAAAAATAATGTATGGGATAGGTCATAGTTGCATCCGGAAAAAGTAGTGAAAAGCGCGAAACACGATAAAGGTAAAGATAACGCCTTTAACAAGAGCACCCATCGTCGTCAGCAGATCGGTTTCAACGGAGATCGCCGAAAAGAACAGATAGGGTATCCATAAGATCAGCGTAGGTCTTTTCTCCGATTGCTTTAAAAGGAGGGTAAGCATAAAGTTGAAGAAGAGTCCATAGAAGAACATATAAGCAATCCCCCCCGCTCTGTCGAAGTTGGCGTAGGCCTCCCCCAGCGTACCGATATTGGTACTCCAGCCAACCAGCTCAAAACCCCAGAATCGCTTTAGGTTGGCCTTTCCTCCGGCCTCGGGTTTATCCGGCCATAATGCGCGCGGGACAAAAGTTGCCGCCACCGCCTCCAGCAAGGGTTCTCCATCTCCAAATGGGTGTCTTTCCGGCACCAGCTTCATCGTGTTGGCTACGAGCCAGCCCTGATTTAACCGCACCGACAGAACGAACATCCCATTCGGGTCAAACATAGAAGAAGGCGATGCGATACGATCCGATATCAACTCGACAAAGTATAACGGATCGGCTTCCCCTTCTCCAACCCAGGTCCGTTTCCGGTAGTCCCCTTTTATGGATTGAAGCACCGTAACAAGAAAAAGCCCAAATAACGCGTAGGTCAGCTTTCGTCCAAAAGAGATCTTCGACCCCAGCAGCAGCAGTACGACCGAACAAGCCAGGATATAGATCAGGTGACCAAACATCCCCGTTGCGATCGCTTCGGACAACATCAGCGCAATAACACCAGGAACGATATAGCGCTTGTATTTATTTGGAGAATAGATCACATAAAAGACGCCCACGAAGATCAGGTGGGCCATCAGAAAGAACACTTCCTTTAATCCTCCCGGCGCCAGGAAGTTGAGCAGGCCCGCGCCGACACCGACCATTACCAGGTATAAGCCCAGTTTGGGATTCTTTGCCAGATAGGCCTTTACATTATCGAGATAAGCCTGGGGATGGGCGTCGTATTTATTCTTCCTGCGCAAAGGCAGCTTGAGCCCTGCATAAAGGGCGACACAGGCCGGTACAGCAAAGGAAAAGTAACTGTCGGAAGAGATGGGCATGTATTTCGCCCACAGCTTCGCCAGCGGATTGGCCGTCGTATAGACATGGTAAAAGATGACCGGCATGATCAGACAGGTCATCACAGCCAGCAGATTTGTAAAGTCGAGGACCACGACCTTTTTGCCGAGGTCCGCCAGGAAGGTCAGAAAGATAAATATAAAGAATACAACGGAAAGCTGCTCCCAATTGGTCAGGCCGCCCTCGTTCTGAAGGATGATATAGATAACTATGCAGAGTCCTATTAACAGCGCTTTCATTCGTCACGTTTTTGTTTCATATGGTACAGCAGCTGGCCCAGCACATTTTCCGCATAAAATGAGGAAACGGCATATTCCAATCCGGACCGGTCGATCGCAGCCGGCCAATCCAGAGATGAAAGATTGTCAAAGTCTGCCGCCATCACCTTTGGGTAAACCTCCTGTGTTATATAAGGATAACACCCCTTCATCACCACGGGAAACCAGACATCCAGCCCGCAAGCCATATATTCGAACAGTTTATTGGGTGCATTATACACATAATTGGGTATATGACCTTTATATAAAATAACTCCAATATGATACTCGCCAAGGATAGCCGGAAGGGAAAAATAATTCACTCCTTTTTTGAACCGGACCAGGTCGCTGCCCAACGAATCTAAAAAGCCGGCCGCTTCAGGAGTATGGTTATCTGAATAAATATCCAGCGTCACCTTTCCTGATTGCCCGATCACCCATTCCGCCAGCTCTCTTGTGTACATCGTATCCATACTCAATGCCCCCACATAGACCATTCTCACCGGCAGACCAATGGTCTCATCCCGGCCGGCGCGTTGCCAGGAACGCGGCGGATAATTGGGCAGTATAAAAACAGAAAGCCCTGACGGCTGACCCAGATCGCGAAGGAACAGGTCCATCCGATCCTGATTGGTATGGGATATCCATGCCGCCCTGCTATACGTCCTTTTCTCCATCCGATGCAGCCATCTCCCCAGCACCATACCCTGCTGATATTCCTCCGGAGAGGTATATTCATGGTAGTGAATGTACAGCTCCGCGCGGCGGTTCCAATACTTCCTGTACCAAAGTGCAGGCAGCGCGGAAATTGTTTCATAATATAAAACAATACCGGGACGCCACCTCAATAGCTGCAAAAAGGCGGTTAAATAGAACAGCAGGTAATTCCAATACGCCTTTATTCCTTTCTTACCCAATCTGCCGGCACGAACAATATGAATATTTTTCGCGTCTGATACAAATGGGGTAAAAGCGGCGGCGGGCGACATGGTAAACACGCGCACTTCTATATCATCGCCGCATTTCTCCGCCAGGAAGTTCAGCCAGTTCAGAACGGGCGGATAAAGCTCGATAGGATTAAATTGAATGATGGCCAGCTTCCGCATGCAGTCGTTTTAATTCCTGAAGAACATCTTTCGTACGCTGTTGATAGGTATAACCGCTCTCCAGCGAGCGCTGCCGGGCTCGCATTCTTATTTTATCCGCATCCACGGTCGGCAGATCCAGGATCTGCCGCGCTTTTTCTATGGCTTCCGCAGCCGAGCCAAACAAAAATGCTTCTTCTCCGTCTTTAAAGAAAAGCCGGTGCTCTGTCGTCGCAGGCGCCAGCATGATGCCCCCGACTCCGGGCACTTCAAAGCTGCGCATATTGTGCGAATCCTCGTTGTGGATACGCATCAGGTTTAGCTGCACCCTATACCGCCGCAGCACCTTCCAGAACTCGTCGCCGTATACCGCCGGGAAAGAACGCATCAACGAATGTTTTTCTACGAACTTCTCCCACTCATTGCCATACAGATCCACAGGAATACCCGCGCCCAGCAGCTCCTTTATGTAGACGGCTCTGCCAGCATCGGGATTACCCAGAAAACAGACTTTGCCAATCTCTTCCTCTTTTACAGCCAACTGGAAAACAACGTCTGAAAGTTCAAAACCAAAGGGCAGGAAAACTGTTTGCAATTTATATTCTTCTTTCAGCCTTCTCAGCACTTCGAGATTGTACGTAAAGTGAAGATCAAAAAGGCCAATGCTCTGGGTAACATATTTATTACCGCTGCCGCGGCCCGAGAAAATAAAAGGATTGTCAGGATTATAATTCGCTGCGATAATCCCCTGCGCTCTTATCCATTCGATCGTCTCCGGCATGACCTCCATCCCTTTGAAGACCCACACGATATCGGGTTTGAAAGCCAGTATCCGGCTGCGCAAGGCCTCGTTTATAGAGCGGTATATTCCGGCGATGCCCAAACGCACCATCACTTTATTGATCAGGCTGTTGTTGTAGGCGTAGAAAAGATTCTGAGCCGCAAACAACTCGACATTGACCCCTTCTTCCAGGAGGTAGCGCATATAGATCTTTTCCAGGGACCAGACCTGGTCGGATCCGACCAATAAAATCTTCAAAGGTGTCAAGGAAGGGAAAGTTTTGGGTTCATATAAGAGTAATGATATTCCTTCTCAGCAATCCGTTTTGGGCCTGCAGATCGAAAGGCCCTTCATAAACAAGCCGATTGACCTCTTCCGGGCGAATGGACGCATGCAGATGGTCGGGATGCAGGATCAGCGGGCTATTGGACAAAAAGCCGGCCCAGTAGCTGAACGTGCTGCCCGCCGAAGCCACAATAAACTGGCTTTGCGACAGTAATAAAAGATCTTCTATATCTTTATTCCCTTCTTCCAGGTGAACGTCCTGCATCGTAAAAAGTGTCTCGAACTCGCTGCGGTATCCATCCGTGAATACAGTCACAGGTAACGGAAGTCCGAGGATCTCGCGGATGGCTTTTATGATATCGACAAAATAGATTTCCGGTGTGCGGACAGCGCCTACGCTCGCAAAGTTTTCGCCTGCCTTTAGCTTCCGGAAATCTCCCATCCGGATATGAACGCCGACGGAAGGCCGATGGCCCCGAATGGTACTTCTTATCACTGCCGGATTGATCAGCTCATGAAAAAGAGAAATGGCCAGTGACCTGTGTTCTTTCAGGCCGGCGAAATAGTCGCTCCAGTGTGGTATTTCGGAAAACACAAACTGCCTCTTCTCCTTGCTGCCCCCCTCCAGCTTTTTGACAACGGGTTCCTTTACCAGGTCATATTTCCGGTATTGGTATAGCTTCAGTCTGTCGATATATTCACCGATCATGCTTTTCTCGAAAAGAAAATAGCCATGATAGTTACGCTTGGTCTTTTCGCCTCTCAGCCAGGGTCCGATCTTCAACTGATGGTACCCGGTAACCAGCAGAGGCAGATCATTGAGCCGCGCAAATACGGCGGCTTTCAGCAGCGGGAACAGCTGATTTCCGAGACCGGCTTTTGGTAACTGGCAAATAACAATACTCATAAGTTAAATATGTTCGGATTCGGTAAGCATCGCCTCTTCAATGACCGCTGCGACCCTGTCCAGCGAGAACGACTGGATGTCCTCCCTTGCCTGCCGGCGCATCTCCGATCGTATGTTTTTATTATTAACCGCCTTCTGCATCGTCGCTTTCAACTCTTCGGCATTTCCCGCTGTAAAGATATAACCATTCCGACCCTCCCTGATCAGATCGATGGCGCCACCGCATTTGGTGCTGGCGATGACAGGACGGCCGGAGGCCATCGCTTCATTGATCGCCAGGCCCCAGGTTTCGCCAGGTCCGCCAGAAGGAAGTACGACACATTCTGCCAGCCGGTAGACGGCAGGCATCGCCGTTTGATTCTGAAACCCGAGAAAATGAACGGGATAACCTTTGGCCCCGGATCTCATTTGCTGCTCCAGCTCCCCATTGCCTACGATAACAAGATGCACCGTCTTTGGGAATTGCGCCTTTTTAAACGCTTCCAGCAAGAGCAGCGGAGATTTCTTGGGCTCTAGTTTTCCCGCGAATAAAAAGACAAAGTCGTTCTCGCCTATCCCCAGTTCTTTCCGCCAGACCAGCGCCCGGCGGCTCACCTCCTCATCATTTTCGGCAAAGAAATGATTATTGATCGCATGAGGCGCCAGCAACAACTGCCGCTCCCGGAGACCGCAGCGTCTGAAATATTCTTTGTTGTTTGTTCCTACGTAAAAGGCCTTATCCAAATGACGATAGACCCAGCGAAGGGTCAGCATTCGAATAAACGATTTGATCGCCGGCTGCTCGTCCAGCATCGTGGAATCGCCCCTGAAAAAAATCGGAGTCTTCCCCTTGTAATGCCGCATTACCGCCAGATGGCTCTTGTAACTCCAACCATAGATCAATAGGGCATCGGGATGCCAGGCATCCAGTTGTTCGATAACATCGGGATTGGAAATTCCTTTAAAATGATCAGAACCGGGTTTCTCGGAATCGTTCTTTAAGAATTGGTAAGGATAGCCTTGCAGCAACGGAATGTCCCAGGTGATCACTTTGCCAAAACCGGGATCAAACTTGTCTTTCAACACGTCCTCGCCCCAGGTATAAAAAACTTTCACTTCGATCCTTGCTCTTTGAGCCAGCAGCTTGAACAATGGCGCATTATATTGGATCGGATGTGTCGTTAAAACAGCCAGCTTTTTCATTGCCCGGACCTCCGCGATTTTTGAAACAGGGATTTTAATTTCAGCGTGTTGCTATAGCCCAAAACTCTGGCAATTTTATTGAACTTATCCCCGCCCTGCGGAGCAATTTTTTCGATCCCCATCGCATGTATCTTCTCTTCGGCTTCTTTTACGAGATCGGGATAAGCCGGGTAGTACACATACATAAAGCTGGAAAAATGTCTGGCCATCAGGCTTTTTATCCTTTCTGAATCTTCCCGCTGCAACAGGTGATCTGCCTTCAGCTCGATGGAGCGAAGCGCGCCCTTTGCATGGCGGTAAGAGTGCTGTTTGGAAAGGCTTTTCGAAGCGGGGTCCTTGCGATAGTAATTGATCCCCCGCGGAGTGAACCACAGCTTTCCCGCCTTCAACAGCGCTCGACAGAAATATTCGCCGTCCTCATCGGGAGAAGGGGAGATCGACATATCCCAAACGCCGGTTTCTTTTGCAACCTGGCGGCCCATCAGAAAGGCGTTGGGCTGGATCATGCCGTCCTTTCCGCTTATACCATAGAGATTAAGCAGAAATCCCAGCGTGTCTTCGGTGGTGTAGAGGAACTCTGTATCGATCTCTCCGCTTGTTACCGTAATGTCTTTTGCAAACACTTTTGTCCGACACACGGCTATATCCCAGGGGCGGCCCTTTAATACGGCTGCCTGTTCGGCTATCTTATCCGGACTCAACAGATCATCGGCATCGAGATATTGTATAAAGTCGCCGGTAGCGGCCTGCAGGCCAGTATTCTTTGCGCCTGAGCAGCCTTTATTTTCCTGGTTGATATAGACGATCCGCTTGTCGTCGGTAAAAGCCGACATCACCTCGTCGGTATTGTCCTTTGACCCATCATTGACCACGATGACCTCCAGGTTCTGCCAGGTCTGCGCCAAAACGCTCCGAAGCGTTTCGGGAAGAAACGCGGCAGCATTGTAGGCAGGTATGATCACCGACACCAGCGGTTCGGATCTATCCGTGTGCTTGTCCATCCGTCAGTGTTTTTTTTCTGTTGAATACAGCATTGAGCAGATCAGCCGGAGACAGCTCCAGCTGGCGGTAGAGCTTTACAGCCCGTCCCCACTGTCTTTGTTTGACAGCAAGACTCAGTACGCCGGAGGCTGAGATCTTTCTATAATACTGAATGACCTTTTGCCGATCCTCTTCGGACAACGGACATTCGGGTTTTCCCAGCTCTTCTTTGTAAAGCGGCAGCATCAATTCGAGATAGCCGGAGAGATTATGTCCTGCGGCAAATTCCTGACCTTCATGTCTTCTCCAATAAACCAGCGCCGAAGTGATCCGTACAATGGGCCATTTTGCGGCAAGCCTTAGATTGATCTCTATATCTCCGATATATCTTTTCCCCGTGAAGCCGCCGACCTCGCGAAACCTGTCGGTACGGAAGATCAGACCACCCGGTCCGATATCGAGTACTCTTTTTTCGACAAAGAAATGCTGCCGGTAGGATTCGCCAGGTTCCAGCGCAAAAGGAAATGGCTTTTCTTCCTGCGCATACACACTCACGATCCCCAGTGCCGCATCCGGAAAGGCCTCCATTGAGCTGACCAGCAATTCCAGGGAATGCGGGTAAATAAGATCGTCGGAGTCTACATACTTAAGGTATTTACCCGAAGCATAAGAGGCCGCCTTGTTCCGATTGGGATAATCGCCAAGATTAACTTCATTCTGAAAGACCTTTATCCGGCCGTCGCGGGCGGCATACTCCCGGGCGATAGCCAGCGTATCATCCGAAGACCGGTCATCCACAATGATCAACTCGAAGTTCTTATAGGAAGAGGACAAAACGCTGTCGATCGCCTCCCTGATATATTTTTCCCGGTTAAAAGCCGTCATCAGCACACTAACCAAAGGCTGAGAAGATTCCATAATTTTAAATGCTGTTTCGGTATTTTATCCTACTGTAAATGAATTTCGACGGGCGATAGATCCACTCCGGTAAAATTCGTTCCATTCTGTTGATAACGGCCTGTCCAAATTTCTTTTTCCGGTCCACAGGCAAGTTATCGACTTCTTCTATGATAGCAAGAAATCGAAGTCCTGTCTTTTCATAGTCAAAATGATCGTTGGCGAATCGCATCACACTCCGCCGCAGCTCCGCCAAGGCACGCCTGTCCGAACTCCATTGCCGGATGATGGCCAGCATTTCTTCGGCTGTTTCCGCCAGGAACCCGGTTTCCCGGGGTCTGATCATGTCGGGGATACCGATCGGGAGCGGTCTTGCAATCGGCACGACCCCTCTTTTCTGCGCCTCCAGCACCGCTATCCCAAACCCTTCACTCCGACTGGGAAAGATCAGCCAGTCCGCTTTTTCCAGCGCCGACAGGACAGCCGAATTCGGTCCGTCGAGGTTCAGATCGACTTCCTTTGGCAGCTCTGCGAGCAAACCGGGATCGCTCCCCTTACTCGTAGCAAAAACGACCCAACGAATGGATAATTGTTCGTCCTCCGCCAGTTTGATCAAATTGATAAAAGTATCCGCGCCTTTCAGGTATTCTACGCGGCCGATGAATACTCCTCTCATTTCCCCGTCGGCGCTTTCGGGTTTTTCGCCTTTAAAATCGGCGACCAGGGGATGAGCCACAGAAAACGATACAGAGGGATACAATTGGCTGTATTTGTCCTTAAGACCAATACTCACACAGCCGGCCTTGTCGATGATCGAAGCGTGCCGGTGCAGGATGCTGTTATAGTGCTCCAGATCGCCATGCATCAAAAACACGATCTTATTGGGAACCTGTAGATAATTGATCGCATCCAATTCGAGCGAATCGCTGCAGATAAGGATATCGTCGCGGCCAAAACAATTCCCCAGCGACCGGTATACAGCCGGCTGGGATGCATACGCGCTATAGTGCAGCGTGACAGACCTTTCTTGGGGATTGGTGGATTGGTGGGTTCGGATCCCCGCGGTCGGCGTATAAAACAGGATGCCATAATCCACATTCCTGTCCCGCAGAAAAGCGGTCAGGTTCAGTACGTAAGACCTTACGCCCCCCAATACACCCGGACAGATAAAAAGAAGTCTAGCCATGCAATGACCTTATGAAAAAACGCAAATTGTTCTTGAGTCCTGATCGGGTCAATACCTCCGGAAAATAAAACAGGATGTAAATATATGCGCCAAAGCCATAGGCCTTGGTCGTGAGCAGATACGTGTTGAGCCTTTCATTCAAAAACTGCTGAAACAGCTTGTCGTCAAATATCTTCTGGCCGATCACCCTGGCTTTTATCCGGGACAGCCCTCTGAAGAACCGGCGGTTTACTTTATGCCGGGTATTGCCGGTAAGGAGATCGATAAAAAAAGACGACTCTTCTTCGGAAAGATGGATGCCCAGCGATTGCAGATAACTCTTCCGAATATTGTCCGTACCCGCCTTTTTCCAGTTATCGGCATTGTCGGTAATACTCTTCCCATGTTTCCGGTAAAGGTAGAGTTCGCTGTTCAGATTTCTTATTTGGTGTTCCGCGGCTATCCGGCAGAAAACGTCATAGTCTTCCCCTACCACCAGGGAATGATTAAAAGGATAGCGTTTGATCACATCCGCCTTTGCCAGAAAGGACGGGCCGCATAGCAAAAGATCCTGCAGCAGCATCAGCCGGATCGCTTTATACTCCCCCGGACTTTTTATGGACACATCGGGACGGCTGCCATCTGTATAGAATACCCGATAGTCCGTTGTACAAAGCACAGTTTCGGGCGAAGCCTCCATCAACGCCAGTTGCTCGCGGAGCCTGCCGGGCGCAGAAAGATCGTCGGAGTCCATCCTGCCGATATAGTCGCCCTTCGCCAATCCGATCCCCCGGTTGAGCTGTGCGGCGATCCCTTTGTTTTCCGTGTTCCTGTAAAGGACGATCCTGCTGTCTTTTTGCTGAAAGGCGCTGACGATCGATACGGTATCGTCAGTGCTGCAGTCATCCATAACCAGCAGCTCCCAGTTTGGCCAGGTCTGATCCAGCATGCTCTGGATAGCAGCCCCTACAAAAGAGGCTGAATTAAAACAGGGCATTACAATGGAAACCAGTTTACTCAATACTTCCGGCTTATATAGGTTGATAGAGAACGTCCTTGGCAATCTCGCTGGCAGGGAACCACAACGCATGTTCATACGGCTTGTTCAACAGTACGACGGGAAGTGCGGGATTGAAGAGCTTGGACCAGTCGCTCAGGAAAGAGGAGGATTTGATCAACGCATGGCAGCGGGAAAGCAGCAGGCAATTGATCAGCGCGTCCTTATTGACCTCAAACTTGTCGAGACGCTTGTTGTGATGGATGGAAGAGCTGTTGTCGGACCGGAAATAGTCTTCCCGGATGATGACCGGCAGTGCGGTGAATTCTCCGGCGATATATTCCCGAAAACGCTGATCGTCTGTAGAGATGAATATGGCGTTGGTCTGGGGATAAAGACCAAGATAGTGTCTGATATTCCGGGTTACCGAATCATAGGCGACGGCAGGTGCTTCACCTACCTTGTCTGTCGAGCGATAATGGATACCCAGGACCGTTTTTTGAGCAAAATGCTCCCGGCAGAATTGATCCACTTCGTCGAGGACGAATTGTTTTACGCCCAGGTATTTGTCGATCAGGCGGTGAGCCCATTCTATCGTAAGTTCTTTGTCGTAGTCCTTTTCGAATCCCAATTCCGGGATCAATCTGATCCTGGTAAAAGGCGGTGTAGTCTTTGTAGATTCCTTTTCACCTCTGATAAAGAAAAAGGAGCCAAAATAGTCTGAGCCGGCAGGAGGATAGGAAAACCGTATCCGGGGTTCGAGCCCCTTTTCTTCGCAGTAAGCCATCACTTCCAGACTCCATTCCAGTTTCGAACCAAGACCATGTTCCGTACAGATATCGACTGCCAGCACACCGCCGCTCTGTCGTTTCTTTGCAAGACGCGGGATGCGTCTCTTCCTTATAGATAACCGGATAGACCGGTTAGTATTGGTAACCAGGAAATAGAGCTTCAGCGCTGCCGGCTTTAGTCTCAGGCCGTTGAGAATGCCGGCGATTAGCTTCTTCATTGATTGTTTGGTTTAGCTTTTATACGCCCGACCACCTTGTTCTTCCACGTCGACAGTTTCATCATTTGGCTGACCAGAAATTTCACCGGGCCTTTTTTCATCATCGTGTCGTTAAAGTCATGCGACATAATGCGTTCGAAGATATCCGGATAGTATTTCTGATAGATAAGAAAATTATTGAGGACCATGTTATCGAGCATCTTGCTCACCTTCTGTTCTTTTCCCAGCTGTACGGCACGGGAGTCTTCGGAGGTGCGGTACAGGAAGAGCCGTTCGGGGATATAGACCACTTCTCCTGGTTTAAAGTCTTCCAGCAGCGCAATCCAGAAGTCCCAGTCTTCCAGGCCATGGACCATATTCAGGCGATAGCCTCCGACCTTCTCGAAATCCTTTTTCAGATATATGGTGCCATGCACCATATTCGAACGGAGCATACGGCTATAATCGTAAGGCTCCAGCTCATAATCGGCATTGACAGCGCCGAATTGCCTTACCCCCGTATAGACCATCCTGGCGTTGGGATTAGCGGCAAAGACCTCCATTACCTTTTGCAGGTGGGTCTCGACTAAGATATCATCGGCGTCGAATGGGAAGATGATATCGCCCGCCGCCATCCGGATGCCTACATTCCTGGCATTGGAAACGCCGCCGTTTGGAATGCGGATGCTTTTGAACCGGCTGTCTTTCGCTGTATAAGATTCGATGATGGCAGCCCCGTTATCGGTGGAACCGTCATCGACAATGATACACTCCCAGTCGGTATAGGTCTGTCTTAACAGACTATCGAGTGTTTCGGCTATATATGCGGCCTTGTTATAATAAGGCACAATAATCGACAGAGTTTGGGACGACATGGGTTGTTGGGTCTTAAGGGTGGTAGATTACGACAAAGCAACCGCAGGTTCCGCTGGATCTGTTTGCGCCGCAGGCGTTGCAGGCGCCGAACGACGGACCCTCATCTTATCTTTTAGCCGCAGGAAAGGCTTTTCTATCACATAGTAAGAGAAATTGGCCATGGCAAAGATGACGATCACATTCAATGGAAATTTATTGATCGGGGCAAGATGATCCGACAGGATGACCTGCTGCCACAGATAAAGCGAGTAGGACAAGCGGCCGATGTATCTCATCGGCTTTGTATTGAGGAAGTTGAACCAGGCGCCGGGTTTGTACACGGAAACAAACATCAGCAATGCGATCAGCACATTGGCAACGAGTCCCACGCTGGTCTTTATCCCGATCCCAAGCGGGATAAGCAGGAAGCCAAGGTGCAAATGATGCTTTAAATTCCATTCGGGAAGAACATCGGAGCAGATGAATCCCAGCGCCAGAATAAGTACCAGCGGATTTAAAAGGATACTTCGGGATTTCTGGATCCAGGCCGATATTCTGGGTTCGAACAAAGCGCCAAGACAGCCGATCATCAGACCGTCCGCTCTTTGAAAAAAAGTAAGACTGTCTGTAAACGTGGTATTGTGTAGAACGGTATAGTAGACATTAAACCGCATCACAATGACCATCGCCACGATAAAGACCGCAAAATGTACCCTGAACTTCTTAAAGAAGATAAAGACCAGCGGCCATATAAGATAGAAATGCTCTTCTACGCTAAGCGACCAGAAATGCTGTGTTTCCCAGTCCTTGTAAGCAAATCCGGAGAAATATTTGAAATAGAAGACAGTGGAGATCCACGACCTGGCCTCGAGATGAAGAACGGAAAAAAGCTGTAACGCAAGCAAGACCAGCACTAGGAAATAATAGGCGGGAAAGATGCGGAAAGCCCGGCGGATATAGAAGTTCTTGAGACTGATGGTCCCCGATTCTGCTTCTTCCTGCAGGAGGAGACGGGTGATCAGAAAACCGCTGATGACGAAAAATATGTTAACCCCCATGCTTCCATGAAAAATGATGGACAGCGGAAAGGAGAACTCTGTCCCAGGCC
The DNA here is from genome assembly GCA_015654595.1 of Chitinophagales bacterium. Taxonomy (GTDB): domain Bacteria; phylum Bacteroidota; class Bacteroidia; order Chitinophagales; family Chitinophagaceae; genus Puia. The sequence goes on along the minus strand of JAATGQ010000109.1, from coordinate 51,540 downwards.
ACCCTTTCAGTAATATGTGGTACATGATGACGATGAGGATGCTCAGGGCCCTCAATCCATCGAGACTGGGAATGTATTTTTTCATAAACGGCTTTGGTTGTTTTGTCTTTATCCGGGTGGAAGGCGGGGTAAAGCCTATATTCTGATCCACTTTTCCGGGATGATGTTCTTTATCTGATCATAGAGTTCCTTTGCCAGAAACCACTGCTGCGGAGCAATAACGACCTTGCCGGGATTCGGGTCCAGCCAGGCGCCCCACCAGCTGAAGCTGCTGTTGGCGATGATATGATGTTTACAGCAGCTCATCAGGTACATATCCTGCCAGCTGTCCTCGGACCGGTTGTGAAACACCGGTGCCATATCCTTTCTCTCACCGATGATATGCTCCGTCACCCAATCCGGGTCGTCGCTGAAAACGTAATAAAAAGGGCTTCCCACTTTTGCCTCGATCAATTCAAACGCCTTCTTGTAGTATTCTACCGAACAGACGCCAAGGAAATTCTTCATGGCTTCGGAAGCCAGGTAGTCCCCGCGTCTTATATGAACCGAGACGGCGCTGTTGTTCGGATCGATCTGCCCTGCCAGCCGCCGCGTCTCATTGTTGAATTTGTCGACAAAAGTGAATTCCGCTCTTATCTTTTTATCGATATCCTTAAAATAGTTTTCCGACTGCCAGTATCCATCCATATAAACGGAAGGAATCTTACCCGTCCGAACAACGGGCATTTCGTCGTTATCTCTCAGGTAGACGAACTGTCTGCCGAATAGCTTATCGAAGCCCCGCTGCATCTTGCTGCGGGCAGTGATCCTCCTGATCTGTTTGCCGGAAGCGCTTCGGACATCGCAAAAAAATCTGTTCAGCTCAAAGGGTCTCGGCACCATGCCCTGGGCGTCGCTGAAATAGGCCATATCCAGGTAGAGATCGGTATGATATTTCTCTGCCAAAGCCCTTCCTGCCGCATACTGGAACATCTGGTTCCCCAGGCCGCCCATTAATTTTCCTACTATCATTATCCTTTTTTGAACCAAAAGCAGCCGCAACCGTACCGCTGTTCTGCGACCAGTTTGGGATCCGCATTATTGATGAACTTTCCGTTGTCCAGTACAAGAGAAAAATCCTGCAGATGGAGCCCTTTGAAAAGATCGATGATCATCTCAAAGCTATATATCCGATGTGCGTTGAACTGTATTCTGGGTTGGCCCACCGGCGTAACAAACAGGAGGGTTCCGCCAGGCGAAGTGACTCTGATCAGCTCGTCGATCGCCTTTTTGTCGCCCAGCGGATCGATGGGATCTCCATAGCGTCCAAGTCCAATGTGCTCGATGGTATGCATACAGGAGATGCTTTCAACCGAATTGGAATCGAAGAAAAGACTGGTCAGATCCGCCTTGCCGCAAAAGAGACCCGAAAGGGTAAGATCGGCTGGTCTATAGTCGTAAAACTCGGTAGGGACAAAGGCCGACAGCATGGAACAAAAGTGCAGGGTCGACGAAATGTCGATGTGTTTGGCAGGATTGTTCTGCTTTATGATCCTGGCCGCCCAGGCCGGGTGATTGACATAGTGGGTGTCATAGCCCGTCGTCGAAGTGGCGTCGTCGAGACAGGGAAAAAGGTCGTCTTTTTTGACCGGCCATTTGCGCTCCGTATCCAGGCGCTGAAACTCGTTCATCTGCGCTTCAAACGCCTTTTGTCTTTTGTAGGAGTGGTATTTACTTCCTAAAAATCCACGCAGAGCTTTGTACATATCAATTTTATTATGGCGGCTTTATTTAAATATTTTGTTATAGGCGCGGCGAATAAGGCTGTTGCCGGGTTCGCTCTTGCCCGTACCTGGTCTGTTCAGGAAGTCTGCCCAATATTTCTGCGACATATTGTTGGCGTATTCGTTGACCAGTTCTTTTGCTTCATAAGGCACAGCGATGATGACGTCTTCGAAGATGGCGATATAGCGCTTCTTTACGCTCAGGATATTGATCAGATCCGCCAGTTCGCAATACTGCTCGCCAAGCCATTTTGCCGTGATAAACCGCGAGTCGTCAATAAAGATATAGGAATCGATATCGAGGTTGTTGATGACCTTTAATTCTTCGATAAGCGGAACTTCCCCGTTGAAGGTTTCCCCGGCGGAATAATGCGCGTCCAGCCAGAACAGCGCGGGCTCATTGATGGGGATCTTTCCCAGCTCTTTATTGCTTTCGCCAAAGATGAGGGTGATATTGCTATAATCTTTCAGTTTCTCTTTTGTCTTGAGATAGATGCTTTCGGCAGCCTCGATGGAATATACCTTTTTGAAGTGCTCAGAAGCCCATACGGTTGTTTCGCCCATATAGGTGCCTGTCTCAACAAATACTTTGATCCCCTTTTTATCTCTCAACGATAAGGTCAGCTCTTTCGGAACTCCGCTATAAATTAAGCCCATAATATGCTAGTTAATAATAGTTGATTTTATCAATGGCGCCATGATACCCGGACGCTTGGCCTGCCAGTTCGGCGAATCGCTCAGGTCGCCCTTTATTTCAAAGTCGACACGGGGCGCCGTGCCATCGGGATTGATGATCCACTCCCGATAATGTATGGCTGCAAAGAATTCGATAAAATAGGAGCTTTCATTGAGGAAACGGGAAGGGATAACGAACTTCAACCGGCATTTTCCGCTGGAAAGCTCGGCCCAGTTCTCGACCTTTTCGTCTTTATTGGTTGCCCAGAAGATAAGCGTACCGTCCTCGGCATAAATGGCGAAGCCAACGATCAGCTCAGGCACCAGCTGCTTTACATTCAGTTCCACAGACAACACGATGTTGTCCATTCCTGTAAATATCGTGGTGGGCTCGCCGTCCTCATTCTGCAGTTCCAGTTCCATCAGGTCGAAGTACTTGTTGTCGTACTTCTCGGTCCTTACCCATGAAGAGCTTGACTTATTGGTATAGAGATATTCCGTAAGTACTTTGTCGGTAGTATCGAATTTCTGAAGCGTTCCATTGGCCATCAGGATACTTTCTTTACAAAGGCTTTTTATAACATTGAGCTGGTGGGATACGATCAAAAGCGTCTTGGCATGACTTTCGTTGATCTTGTTCATATAGCCAAAACACTTTTTCTGGAACTCCAGGTCGCCTACGGCAAGCACTTCATCCACGATCATGATCTCGCTTTCCAGGTGGGCTGCGACGGCAAAAGCCAGACGGACATACATCCCGCTGCTATACCGTTTGACCGGTGTATCGACATAGCGTTCGACACCCGCAAAGTCAACGATCTCGTCCAGTTTGCGGTCGATCTCTTTTCTGCGCATCCCGAGGATGGTCCCGTTCAGGTAGATATTTTCTCTTCCGGTCAGTTCGGGGTGAAAAACCGTTCCCACCTCGAGGAGACTGGCTACCCTTCCCTTTATCTTTATATTCCCTTTTGTGGGGGCGGTAGTACGCGATAATATTTTCAGCAGGGTAGATTTGCCGGCGCCGTTCCGGCCGATAATCCCCACCACACTGCCCCTTTTTATCTCGAAGTTGATATCCTGCAAAGCCCACACATATTCCGAACTCCCTTTTTTTGTCCTGTCGTTGGATTCTCCCAATTTTGAAAAAGGATCTTCTTTTCCCCTGATCCTGGCAAACCAGCGATTCAGGTCATGGCTGATCGTACCGGTGCCCACTTCCCCAAGGCGATATAGTTTGGATAAATGCTCTACTTTAATAACCGTGTCGCTCATGTCTTTTAATTCAGGCAGTTTAAGATCTAATTATACGGTATCCATGAAGTTCTTCTCGACCTTGTTGAAGATCAGCGTTCCTCCGATCAGTACTACAAGGGTGAACACAGTACTGTAAGCCAACAGCCCCCAGCTGAAAGTCCCCTTTCCAACGAATGCATAACGGAAGGTTTCCACGATAGAACTCATCGGATTGGCCAGTACGATCCACCGGTATTTTGGATTGACCCCCGACATAGGATAAATGACCGGAGTAGCATACATCAGCAGTTGAATGGCAAAGGTGAGCAACAAAGCCAGGTCACGGTATTTGGTCGTCAGTGCAGAGATCACCATGCCGCAGCCCAGACCAAGTAAGCCCAGCAGGATGACCAGGTAAGGAGTCAGCAGCATATAGAGGTTGGGATGTACATTTCCCTTGGCAATAAGATAATAGGCCCAAAACACAAGAAAAAGACCAAACTGGATACCCAGCTTGACCAGGTTACTGACGACGATCGACAGCGGCATGATCAACCGCGGAAAGTAAACTTTTCCGAAGATATTACTGTTATCCTTAAAGACGGTAGAGGTTCTTGTCAGACATTCGGAATAGTAGTTCCACATGGTGATCCCAGCCATATAAAAAACCAGCGGCGGTACATCGTCGGTTCCAATCTTGGCGATCCCGGTGAAAACCAGGATATAGGTCAGCGTTGTCAGGATTGGCTGCAGTACAAACCAGATAGGTCCAAGAATGGTTTGCTTATACATGGCGACGAAGTCCCGGCGTACCAACAGCACCAGCAGGTCGCGATAAGACCATACGTCTTTGAAGTTGATCTCGAAAAGGCCGGTCTTGGGCTTTATCACCAGATCCCATTGCTGTTGTTCTATATCTATGTCAGGGGCGTTCATCGATTGTATTAACGGGATATATGTTCAGAATAGTATTCAGTTGTCAATGGCCTATTTAAATAAATTTTCCCATTGTTGCTTCAACCTCTTCCACAGATTCTTCTTACCCCCCTTTGAGGAATCCTCATCGAAATAGCTGGAACCCGCCCCATAGCCATAGTTTTTCCCATAGTAACCATATCCGCCGTAATACCCTCCCGCCGAAGTTACGTCATTGAGCAAAAGAGATAGGGATGGGAGCTTTTTGGTTACATAAAGATCATCTATCATCATCAGCTGCTTGCGGAAAGTATAGCCCTGCCGGATCACATACATAGTACAGGTGGCGTATTTTCTCAGGCTGAGCGAATCACTCACCAGCCCTACAGGGGCCGTATCCATGATGACGATCTCAAAATTGGCGCGGACTTCAGCCATCAGCTCATCCAGCCGGGGGTCAAGCAATAACTCGGCAGGGTTCGGAGGGATGGGACCGCAAGGAATTACATAGAGGTTATCCATGCCCTCTACCTTGATCAGCAGATCCTGGAAGCTCGCCTTACCGATGATATAGTTGGTAATACCCATTTTCCGTTTGAGGTCCAGGCCGGAAACGATCTTGGGTTTACGAATATCGAACTCCATGATCACCGTCTTTCTTCCGGAAAGCGCCATTACCGCGCCCATATTGGTGCTGATAAAGGACTTCCCTTCACCGCTGAAGGAAGAGGTGACCAGGATATTGGCCTTCTTTTCGGACCCGATGATATACTGCAGATTCGTTCGGATGATACGGAACTGTTCGGCGATGATGCTCCGGCTGTTCTTGGTAACGACAAGGGAAGACTGCTCTTCATCGGAATGCCCGACCTCGCCAAGGATCGGCGCATTGGTCTTCTTTTCAACTTCCGCACGGCCGGAAACCTTATCCTTCAGCACTTCGATCAGGAAAAAGATACCGGTCGGAATAAGAAGCCCGATCATCACGTATAAGGTATAGATCTTCTTTCTGTCCGGGCTGATGGGATTGGGATTGGCCAGCGCCGGTTCCAGTACCTTGGAATTGGATATGGTCCCTGCACCGGAGATAGAAGTCTCGATCTTCTTTTGCAACAGGAACGAGTACAGATCTTCCAGGATCTTTTGCTGACGCTGAATATTCAACATCTGCATCGACTTTCCCGGAAGTGTGCGAAGCTGACCTTTTGCGTTGCTCTCTTCGTTCTCCAGCGTACTGAGGCTAAGCTTATAGGCATTCCTGATATTCGACAAGGCTTCCCGGATATCCTTTCTCACCTTTTCAATGTTGTTTTCCAACCCCTTTATAATGGAGTTGTTCCGGGTCGTGGTTCGCAGCTGGTCGTCCTTTGTTATCTGAAGACGGTTGTAATCCAGCACGAGCTGCGCCAGAACCGGTTCTTCGATACCCAGGTTGGCGGGCACCAGTTTGTCGGTATTTTCCTTATTTCCAACATAATCATACAACAGATCAACGATCTTGAGCTTTACATTCTGCTCGACGACCATTTTATTGGCTTCTGCAATATTGTCCAGATACCGCTTGGACTGTTCTTCCACGTCAAAGGTCTGGTTCTGCTCCATATTGCTCTTCAACCTGCCCTCTATGTCACCCAGATCGCTCTTCAGGTTGACAAGCCGTTCGTTGATGAACTGCTCGGTATTGATCGTGATACGCCTCTTGTCTTCGATGATCAGGGTGTCATAGACCTTCATGAGCGTATTCAGTACATCGGTTCCAAGGACCGAACTTTCTCCGTCAAAGGTCAGCGTAAGAATAGTGGCCTGCTCATTTGCCTGGTAGACTCTCAGACTTCCGATGAGGCCTTCTGCAGCCTGTTGTACCGGAGACCAGGCAATCGTAAATTTCGGCTTGCTGTACAACTGCAGATTCATATCCTTGTTCCGGATCAGCGTGCAGGTATTGCCAAAATAAGAGAAAGGAACCCCGAACGTATACTTTTTGGTGTCTTCGTTAAGGATAAACTCGTTGTCATTCAATACCGTCACCAGGAAGCCAAAACCACGGGTAGAGTCTGCAATCTGCGAAATAGCCAGTTCGACGGGGTATTCGGGATACAGCAGGGTCGACCTCAGGTTACCCTGGTTATAATAGGAGATCTGCAGGTTGAGGTCTCTAACCACTCTTTCCAGCACGGGCCGCGACACCAGTATGGCGGACTCGTTACTCAGGTTGACGCTTTCCTGTTGCATCATCATGGCGTCAAACCGCTGATCTTTAGACGTCATCTGGTCCTGTTCATTCTTGATCAGCAGGGCGGATTGAACCCGGTAGATGGGAACGATATAGCGCAACTTTATATAGGCCAGCGCCAATCCTATGATCCCGAAGATCACGATCCAGGGCAGGTATTTCAGATATTTATAGATGAACTCCCTCGGACTCAACGAAGAGGAAGACTCTGAGGCTGAAATCGGATTTACGATGGACTCACTATTTTGTTCAGACATAAGCAAGGGGCGTTAATAATAAGTTACCGGTCGCTATTTAAAGATGGAGTACAACAGCGCCAGGGTAGAAATCACGGAAGCGGCTACGGTTACGTCGCGTATGACAGTCTGGTCATTGGCTGCAATCTTCTTTTTGGTGGCTTCCACATATACCACATCATTTGGCAACAGGTAGAAATAGGGAGATTTCATCACGTCTGGTTTGGTAAGGTCTAGCCGGCCAAACTCTCTTTTTCCATTGTATTCTCTGATAACCAGAATATTGTCTCTTCTCCCAAAAAAGGTCAAGTCTCCTCCCATACCCAAAGCCTCCAAAAGGTTGATATGCTCGCTCGGAACGGTAAAGATGCCCGGATGGGCAATTTCTCCCAACATTGTAAACCGGTAATTCAGGAAGCGGATGCTGCAATAGGGATGGGAAAGGTATTCTGCCAGTTTTGCCTCCAGCGTATCTTTCAGCGCGCTTCGGGACAGGCCTTCTACGTGCATGATCCCAAGGCCCTGGAACTGGATATTCCCCCTTTCGTCCACCAGGTAGCCGCCGGTTCCAGGTGATCCGCCGGTCGAGGCCGTTGAGCTTCCCGTAGAGCCAGGGCTGGAACCGGAAGAACTGCCGCCGCCCGAAGATTGAGTGGCGCCGCCGGTACCGGCGGAACCGGTTTGCTGCTGGTTATACAAGGCGGTTGCTGCCGGGTTATCACTATATATAATGATACTCAGCAGATCACCTTTCCTTATAACCGGCTCTTTAACCTCGATGCGGCTCAATTCTGCAGTATCAAACTTTCCCTGTAAGTAGGTGAGTTTTTTGGTGTCAGCGCAGGAACAGCAAGTACAGGCGATTGCTACAAACAAGATCCCGATCCAAAGCGCCCGAACAGAAAAAAACGTTCGCATATATATAAGTTAATATAAAACTATTTTGCCGTCGTCATCCCTGCATTGGTCCTGTCGATCACCGCCACGAGATAGAACCCAATGCCTTCTATAACTACCTGTACCTTCTTATTAAACACCTTTACCACTCTTGCCTTCTTATCCATCAGCGGACCTTTCAGTATCGTCACCCGGCTGTCCTTTTTCAGATCGAAAGGGATCGCTTCAACTTCGCTATACTCGTCCAGGAATTTGCGGATGGTCTCAATCTCCTTATCCTTTATCACCGCCGGCTTTCCCAGCCAATATACAAAGTTGACGACTCCATTGACCATTCTCACCGCAGCCTTTTCTTCTTCGCAAACCTTTACAAAAACATAAGATTTGAAAAGCGGCTCTTCTACCCACTTTATCCGGTCGCTCCATTTCTTTCGTACCCGGTTCAAAGGGCAATAGGCATCTATCCCCCTCTCAAGCAGCAAGGCGTGTACTTTCTTTTCCCAGCGGGCCTTGGTATAGACAGTATACCATTTTTGATTCCCTGACATAGCTTCGCCTCCTCAGTCACAACAAAAGAATTGCAACCAATTAGATTTCAATCATTTATTCGCGAGTGTCCCTATAATAGATAAGGGTATACGGAGTATGATTAATATCTCCTTATACCCTTATCAATATCGTAAGCAGATCACAACGATCACAACATTCTTCACAGGAATAAAAAATTTTTTTTACGCTAACTGGCGGAAAAAGAAAATCAAAAAACTGATAATCCTCTTATTTATTGTCCTTTTTAGGTACAAATTGCTATAAAAGAATTTTTACACGCCATTCCGGCAAATATAAGCGTTTTTAAATATTTAATCATAATCACTCATCTCTATTTCCGTTCTCCGGTAAGCCTGTCCACACCCCAATATAGAAAACAGGCCAGGATAAAGAGAAGGCATACGATCACGATGGAAAACTTGACCCTTGCCAGATCGTATACAAATAGCACATTCCAGGAAGACATATGCCCATTAAGGGTTTGCGAGAGGGTAATGTTTTCGATCACGTCGCAAATGGTCGCCGCGAAGATCAGTACGGAGAAGCCCATTCCGCCTTTTATCATGATCTCGTTCCTGGTACATGCCGAGACGAAACGGCATCCAAGCGCGATGGCGACGGTATATAGCAGGATGAACACGTATGAGAGCGTTGTACTTCTGACCGCCTGTTGGTATTTTCCGCTGATCTTCCAGCTTTCGATCATTGCCTGGGCCTTGGAAACCGTCTTGGAAATTTCGAACTGGACAATATCATCGGGACTCAGGGGGGAGATAAAGTTTCTTACCCAGATAAGATAGACGACGGTAAGCAGGAAAGACAGCCAGAACAACTGCCGGAGGCGATTGAATCGTACAGACCATGATGGAGGTTCCATATCGATAAAGTATTAACTTTAGACCGGTAAATTAAAGAAAAAAAACATTCTCTCCCGTTAAAATCTACAGATCTTATGAAAACCCTGAAGTATTCGCTTCTGCTGGTTTGTATCCTGCTATCGTCCTCCCTCTGCCGGGTTTCGGGTCAGGTTAAAGAGAACCCCGGACCGGCACAGCGCACAGCAGATATAAACGCGGCTTCTCCCAGAACGATGTCCGCCCTGCGGGCCGCAGCGCCCTTAGCCGCTGTCAATTATCTTACGGATCAGGGCCGGCAAGGTTTTTTTACACCCGATCCAGCCGACAAGAACACCCCCGACGACAGCGCGATGACGCTTGTTTCAAGAGATGGCATGAGATACAAAAGAGTGGTCGATGATGGTCAGTTGAACGTGACCTGGTTTGGCGCTACAGGCAATGGAGGGACAGACGACTGGTATGCCATTCAAAAAGGGATCGACTATATTCTTTCGGGTGTTACTTCCGCCCGTAGTCTCTACTTTCCGGCAGGGACCTACCGGATCAGCCGGCCTTTACTGATCGCCAGGGTAAAAGGGTCGGCCTATCTGCACAATACGATTAATCTCATAGGACCCAACAGCGCAAAGAACACTTCTTCCGGCGCCAATATCATCACGATGTTCAAGAATACGTTTGCCATCGGCATTCAACAGGGAAAGGGCGTTCAGATCAGCGGCCTGGGGATAACAGGTCAGTTTACCTTCCCCAATACCCTCAATGCGATACAGGTCGATACGCTTGGTTTTGCCGAATGGACGGATCCGCAGGTCCGGCAAAATACGCGCTCGCCTTATGCCGGTATCGTGATCGATCCTTTTTCTGACTCGACCGTATACCCGAAAAATTCTGACATGTATCCTGGCCTGCACGCGTATTGTCCAGCGGGAGCGCCCAGGGGTGGTTCAACTGCCGTCCAGATCATTAACTGCTCTATCCGGAATTTTATCGTAGGGGTCATGATCACTCCATCGAACCAGCAGAATGGAGAGCTGATCGATGTTATCGACTGCGATATCAGCAATAACAAGGTTGGTTATGCGATGGGACAGGCACAGTCAAAGGAATGCCATGTCGTCCGGCTGAAATGCTGGGGGCCTACACATACGCTTTTTGATAATACGAATTATGGATTCAGACATGGGGACGGCGCCGCCGTACCGATGGTCGATGGCGTCAATATCGCCGGAGCTGTAAAGCAGCTGTGCTCCATCTATGCGCCTTCTTTTGGCGGCTCCTTTCATAATGTATATGCGGAGCAGCTTTTCCGGATCGGCTTTGCCGGCGGGGGAACCAACCTTTCCTTCGAAGACTGCCAGTTCGATTTCTCCACCCAGGATCGGGGTATACCCTATCCTGATTTTTATGTGCTGGGCAACGGCGTCAATTTCAAGAACTGTATGCTGAGAACCTATCCGGGCGTGCCGGGATTCCGGCTCGTACTGTCCGGAACAAACGATGTCTTCGAGGGAGGCATCACCAACGCACCGCCGGTTGCCGCCAACGTCGACAACAACGCGGTTTATGCCAATCCCTCCTTTAGCAATATGCATATGTATTACTCAAGAGGAACGCTGGGTAACGTAAATCATGGACTTACTACGCCGCCGATCTCTTTTATCGGCACGAATGCAGAAAGTTCCGATCCTGTTTATTACGGCAACACCTATCTCTTCGAGGATCCCTATACAACACCTATCGCCTATAAACTAACGTATCACAGTTCTTATGAAAGACAAGTGAGCTTGTCAGGTAAACAGACCCTGCACGTCAACAAGTCGAACTGGACCGCCTGGTTTACGTTAAAGTCACCGGACGACGCGCGCTATCTACAGGCGGGCGACTTTATCGTGACGTCCGGTCTGACCTACCAGGATCAGTATACTCCATACATCGGGGCCACTTACCCGGTGGGTATCGTCAGTCGCGTGGATCACGGCACCGTCTATCTGGACAATCTGGCGATTGGTCTTAACGAAGGCATGTCGCTTTCTCTGTGGATGGATTACTTTGTCAATGAAAAAGGGGCCTTTGCGGGGAATGTTGCGCAGGGAACGAATACCATCACCAATGTACGGGGTGTGTTTCCTTTGGTGGGTGAAAGACCGGACATGCCCATGTTTCCCACCGGCACTTATGTGACGGCAGTTGATCAAAGCACAAAGACGATCACGCTTTCTGCACCCGGCAGCCTGGCACGCAGCTTTAGCGATTTCCTTTTTATGAATGGCTATCCGGATGTTGAAATGTATAGTTCTTATAGTCTGCCCGACCTGCTGAAGAATGGCAAGACGCTATTGGGAGGCGCTTGGTTTTACCGTACGGATACGGTGAACACGCCTTTTTCGGATAGAGGATATCCCTTCAGAGGCAACTGGCAGGAGAGGTACCGGATCTTTAGCAATCATTTTAATGGAGATAATGCGGCAAAACTCCGATTCCAAAAAGATTAATAAAAAAAGAGGCTGTATCAAAAGGTCGATACAGCCTCTTTTTATTCGGGTCCCTGATGCCCTTCCCTGATGCCCCTGATGGAGACAATTTCCGTTTAAGCGATTCTCAGGGCCTTCATTTTACTTTTGTATCATCCTCTTTGTTTATACGAGTTGTTCCAATGGATGGCTGACCGCATGCAGTATATCGGGCAGCTGCTCCTGCCAGCCGGCAACCAGGTAAACATCGTCTTCCAGGATTTGCAGCGGCGGAGCGCCGTAGCCAGCCAGATCAAACAAAAACAGTTTTGCTTCTGCAGCCACCTGGCGCTTGTAAGTCCTCCACCATTCCCCAAGATTAGCGCCCGCATCTTGATAGAAGGTACGCTTATCCCAAAGACGGCTGTCGGTAAAGACCAGCACGTTGTCTACAGCCTGTCCCTTCCGCAGCAGATCCTGCAAGATCAGGTGCGCATTGATCGCATATCCGGCTTCTCCTTCGCGCAGCCCCAGTTCGTTTGTTGCGGACAAGACCGGACGGTTGGTCAGCTCCATCGGCTTCCAGGTATTGCCGATAATGCCTGTGATCACCTTGTCACCCCGCTGTTTCCATAGGAGCGCCAGCAAAGGAGCAATATCGAACCGAAGGGCGCCCCCTGCCCCGGTAATCGGCGTCTTCATGCTGTCGCTGACGTCCATCGCTATCACCGATACTGCGTTCTTTCCAAAATCGGACAGGCTCCATGAGCTATACAGCGCGGCTTGTTCCAACGCTTCGGACAACATCACCGTTCCACCCATATCCAACCGCTTCAGAGATCTATAGGCTTCCAGCATCCGCAGCGGAGAGTATCCGCCTTGCGTCACCGCAGCTGCATTACCCAGGTATTGAGCAGCCAGCTTCAACACCTTGCCGCTGACTACCGTATGGAGCATCGGCTGAAGGTTTTCCAGCAGAGCCGTGTAGCCTATACGGAAAGTAGAGATGCCTTGCTTCCATTTATCGCGCAGTACCACCTGGCGCTGTTCAGGGCTTTCATACTTCTGCTGATGAAGCGCATGCCATTCCTGCTCCCAGCTTGCGCGTGCGGGAAGCTGATCGCGAAGGATACGGTCGAACAGGCTCTTCTGATCGCGATGGAGGGCTTTCGGACGCAGCAAGGAGAACGCGATCTGCAGACCAGAACGGACTTCTCTGTCAAAACGCAGATAGGCATACTCGTCAAGCTTTTGCAAAAGCGTAGTCAACACCCGCCTAACCGCACGGCCCGGCTTTTGACCCTTTGTCGCCGCACGAAAATAATATCCCACCCATTCGGCCAGATCTGCAGGTTGACGAAGGATGCGCGCCAGCAATGCCGCGGCCTGCTCGTCCTGTCCCGGCAGCACCGATAGTTCGGCAGACAGCCAGAAAGATAGCTTTTTGAAATGGCCCCGATCCAACAGATGAAGGGACAGCGTCGCAACAAAAGCAGGATCATTCTGGCGCACCAGCTCACGGACCGCCGCCGCCGCCATCTCCTGTTCATGGGAAGAAGCCGCTAAAGCCCCGGATAATAGTGTCGTATACAACTCCCATTGCAAATCGGGCATTCCCGCTTTTACAAATGTGTAACGGGCTTCGGCTGGTTGTCTACGATTCAGGCTAAAATTGAATTTCATGGCTGCCTCCTTTTCTCCCCTGCGGGAGCGCTTAATGTTTACTTATAAAAAAACCCGGTCTGTCGGCGACCGGGTGCGTATAAGTTAACTGCGATGCAGACACTATTCGGCGAAGCCCGGTCGGGGGCAATAGCTGGCCTTCCCACAATTTATCGTGATGGCTGCCAGGGTCATGTTTTGCTTTCGTTCGGCTTTCATATGCAAAAGCCCCGCTTTGGAGCGGGGCTTTTATATGCTGGATTTATTTCTTCTGAATTATGCAGCAATTTGCCCCGCGGGAATACACACCTTTATCGGGTTATACCCGGTACTAATTAGTGTATGTGTATATTGTCGTAGCATTACTGTTTTATTTTCTTTGACTCTACAAAAGTAAAAATCTTTTTTGCTTTTCACATACTTTCCAAAAAAAATTTAGATTAAAATTACGCGATCAGCTTTTGGATCTTGCTATGCAGGTCCTCAGGCCTGAAAGGTTTCGGCACTACCTCCATGAATCCCTTTGTCAACAGGTGCGTCTTCATATCTTCATACACCGTAGCCGTAAAGGCGATAGCAGGCATCGACGGTTCTGTTTTTCTGATCTCTGCCAGCGCCGTGATCCCGTCCATCTCCGGCATCTCCAGATCGATCAGCACCAGATCATAGTGGTTAGCCCTGCATTTCTCCACCGCCTCACGCCCGTTGACCGCCTCATGTACCTCGATGCCCCACTTGACAAGGAACCTGCGGGCAACAGCCATATTGACAAAGTTGTCTTCCGCTATCAACACTTTCAGTTTCTTAAAGGCGGGCAGGTGCTTGACATTTTCATTATTGATATAGTGCTTCGCATTTTCGTTGATCTCCAGTTCGAGGGTAAAAGAAAAATGACTGCCTTTTCCTTCCTCGCTGATCAACTGCAGTTCGCCGGCAAAAAGATTCACCAGCCGCTTGCTGATCGCCAGTCCCAGCCCCGTTCCTCCATATTTCCGGGTAGTATCGGTATCCGCCTGCGTGAAACTGTCGAAGACTTCCTGCTGCTTGTGTGCCGGGATCCCGATCCCGGTATCCTGTACTACGAACTGGATAAGGGACTTCTTGCTCGAAGAAGACAGCTTTTTAGCCCCAAGGGTTATTCCTCCCTTATGGGTAAATTTGATGGCGTTGGATAACAGGTTGCTGAGGACCTGGTTGAGCCTGGTCTCATCAGTCAGAAACTCCTGCTCGAGACCCTCGTCGATGTCTACCAGGAAAAGAAGGCCTTTTCCAAAGGCCTGAACGGAAAAACTGGTCTCCAGTTTTTTTAGAAAATGCCTTATGTTGACAGGCGCCCGCTCCAGCTCGAACCGTCCCGACTCGATCTTGTTAAAGTCGAGGATCTCGTTGATCAGGACCATCATGTGTTCGGAAGAGAATTTCAGTATCTCCAGGTGCGAGGCCTGGTCAGGCAGATGCTGCTCCTGCAGCAGCAGGTTGGATGCGCCGATGATGCCATTCAACGGCGTTCGCAGTTCATGACTCATATTCGACAGGAACCTCGACTTGGCCCTCGACGCCGACTCGGCTTTCTGTTTTGCCTTCATCAGCTCGAATTGCGTCATTTTAATCTCGGAGATATCCAGGACACTCACCTTCCAGAAATGACGGTTGTCGTCATAAAATGAGACGACATTGACAAATGCAAAGACGGTATTGTCCTTTCTCGATATAAGCGACAGTTCTCCCTGCCAGCTATTGGCCGCTTCTTCCTTCAGATCCCCGGGAATCTCCTGGAACAACCGGATATGCTCACGCGTAAAAAGAAGTTCCATCGGAGCGCCGACGATCGTCTTTTTATCTTCTATCTCCAGCAGCTGGATCGCGCGTCGGTTACAATCGGTAATGATCAGCTGTTCGGCGTCCAGGATCACTACCCCGTCCAGGGAGGTATTGTAGATCGTATCCACAAACTGCTTTTCCTTCAGAATAGCCGCCTCGTTACTTCGGTTGATGCGAACGATCGCATACGCAAAGAATGCGGTCAGCAACAGCGACAGCACAAGATTGCTGTCATGCAGACGTTCAAACATCCCAACGATATGTACCTGGTAATGATTCTCCTGTGGACAGAAGTAATAGCAAAATACAAGTGCGATCGTCGTAATGATATAGGCAAAGATCAACTCCCTGAAGTCCCTTCTGAAAATGATGATAAAGGTCATGATCAGGAAGTAGGGGAAATAGAACAGGTATTCGCCCGCCTTTAATCCTTCCATATAGTTCATCACCGCCAGATAACAGTTGAGATTGAAGATCGAAAGCGCTCTTGCCAGCGGATGCTTGCGGCGCGCATTCAGATGATAGGCAACGATGAAGATATAGGCGGCGCTAAGATTAACCAATGCGCTGATATAGAGACCAAAATAGAAGTAAGAAATAACGCAGACAAAATGCGCAGTGAGAATGAGCAAAATAAACTGGTTGAACCGGATCGTCTTCTTCCTCTTTGTATGGGAATAGTCCTCGGGCAGGCCCGAATAGACGATATCCTCATAAAAGGATTTTACCATAAGAAAGATCTGGTTGCTCACAGGATGTCGAATAAGAGTAAATACTAGATCCATAACGTGCAACTGCAATAAATTAGTATAGGAATCGTTCTATATCTGAATAAGTGTGCGTATGGATGAGCCTATCGACAACAATGCGTTTGTATTTGGCAATGCGATTGACAGCCAATATATAATTGAATTATATGCAGGCGATTATGTCATGATTGAAGAGACGTTTACCGACGTTCTCCTCGAATACGATAGCTTTGTACAGAAGATCGACGCCTGTTACCTCATGGGCGATATACCCGGACTCAAAAGCGCGGTACACAAGATCAAGCCCCTCTTTGGCTTTGTTGGGTTGACAACCATTCAGAATCAATGTCTTCAGTTTGAAAACAGTTGTCTTAGCAAGAGCCCCGAAAAACTCATCAGCGATTATACTTACCTGAAAGACACGCTATTAAAAGCGCATTCTATTATTTTTACAGAAAAGGAGAGATTGTCTGCGTTTAATGCCGGGCAGTAAGCCCGCGGCGTGTTGTTGCGGCTCTAACGGCAGGCTTCCCGCGAGCTTTTTATCAAGGCGTCAAGCCCTTCCTGCAAAGCCTCCGGGGCCGGCCAGCCAAACCCTATCCGCATGTAGTGCCGCGGCATTTCAAACCAATGACCGGGTCCGACATAGGTCGAATACTTCTCCAGCAGGATCTTATAGAACTGATCCAGATCGACGCTATCCGGCCGCCTCAGACGGGGGAAGCACACCGCCCCTCCCTTTGGCTCCACCCACTCAAAGACGTCCTGTTTTGCCATCCAATTCTTCACGATATCGAACTTCCTGCGGATGTCGTCGCGGATACCGGGAAAATAGACGTCCTTCTTCTGAAAATAGCGAAAGGCGAGTTCTTCTTCCAGTACCGGTCCGCAAATATGGATCTGTTCTTTTGCGGCAAGAAATGCCTCGAGTAACGGCCGGTCCTGGGTGACGACCCAACCCGTTCGGAGGCCCGGAAGGCCGTAACTTTTGGATAAAGAGGAAACGCTGATGACCTTTGGAGAATAGGTTGCCGCCAGCGGGAGCTGCGCCCCAAAGACCATGTCCCGGTAGGTTTCGTCTACCAGCAGCCAGCAATCATGCGCCTCTGCAAGGGCCGCCAGCTGACGCAGCTGTTCGTCGCTGAGGCAGGCGCCCGTTGGGTTATGTGGATGGGTGACTGAAATGTATTTCGTACGGGGTGTAATAGCCGCTTTTACTTTTTCGATATCCAGTTCGAATTTCTCTTCGAATACCAGGTCGATATACTGAAGTTTGGCCCCTATCGCGCGCGGTGTCTCGAGATTGGTCGAATAGTTAGGGCGCACGACCACCAGTTCGTCGTCTTTTTCCAAAAGCGTGGTTGCAATGATGTAAAGCGCGCCGGCAGCGCCCATGGTCAGCAGCACATTATCTTTTGTCAATACCATACCCTCGACGATCAGTTGTCGAAGTCCTTCGTGACCGATATGATCGCCGTAGCAAAGCAGCAGCTGGTCAAGTGGAAGATCGCTAGGAACTGCGGCGCCGCCGGGGACCGGGACTCCGCCGGAGATCGGGACACCGCCGGGAACTGCGACGCCGCCGGGCATCGAGGGGCTGCCGGCCACCGGAACACCGGGGATCATGCCGAAGCGGGCATCGGTATAGGAACTCTCGGAAAGATTGTTTCGGATAGAATCATAGCCGATCTGCTCGGGCGATTCGACCTCTATGGGCATACGGCGGTAAAGCATATTCGATGTATTATAATGGACGAATGAGCCGGGCCGGGTTGCCCGCATATACCCCTGGCTCTGTGATATCCTTTGTCACCACCGCTCCTGCCCCGATCACACAATGATCGCAAATCGCAACCGGCAAGATGGTCGCATTCGAGCCGATGGAAACATGATGACCGACCCGTGTCGGCTTCCAAAGCTCTTTTTTGCTGTGGGCGGGATGCCCTTCCGAAAAAAGATCGTTGACAAACATAACGCCGTGTCCGACAAAACAATGATCGCCAATCTCTACCAGCTCGCAGATAAAGGTATGCGATTGTATCCGGCAGTAGTCGCCGATACTGCTGTCCCGCTGGATCTCGGTGAAGGGGCCGATAAAGCTGTGATGACCGATCCGGCAGCCATAGAGATTGACGGGCTGGACAACGGTGACCTCATCGCCGAACTGGACGTCTGCTGCAATACCGGAGGACAGGATACGAGGGTTCATAGTTTTGTTATAGAAGAATAGATAGTATTGATGATCTCCACCGTCTTTTGTCCTTCGTATCCGCTGGCCAGAAAGCTTTGTCCTCCCCGCAGTGCAGCAATAACATTCTCGTACACCTTATCGTGATTGGACATAGAGCCCTGGTAGCCGCCATAGTGGTTGGCGGGGTTGCCGGCAGCGAGGTCGGAGATCCTGTAATTGTCGATGTTCTGGTAGTCCAGTTCGTTGAGGTACTGGCCGCCTACTTTTACCGTTCCTTTTTCTCCAAACAGGGTGATGGAGCCTTCCATATTCTGGCGGAAGCTGTTGACGGTATAATGTATCGTTCCCAGCACCCCGGAGGTCCAGCGGGCCGAGATGACTCCCGTATCTTCGAATTCGATGCAGCCGCCATGCTGCAGGTTGGCGGCATAGCCTTTTATTTCGGCAATATCCCCGAGGAACCAGTAAAGCAGGTCTATAAAGTGGCTGAACTGCGTAAAGAGAACGCCGCCGTCCTTCTCACGGGAACCTTTCCACGAGCTTTCGGTATAGTATTGCGGATCGCGGTTCCAAAAACAATTTAGCGCAACGCCGTGGAGAGCGCCCAGTCGTTTTTCATCGAGCAGTTTCTTTACGGCTATGACGGGAGGATTGAACCGGTTTTGTTTTACGATAAACAATCGTTTGCCGGTTTGGGCGGCCGTGTCATTCATCCGCTGACAATCTTCGACCGAAAGAGCCATTGGCTTTTCGCAGATCACGTGTTTGCCCGCGTGCAGCGCTTTCAGCGTATGGTCGCCGTGCAGATAATTGGGAGTACAGACCGAAACGACGTCTGTCGACGGTGATCGGGTCAACAGTGTTTCTATGGAAGAGTAGAAAGGAACGCCGTATTTTTCTCCAAGCGTTTTTGCCTTTTCCGGGTCAATATCACAAACGGAAACCAATTCTCCCTGCCGGTGAATATGTTCTGCATGACGTTGAGCAATCCGGCCACAGCCTATGATACTGAATTTTATCTTCATGGGCGAGAGCATACGCCCAAAGCTATTGAAATTATTGTCAAAATTTAAAACATCTTGATCTGCTGACTGGGGCGGCTGAACAGGGAACAATCCAGCCCCATCTTTTCGTTATTCAGCCCATATTTTTCTGTATAACGGTCAAATTGCTGTGCGATCAGTTTTGCCAGGTTCCCTTCACCCGTCATCCGGGTTCCAAAGCGGCTGTCATTGACTTTCCCGTTATGTCCTGCTTCGATAAAGTGCCAGACCTTATCGGCTCGTCCGGGGAAGTTCTTATAGAGCCAGTCGTGAAAGATCAGTTTGACGGCGCCGTTAAGACGAACGAACGTATAACCGGCAAAGGAGGCGCCGTTTTCGGCGGCCGTCTTCAGGATATTGGACATTTCGTGATCGTTGAGACCGGGTATCATGGGCCCAAGCATAACGCCTGTCTGGACACCCGCCTCTGTCAGTTCCCTGATCGTCCTCATCCGCTGCTGGCCCGTCGTCGTCCTTGGTTCCATCGTTCGGCGCAGCTCTTCGTCGAGAGAAGTGACCGAGAGGATGACCGAAACAAGGTTCTTCTTTGCCATTTTGCTCAACAGATCTTTGTCGCGAAGTACGCCCGCATTTTTTGTGATGATGCCGACAGGCTGGTTGAATTCTGCACAGACTTCGAGTAGCTGGCGCGTAATCCGAAACTTCTTTTCCCCCGGTTGATAACAATCTGTATTACCGCTCAGCGAAAGCGGTACGCATTCCCATTTGGAGTTCATCAGAAATTTCCGCAGCAGCTGCGGGGCATTCTTCTTGACGATGATCTTCTGTTCAAAATCAAGCCCTGCGCTATAGCCCCAATATTCGTGGACATTCCTGGCATAGCAATAGGTACACCCATGTTCGCAGCCCTGATAAGGGTTCATGCTATACCACATACCCACATCGGGACTCTCGACCTTATTGACCAGACCCTTTGCCGTCTCTTCAAGGAATTGAGTCTTGGGGTCGGGTTCCAGCCATTCGTCGATGCCTTCTATATGTTCCTTAACCCGCTCGTTTTTTAAGAAACGATTCTTTGGATTGAATTGGGCTCCCCGGCCCTTCAGATATTGAATATTTTCATTCTCCTGCACACTCATGCTCTTTCAAACTTTATGGGGTGAATGGACGAACAAGACGCCCGCCGCCTGCCATCAACCAAACAACTCTCCCTGCCGGGTGCTGACAGGCAGATTCTGGAACGCAAACCGCTCAGCGATCTGCCAGGCTTTATCGCCCTGCCGCCGTTTGAGCAATAACATCGCATCAGCTACGAAGCGGCCCGTAAAACTCCTGTTGCTATATTCCTGCCATCCCTTCTCGTACTGCCAGGGCAGCAGTTTACGGGCGATATTGATATTGGGTTCGTCGATAAAATGCGGCTTGTGGTCCTTGTCCAGTTTCATCAGCCTTTGTACATCCTTGATCTCCTTTACCAGCGAGCGAATAGGCAGCTTACTGGTGACCTGGATAAAAATGGAATGGGAAGGCAGACTTCCAAAATCCTTTAACTCCACCTTAAAAGGTGAATAGCCCATTCCAATGATCCGGAGACGCGACACGATCCTCTCCTCCATCATTGCCAGCTGCGTAAAGCGCACAAGGCTGATATGCGGCTTCCCCCAACGGCAGTCGGAGCCTGGTAAAATTCGAAAAAGTCTTTCTTGACCTGTGATATTTTATTCCTGATCGTCTCACTTGGATTTAAGATGATCTGGTATTCGTTTGTCGCCAGCTGCCTCCTGTAATTCTCGTTGAGGACAGCAGTGACCGGGGCAATGGCTTGTTTCATATCTGATTCATTTTTAAAAAGCGAGGGTAACATCAGTCCTTGGATGATGGGGTTTTAAAGCATGTCGGGCATCAGCCGGAAAACATTCACCGTCTTACAGGAGTCGAATGCATGACTCCGCTTCAACAGCACCAGCTCCTTCACCATAAAACCTTCGTGAAAATCTTTCCTCGAGTAATCCGGCATAGCCCTGTTGTATATCTGCTCGGTCAGACCCAGCGCAATACTGATATAGGGTCTCGTCACCAGATTGACCGGCGGACAGCCGGAAGACTGTACATAATCGTCGATCGTATGCAGCTGCTGGAGCAATCCAAGATAGGACTGCGGGTCCTGCACCCGCAGATAGATGGTATGCGGCGGGAACCCGCTGTAATTGTTCAACATCAGCTCAAAACAATGGTATTGGTTGCAGATCCGCTGGACCCACCGGATCAGCGTGTCTTCCATTTCCTCTTCCGCCTGAAACTTCGCCGCCATGATATGCGGTCTGTTACGGTTCTGAAATTGCAGCCCATAGGCCTGCGAGAACTGCTGCTGCTCTTCCAGCAGTTTATCCTGCAAGTCCCCGTTGGGATAAATGACCAGCAGGTATTCCGTCCGATGGCGTTCCCTTTTCCAGGTCCCGGAGGTTTCGACTCCAGATACGGACAGCGGATGAACAGATGATTTTAAGGATAACCCGGCTTTCATAAAATTCGAATTGATTATATTTTTAGCATAAATTTACTAAATTAATTAGTACTGCAAAAATATTTTTCCCCTCCCCTTGAAGAAAGGATTGGGGCGCCGGAGGGTGTGTCTAGTGTAGGGCGAGGCTGCCTTGTATCGATCGCTGTACCAACGCGTTACCTTTCAGAAGCTGGATTAGCTTATCGGTTCGCTGGTGTCTGCCGGATGCAGTCAGATGATAAACGGTATCGAAGAACAGGCTATCGGGGTACAAAAAAGTAGCGGGCTCATTGAGCACGGGGGCTGAAAGGCGGCGATTGATATCCGCCTGCAGATGATCGATCGCGGTTTTGTTATTCTGGTATTCATCGATCGGATAATTGGGAAACAAATAATAGACGGGGACATGTTTACTCTTCGCATAGGCGCAGAACTCGTTGATCTTATCGACCCCAGGCCACTTTGTATCAGTCATGATCTCCTTTCCGCCCAGGTTTGCATGGTGCTGTCTGGCCAAATGACTGACAACATCCCCGTATGAATTGAAGGCATTACTGCTATAAATGGAATCGCCTTCTTTGTTTTCCTCCCCGCCCAAAGACCCTTTAGGAGATTTTGAAAGCAGCGTCTTCAGATTTCTTCTGTTATGGTCGATATAGTATTTGAGCACCTCCAAAGGCGAAGCGCTATAAAACCCGCCCGCCGGGGCATAATCGCGCTTTGCCTGCTGGTGCATACCATAGTCTCCTTCTCCCGACAAAAAGTATTCGATAGAAAGAAAAACAATATCATTTTCCTTTATGGAATATTTTAACTCATTCAGCATGAAGTCTAGTCCAAGCCCTGCATGCAAAGCAAGGTTCACAACGGGCATTCCAAGGGAGTCCTGGATCGACTTGCTGTCGATGCCAAACGCCAGGTTTGAACCGCCCGCCAGGATGATCTTTGGCGTTTGGATGGAATCGATCCGATTATGCTTTAGCACGATCCCTTTCATATAGTCCGACTTGGGCGCCTTCCGCTGGGTCCAGTCGATCAGGCAAAAGCAGGCTACGATCAGCAAAAAGAACAAACAACAACTGATTACAAATCTTCTCATCTTTCTCTAAAATTGGAAATAAATAAATTGTTGTTCTCTGTCGCTATAAAAATAATAGATCACTCCGATGATAAGCAGGTATATCCCCCAGCGCATAACTCTGGGAATGCGGACCCGCAAGGGCGCAAGTGCAAAAGTGTGCTCGCGGCCGCTCCATTCTGCCAGAAAAAATAAAGCAATGAGAACGATCAACTGGTAGATCGATACTCCCGCGCCAAGAAAGGCAGCGCCGTTCATCGGGCGAAGGGTACTCTTTGAAAAGATCCTGCGGATATAGTGAAACGCGGCTGTCAGACTCTCTGCCCTGAAAAAGATCCACGCAAAGACCGTCAGCGCAAACGTGACGCACATCGCCAACAATTCTTTTAGCGTTGGAAAGGTTTTGCCCGCAGCAACGATATCCATGTTGTTCCGGTTTGTCTTGAACAAGATCGAAGGAAGGATAAACAATGCATTGAGCAAACCCCAGATGATAAATGTCCAGTTGGCGCCATGCCAGAAACCACTGACCAGGAAGATGATAAGGACGTTCCTTATTTTTATGAAGGTAGTACCCCTGCTTCCACCAAGCGGAATGTACAGGTAATCCCGGAACCAGCTGGAAAGCGAAATATGCCACCTTCTCCAGAACTCGGCGATGTCTCTTGAAAAATAGGGGAAATTGAAATTTCTCAGCAGGTCCATTCCAAAGAGCCTCGCCGTCCCAAGCGCAATGTCCGAATACCCGGAGAAGTCGCAGTAGATCTGGACAGCAAACAGAACCGCGCCCGCGATCAGCGTACTGCCGTTGTAGCGGTCGCTATGACCAAAGATATTGTTGACCATAACAGCACAGTTATCCGCCAGCACCATCTTCTTGAAAAGCCCCCAAAGGATCTGCATCAGCCCATTGGCCGCCTGCTCATAGTCAAAAACTCTTTTGCGTTTTATTTGTGGGAGGAGATGCGTCGCCCGCTCGATTGGCCCTGCGACCAGCAGCGGAAAGAAACTTACAAACACGGCATAGTCCACGAAGCTCTTTTCCGGCTTGATCCTTTCTCTGTAGATATCGATCACATAAGACAATCCATGAAAGGTATAGAAGGAAATACCTACCGGCAGGATCACCTTTATCGTCCATACATCCAGCTTCAAACCAAAAGAAGACAGGAAGCCGGCAAAAGAATTGGCAAAGAAATTATAGTACTTAAAAACAGCCAGAAACCCTACATTGATAAGTACGCTTAGCCAAAACCAAAACTTTCTGCCGTTGCGTGTCGACGCGCCGGCCATCTTCAAACCCGTAAAATAATCCAGGAAAGTGGAAAAGATCAATAGAAAGAGAAAGCGGTAATCCCAGCAGGCATAAAAGAAATAGGAAGCTGCCAATAGCAGGATATTCTGGACTCTCACGATCCCCCGGGTGCAAAACCAATACAACACGAATACCACCGGGAGAAAAACCGCAAAACTCAACGAATTGAATAGCATTGAATAAATATTGGATAAGCGAAACGCTCCTAAAAACGTTAAGATATATGATTTATTTTACCAGCTATACAAATATAAAATAAAAGTAATTCATATTGCGGGATTGGCATTTTCAGGCCGGTTTGAACCTTATATTTTCATTAACAGCCGTCCATTAAATCTTTGTAACCTTTTGCCTTCTTATATACAAGGATGCAAAATAACACATCCGCTAACTAAAAAATCTACGATTATGAAACCTATGATGTCCAAACCCAGCAACAATAAAAGATTTGACATTAAGAAAATAGTCCTATTCTCAGCCATTGCCGCAGCTAGTCTGATCGCCGAAAAGAGTGAAGCTCAGATCTATGTAGGCGGCCACATCGGGATCAGGGTTCCTGGCGCCAGGGTTTATGTCGGCGGTGGTGTTCCTGTCGCTCCTGCTCCTGTCTATGCCGCTCCCGCACCGGTTTATGAAACTCCTGCCCCTGTCTATAATGACGGCTATGCTCCGGCTCCGGTTTACGACGACGGTTACGCTCCTGCACCAGCAGTCTATGAAACTGAATACCCCGGTTACGCTTATTACGACTATCCCGTTTGGAATGGTCACTACCGGGACCGTATCTACTACGCACACTATCGTCCCTATTTTGAAAGGGACCACAGAGGATATTTCAATGGCGGTCGGTTTGACCATGCCCGTTTTGAACACGACCGGGGATATGCCCGTGGGGGATTTGCTCACGGCGGCGGCTACGGTGGCTACGGCCATAGAGGAAGATGGTAATCCGGCCTTCTTAAAACAAATTGAGCGCCCAAAGGGCGCTCAATTTGTTTAGGGGAACAAGGCTTCGGCTTTCGCCACAGCTTCTGGTTTCCCTACATCGATGAGCTTCGACATGCTATGATCAAACCCGCGGATCGTATGATCCGCTGCCAGATCAAGATAGAGATCTACCATAGAGAATTTGCCCGTTCTACGAATCAAAGGGAAGATCCCGGGGTCGATCACGTGTATCCCGCTAAATGCTTTTTGTCGGGGCGCATCTGCCGGACGGGCCGTCCTTACCTGGCCTGTCTGCACATTCTGCCATCCACACAACAGGTCCTTTTCATCAAATAAAAAGTACCGCGATGTGCTTCGCCCGGTCACGGCCAGCGTAGCCAACGGTTGATAGCGAAAATGATCCTGTATCATCGCCGACAGGTCCATGTCCGTCAGGATATCTACGTTCATCAGCACAAATGGAGCGGCTTCAAGAAAAGAATGGGCCTTTTTCAGACCGCCGCCAGTCTCGAGCACCTCGTCAGTCTCATCGCTGATGATATACTCGCTGCCCCAGCCTTTATTGTCGGCCAGCGCTTCGATGATCTGATCGGCAAAGTGATGGACGTTGACCACGACCTGGCGGATGCCGTATTGCTGAAGATATTCGATATTTCGCTGTAAAAGGGGTTTGCCGCCTACTTGTGCCAGCGCTTTGGGATGCTGGTCTGTCCAGGGTTTAAAACGTGTTCCGAGACCCGCAGCCAGGATCATGGCGCGCTGGATGGGCGGTTGTCGGGGCGGCGCATGCTGTGGATACGGCGCCGGCGGTATTTGAGCCGACGGCTGATCCTGACGGGGCGGCGTCTGGGAGGCAGAAGGCGACATAGACATAACCATTACAGTACGATGTTTTGCAGGATAGAGCTCTTGCCGGGATAATCGGTATTGAAATGCAGTCCCCTGCTTTCCTTCCGGAAGGAAGCCGCTTTGACGATGAGATAGCCGACGGTGATCAGGTTACGCACTTCGCAAAGCTGGGGGCTGACGGCCGTAGTCTCGTACAGGGACTCTATCTCTTCGTGCAGCAGGTCCAGCCTTTTGCTCGCACGTTGAAGACGCATATCGGTACGAACGATCCCTACATAGTCGCTCATCAGCAGCTGCAGCTCTTTGAGGCTTTGAGTGATCAGGATCATTTCCCCCGGCTCTGTAGTACCATGCGCATTCCAGTCAGGAATACCCTCGTTAAAAGAAAGGTGCCCGATCTGCTCGACGCTGTCGAGATAGCAGCGATGGGAGAACACCAGCGCTTCAAGCAGCGAATTGCTGGCAAGCCGGTTGGCGCCATGCAGACCCGTAGAAGAACATTCTCCGCAGGCATAAAGATTTTTTATCGAAGTGTGTCCCCATTCGTCAACTTTGATGCCGCCGCAGCTATAGTGTGCTGCAGGTGCAACGGGGATCATCTGTTCGGCAATATCCACGCCGATAGACTTACATTTCTCGTAGATATTGGGGAAGTGTTCGACGAATTTTTCTTTGTCCATGTGCCGGCAGTCGAGGAAGACATGCTCGGTACCGCCTCTCTTCATTTCACTGTCGATTGCCCGCGCAACGATGTCACGCGGCGCCAGGTCCTTACGTTCGTCATATCGGGCCATAAACGCTTCTCCTTTGCTGTTCCTCAGGATACCGCCATCGCCGCGTACCGCTTCCGTGATCAGGAACGAAGGGCTGACGCCAGGCTCGTAAAGAGCGGTAGGATGAAACTGGATAAATTCCATATTCTCGATACGGCCCTTTGCCCGGTAGACCATCGCGACCCCATCTCCCGTTGCGATCCGCGGATTAGTCGTCGTCCGATAGGCCTGACCATTCCCGCCAGTCGCCAGCAAGGTAACCCGGGAAAGGATCTTCACGATCTCGTTTGTCTGTTGATCGAGGGCATAGACGCCATAGCATTCGATATCCGGCGTCGATTTGGTAACGAGATAACCCAGGTGGTGCTGGGTGATCAGATCCAGTACAAACCAATGTTTGATGATCTCGATGTTCTTTTGTTTGCCAACGGTCTCCAGCAGCGCTCTTTCGATCTCCTTGCCCGTGACATCCTTATGATGCAATATCCGGAATTCGGAATGGCCACCTTCCTTGCCCAGCTTGTAGTCGCCTGCGGGGTCCTTGTCAAACCGGGTTCCCCAGTCGATGATCTCCTGTATCCGCTCAGGACCTTCTTTCACGACGATTTCTACCGTACGGGGATTGCAAAGTCCGTCGCCGGCTATCAGGGTATCCTGGATATGCTTTTCGTAGCTGTCGTGTTCCAGGTCGGTTACACCGGCAATACCGCCTTGCGCATATTTGGTATTGGTTTCGTCCGCGCGGGTCTTGGTAATGACAAGCACCTTTTTGTCGGGATGATGCTGCGCGACTTTTAATGCATAGCTGAGGCCCGCGATACCAGAGCCGATAACCAGAAAATCTGCTTTTATCATAAGAGACGGCCTTTTTTTAATACTCTATAGTGTATCCAAATTTTTCGGGGTGATCAAAGACTTCGATCAGGTTGAACTTTATCGTTACCGTCTTTTTATCTTCGGAAAGCTGGGCCAGCGGGTTATCCACTTTTTTCACCGGACGAGGCAGTATGACCTTTGTCGTGTAGTTGATCTCGACCCCCATTTGCGACGCTTGTTTCATCTGCGCCATCTGGGGATTGTCCAGCAGGGCTTTGAACTTCTCCTGGTTGAGGTGCTTTGCCAGCAGACCGTCTTTCGCGGTAAAGTCATAAACGCCGTTGAACTGGTTAAAATCGGGGCTGCCGCCACCGTCTTCACCGCCGCCCATGTTACCCATCAGATTGGCCTTTCCGAGCGAACCGTCACCCAAAGTAGTATACAGCTTCTGAAGCTCGGCCTGGCTCTTGAACGGAAACTCCATGTGCGTAGTAAAGACCTTCGCATCCATATCCAATTTGATATGTACAGATCCGTTATGGAGCAACGCTCTCTTATCGGCCGGAATACTGCTCACGGTATCGATCACGTCCTTCATATAGATGGTCGTATCCATTTTCTCCTGCAACCCCTTCTTTTCCATCTCTTCCTTTCCCATATAGGTCTGCAGCATTTCCAGCATCTGTCCCATGTCCATATCCATCGTCAGCATACCGCTGCCATCCTTCTTTATATCAACTGTTTCATTAATATCCAGGCAGCCTGCAAATCCAAATGCCAATACAACGGGAAAAAGAAACTTTAGGAATTTCATTTATACAAGATTTAAGGGCAAGTTAGTTACTTTACTCTACGCTGACCTTATAGCGGACAGTAAAAATTTGTGATTGTCCCGGCTCCAGCTGGATCAGACCCATTTTGTTGTTGAAGCAGTCCGGGGCGCCGCTGAGGTTTTCGACGGCAATGCTTGTCCGGGTAGCAGGGGTATAAACCTGCAGGTAAGGGTAGGTCGCATCCGGGAAAAAGGATACGCGGAGCCCGTTGGCGGGATTGAAGAGTTCGCAGGCTGCGCCGGCCATTTCTGGTTTTACTACAAAGCAGTTGTCCAGGAAGGTATCATTGATCGCTCTTGGCATTTCAAAGACCTCATATTTACCAAGCGCACCCGTAGGCACCAGGCGCTGGTCGAATTCAACGATAGCCGAGGCATGAAACTGCATCTGCCAGTCGTCGACCCGGCCTGCCAGCTGGAAGTAAGGATGCCAGCCATCGGCGATAGGGATCGTGACCTTGTCTGTATTGATTACGGTAGTGATGACTTCCAGCTCACTGGATGGGTGCAGTATATATTTGACCTGGCAATCGTATTCGAAAGGATAGCCGCTGTCATCCTTTTTGTAGCTATAGCTCAGCAGGATGCCGCCCGACGTCGCGTCGGCCATCTCCTGTTGTACGCTGAAGGGCTTGTTGTACAGCAGTCCATGGATGGCTGTCCCATCACCAAACAGGTGTTCCAGCTGGTATTCTTTACTCCCGAATTTATACTTTCCATCGGGTATCCGGCAGGGAAAAGGAGAAAGTTTGGATCCTTTGAAAGAACGGCTCAGATCGGCCTTGAGATCGGCCAGGTCCTTGTAATTATCGATGACGTTAAATGCCTGTCCATTCTTTTGATGGACCCTGAATTCATGCAGCGTGGCGCCATATTGGGGCAGGATCGCAATCGAAGTGCCGGACTCTTCATCGACCAACCGGATCAGTTCGATGTCATTTTCCCGGGCATGCTGGATATTAAAGCTCATGGTATCGCTAATATTTACTGCAATGTATTGAAAAGAAGCTATATAGCGATCCGCCCGGATCAGGAAAGTCCAACCATTACTTCGACCTGCAGCGCTTCGGTTGCCTCGGGGTCGATATGCAAAAATGCTTCTGCATAAATTCCGTTCATTTTCAACTCTTTTTCGGTCGCATGATCCGCCATTTCTCTATAGTGAGCGGCCAGTCCTTCGGGACCGCCCTCGTATCGGGCTGACAAACACCGAAAGGACGGCACCTTTTTAAAGAAAGGCAGCAGTGCTGTCGGTATCCTCCCTTGCACGGGCAGCGCCACTTCGAGAGTATAACGGCCGCCCGCCCGGCCGTTTGTACCATAGTAGAACCAGTAGACCGGGCCGCAGACGGTCAGCTCCAGGTCGGCAACATAGCGGTACAGCCGGGTAGCGGCAGTCCCTGTAAGTCCTTTTAACTCTTCCGGGGTGACCTGGTAAGTTTCATACAATACCGTCATGGAAGGATGAACACGAATAACCATAGGATTTATCTTTTTACAAAGGAAAGAGGGCCTGCTGACAACGTTATGTCAGTAGCTGGCATGATGCTCGGCTAACTTTTTTACCAGGCCGGTGACGATCGTCCTGAGCTGGTCAGGAGACTCGACGACAGCCCCATCGGTGTACATCAGCAGCCAGCGGCCAAAGTATTCCATCGAAGTAGTCAGGAATTTCATGCGAATGGTTTCCCCGAGATCTTCTTCGGATACAAAGCCATTCAGGTATTTTTGTTCGGAGAGGTATTTGGCGGTCTCCTTTTTGAAGACAATGATCACTTCTTCCAGATCGGAGCTCTTTCTTATCTGCTCGATGTATTGGTGGATCGAAGGGTGGACAGAGGGATCGAACAGCTCGTCTTCCAGTGTGATCGCGATCATACGGCTCAGCCGGAAATCACGATAGTCATTGCGCAGATGGCACCAGCCGATGAGATGCCAGGCGCCGCCATAAAGCAGCAGCCCTATCGGTTCTATTCGTCTTTTTGTGATCTCTTCATTATTCTTGGCGCGATACTGTAATAAGATCATCCGCTTATGAACGACAGCCTGCTGCAAAAGCGAAAGATACTGCCGGGAAGAGTCTGTGTCGGGTGCAAAACGGGCGATGACAGCAACGGAATCGGTAAGGCTGTCCACATACTCCTTGTCATCGGTACGCAAAACGGCTTTTATCTTGAATAAGGCGGCATTGAAATGGCGTTTGACGGAACCGTCGGTGAACTGCTCGGCTAGTTTGGCGCCCAGCAGCAAGGCGCTGGCCTCCTCCTGTGTAAACATTACCGGCGGAAGCCGGTAGCCCTCCATGATCGTATAGCCATTGCCCGCCTCGCCAATGACAGGTACGCCCGATTCGTCCAGGGCCTTTACGTCCCTGTATACCGTCCGCAGACTGATACTAAAGCGATCGGCCAATTCCTGCGCCGTCACTTTTCGCTTGCTCTGCAGATGGGTGAGTATGGCATGGAGCCTGTCAATGCGATTCACAGCAAGATTTGTTCAAAAGTATAAATTAGAAGGTAAAATATGAAAATACTTGCTAAATCCCGGCTACAGCAAGGGGATCCACCCAGGCGCCGCTTTCTTTTAACAGATGAATAAGCTCTTCGACGGCAATAGCGGAATCCACGGATCTTTTTACGACTTCTTTTCCCCTGTAAAGGGTGATCTTACCGGGGCCGCTGCCGACATAACCGAAATCGGCATCCGCCATTTCACCGGGGCCATTCACGATACAGCCCATGATCGCAATTTTGACCCCTTTAAGGTGATGGGTAACGGAACGGATCTTAGCCGTCGTCTCCTGCAGATCGAAGAGTGTCCGGCCGCAGGATGGGCAGGAAATGTATTCGGTACGCGAAATTCGGGTACGCGTAGCCTGTAGTATGGAAAACGCGGTATTGTTGAGGAATTGATAGTTGTTCTTTGTCGGCATATAGGTTCTGCCGCTGACACGGGTGTTGACGATCTTTTCGGGATCGTTCATCAGCCAGATGCCGTCCCCCATCCCGTCGAGTAAAAGCGCTCCGGCTTCCGCGGAAAAATGGATCAGCTGCTCGTCGATCGTTGTGTCCTTGCTTTCTACGGCAAGGATCACGGGAACAAATATTCCCTGCGCCATCAGCTCCATCACGAAACGACGTACGCTAAGCATTGCCTCCTGGTGGGAAGACCAGCAGCACAGGACCACCGTTTCGTCGTTGCGAAGCGTCTTTGCCAGCTCTATCGACTCTTCATCCGCAGCATTTACCGATACAAAATTGAGTACGCCGGAACGGTCCTTTGCTCCCGGATATTCTGTAGACTTGAAGAGGGGATAGACTCCTGTACGTTCGGAGAGGCCCGCCCAGACAGCCTGATCGCAAATCATCCTTACCGTTCCCGGCAATTCGAACCCGATCTGGTTTTTACCGGTATAGAGATAGTCGGCTGCAGCATCCCCGATATTCCACTTGTCGCTGACAGCATCGTAAGCATAGCCGATGGCCGCCAGATCCTTGTGTTCTATATTTTGGGAAGCACTGAAGTCGGCGATCACGACCGGCACCTGGCTTCCACCGATATTTCCGACGGGATGTGCGGATCGGCGACGATAATCGACCGGCGAGTAGGGAATCTTTTCGATCGGAGGGATCTCCTGCGCAGAAGGCAATACAGCCGTCGACTTTTCCAGGTCCTGGTATCTCTTCACCAGGTCTTTACAGACAGGGATCTCAAATTCGGGATCTTCTGTCAGCGAAACCCGGATAGTATCGCCAATCCCGTCTTCCAGCAGCGTCCCGATACCGATGGCCGACTTGATGCGGCCGTCTTCACCGTCACCGGCCTCTGTCACGCCAAGATGAAGGGGATAGCAGACCCCGAACTCATCCTGCATTTTCTGGATAAGTACGCGGTAGGCCTGCACCATCACCTGCGGATTGCTGGACTTCATACTAAGCACAACATTGTGATAGCTCTCGTCACGGGCTACCCGCAGGAACTCCATCGCGCTTTCTACCATCCCGATAGGCGTATCGCCATAGCGGCTCATGATCCGGTCGCTGAGCGAACCGTGGTTGGTACCGATACGCATCGCCGTACCATACTCCTTACATATCTTTACCAGGGGGGTAAAGCGCTCCCGGATGCGGTCGATCTCTTCGTTGTATTCCGCATCGGTATATTCGATGAATTCGAACTTCTTTTTGTCGATATAGTTGCCTGGGTTGATCCGCACCTTTTCGATGATACGGGCAGCAATTTCGGCAGCGTTTGGCGTAAAATGAATATCTGCAACCAGGGGAGTCGTATACCCTCTGCGGCGCAGTTCGTTCTTTATATCGAGCAGGTTTTCCGCTTCCTTTTTGCTGGGAGCCGTGATCCGGACCATTTCTGCACCCGCCTCGATACAACGGATCGTCTGCTCGACGGTGGCGAGAGTGTCCAGGGTATCGGTCGTCGTCATCGTCTGCACCCGGATAGGGTTGTCATTGCCAAGAACAAGGTCGCCAATCTTTACTTCGAGCGTCTTTAACCGCGAATACCGGGTAAGAGAATTACAATAAAGCTGCATGGGACAAAGGTAAAACTTTCGACACCTTCTACCAGTCTTTTTCGGGCTGGGTAGGCGCTTTTACCTTATTCTGGTTCATTTTATTCTGCAGGTCGTTCTCCTTCTGCTGAAGGGCCTTTAACAGCTGCTCTACCTGTTGCCTGTTCAGCCGGCTGGGCTGCTGCTTTGGCTGTTGAGGCTGTTGCTGTTGTTGCTGCTGCTGATCCTGGTTCTTCTTTTCGTCCTTTTTATCTTTTTGATCTTTCTTCTGCTGTTGTTGATTCTTTTGCTGCTGTTGTTGCTGCTGCTTCTGCTGCATCAACGCTTTTTGCAGGTTTTCACGGGCGTCACTGTCGTCAGCATTTATACGGAGCGCTGATTTCCAGGCGTCTATACTTTCCTGTAGCTTCTTTGCTTTCGCCATGGCTACCCCCTTGTTGTAGTAGCCTTTTTCTTTCATATCCTTGTCTTTCGCGTTGGCGATCGTTGCATCATAAGACTTTGCGGCGTCTTCGTAGCTGTCTTTACGGAACTGGGCGTTTCCCAGGTTGTAGTTGGCGGTCGGATTATCCGGCGTTTTCTGAACGGCAGACTGGTATTGCTTCAGGGTCTGATCGACCTGCTTTTTCTTGTAGTAACGATTCCCGCTTCGGATAAGCGCATCGCTGTTCTGCGCCTTTGCGGCGGGAAGCAGGGCGCCTGTACAAAGGAGCAGTAAAAGCAGCGCCCGGACCGGAACAGCTTTCGTCGCCGGAACTTTCTTTTCCCTATGCCGCTCGGATAGGAAGTATTCCACCAGCAACAGCAGCAATGCGGCTCCTAAAAACCACTGAAAGAGACTGATATAGTCGATGAATTCTGCATCGCTCATAGATTTCTTTTCCGCGCTGTCGAGCTGCTGGCTCATCGTGATCAGCGCATCGTCGACATTGTCGAGTCGAAGGTATAGCCCATTGGTGGCGGCCGATAATTGCTGTAATTCCGCCTCGTTCAATTTGGAGATAACGGTATTCCCCTGCGCGTCTTTTTTGACCTCACCGGTCGCGGGGTCGGTTATCGGCGAACCTTCGGGTGAACCAAGACCGATGGTATTGATCATTACGCCATCATTTGCCAGCTCTTTGGCGGCTTTTAACGCATCCGGATCGTGGTCTTCGCCGTCGGATATGAGCAGAATGGATTTGTATTTTCTTTCTTTATTGTTGAAGGCGCTGTTGGCCATTTTTAACGCTTCGGCGATAACCGTACCCTGTGTGGGTACAACATCGGGACCCGCGTCCTGTATATACATCCGGGCAGCGCCATGGTCGGAGGTCAGCGGCATCTGCATATAGGCTCTCCCGGCAAAAAGGACCAGACCAAGACGGTCATTATCCAGCTTGTCCGACAGACGCAGTAAAAGCTGTTTGGCCTTTTCCAGCCGGCTGGGCTTGATATCCTGGGCCAGCATGCTCTTACTCACATCGAGGACAAACATAACGTCAACCCCTTTCCGCTGTATATTCTGCATCGCGCCGGGCTTTTGCAGGTTAGCAGCGGCCAGGATCGTGGCTGCAAAGGCCAGAATAGCCAGCCCTGCCTTTATCAGAAACCTCAGCGGGGAAAAGTTGCCGATCAACTGTTTTACAAGGGCAGGATCACCCATCTGAGCCGCGGTCTTCCTCTTCCAGCGCAGCAGAAGAAAAAGAAACAACAGAAGAACAGGCAGTGCGGCCAGGCCAATAAGATATTCAATATGTTGTAAACGCATCTCCAAACGTATGCAAGATAAGCATCACCGGCTGCAAAAAGAAAGCCAATCGAATTTTAGCAATTTTTAACTTTTTCCTACTTTTTACCCTGGAAAAATCCCCATTCGGTCAGAATGCCCCTGGCGATCTTCAAACCAGCGGCGCCCAGATCGGCGCCGGGATCGGTCCCTTCTACATTGACGATAAAGAAAAAGACGTGCTTGTTCTCTTCCACCCAGCCTGCTGCCCAGCCGATCGTTTTGCCGTCGGAGGTCGTTTGACCCGTTTTGTATCGGAGATCGTAGTTGGAGTTGGTTTCGGCATTCATCATCTTCCGGACCAGCTGCTGAGGACGTTTGTAAAAGGGAAGCTGATCGAAATAAAGCTTTTTGGTAAGTCCGAGCTGCTCGTCGGAGGTGATCAGCAGCTTATCGGAACTCGGGCGGCCAAGGGAATCCCTGCTCAACAACTTATTGCCGTAATGGAGTGAATCGACCCACTTTTGCAGGGTGTCCCTACCGATACGGGCTGCCAGATTTCGGAAAGCCAGCGTGTTGCTGTCTCCCTTTTCCCGGAAAGCAGACGTAAGAGCGCTGTCGTCCTTCATCACCCCGGTCTGGATACCGACCAGCGCTTCAACGATATCGAAAGTGGCGCCCGGCAAATAGGCACTGTCCTTGTACCTGGGCAGGTTATAGATGGTGAAATGCCCCTGGCCATTGTCGAACAGCGCAAAGGTCCCTTTCAGATGGACAGAATCGAAATAACGCTGAAGACTGCTGTCCGAAGTAACATTCCCTCCGGAACAGGCAGAAAATACGATAGCTATCAGGAAGAGGACGGTCAGCGATCTGGACATCAATAAAAATTTCGGCAAAGGTAACCAAGGATCACGGACTATTCTTTAGGAAGATGATATTTGTCGATCAGTTTCAGCAAAACGCCATTGGTCCAGCCAAAACCGTCCTGTCCCGGATACTCGCCTCCGCCAGCTTCTTTGTTGATATCCGAAACGTTATACTTCTCCATCAGCCGGCCCGTTTCTTTGTATACTTTTTCATTTAGCCGGACCCAGCGGCCGGCAATATCCGCCGCCAGGTCTTTCTGACCGCAGCGGTCCAGTCCCCAGATCGTCATCCATTCCAATGGAGCCCAGCCATTGGGCGCATCCCATTGTTCTCCGGTATCAAATTCGGAGGCTGCGACCCCGCCCGGCTGCAGCAGTTTTTTCCGGATGACGTCGGCCACCTTTTGACCCAGAAAACTCATGTAGTCGGGATGCTCATTTACAAAGCAGAAAGGATACATTCCTCCCGGTGTAATATGATTGCTTTGTTTGCGGGTCCTGAAGTTATAGTCGGTATAAAAATTCTCCGTCTTGTTCCAGCAATATTTGTCGATCAGCTGGCCTCTGCGGATCGCTTTGCGGCGAAACTCGGCTGCCGTCGTATCATGATTCATCAGCAAAGCTTTCGAGATGGCCCATTCCAGATGATAAAGCAACGCATTCAGATCCGGCGGGATAAGATCGCTGGTTCGTATGGTAACGAGGTTTTTTGAATCGGCAAACCAACGGCTGCTGAAATCGATACCGCTTTCGGCCGCAGCTCTCAGCTCTTCATACATATCTACTTTATCCCGTCCCGACTTCTGCGCTGTCAGCACGTCTTCCCGCCAGCTCTCCTGACGCGGAACGGTGGCATCATCCCAATAACGGTTGAGGATATCTCCGCTGCCAAGCCGGACCACCCGCCGATAGGCTTGTCCGGGCTTCAGCTTTGCCGCCCCATCCATCCAGAACGCATATTCTTTTTGCATCGCCGGTAGAAACTCCTGGTAGACGCTGTCGCCCTTTGCTCCGGCCAGCAGGGCAACCATCACCGAAAAGAATGGAGGCTGCGAGCGGCCAAGATAATACGTTCGGTTGCCGTTTGGGATATGCCCGTAGTTTTCTATCAAAAAGGCAAAGTTCTTTACCATGTCGTCGATCATTTCGATCTCACCGCTTTCCTTCAGACCAAGCATCGTAAAATACGAGTCCCAGTAATATACTTCACGGAACCTGCCGCCGGGCACAATATAGGGATACGGTAAAGGGAGCAGCGAACTTCCTTCTACGGCCTTATCAGGCGTCCGTTTGAGGACCGCCCATAGGTTGTGGATATGCGTCACGACATCCTCGGAAGTATTGGTCTTATAGGTGTCTGCAAGCGATGCCGGCAGTTCAAAATTATCGAGCACATATTTCTTTAGATCAAACCCGGGTTGTGCTTTTTCGGTTTCGTAGTCTGAAACGATGTCCGCAGGCTTTCGTTTGGGCACACAATCGACAAATGTCTTGCCGTCCACGAAGACCCGGTTCATCTGTACATCAACAAATAACTTCCCATAAATTTTGTCAGGAGGTGTAGTAACGATCGTTTGTCCAAAAGAAAAATATACGTTCAGGACAATCAGCAAAAGAGGGAAGTATCTCTTCATATACACTCGAATGTCTTATAAATATAAAAAAAATGCCATTATCCTGCGTTATTTCCCGCTAATTGAGTCCCAGAAGACCCGCCGGTACTCGCGCACATTGATTGTTCTTCGCTTCGGGCGCCAGGGCAAGCCAGCGCCGGCAGAAGAAACAGGGCGGGCCTCACAAAAAAAGGTTATGGACGAAAGATAGTCCAAACCGGGACATATATAAAAAGTTTAATTATATTTATCTGGCGCGAGGGCCCCGACAGGCCCCTAAAAAGTGAAACACCGCTAAGAATAGCGGCGTTTCGATGCTTAACTTTGCTTTATGCAAAATCTTTATTCTGCTCCGTCAAGCGTTGCCCGTTTGACAGCATAATTACCTACGTTTTGTCCAACCGTCATCCCCACTGTACAGTCGATCTGATAATGAATACCCGCATAGACCCTTGAGTCGGCCGCCTGCTGCGCCATGCTCTGATAAGCGCCAGCCCTTGCAGGGATCAGATGCCCAAGGATCGCAGCCGCAGCAGAGCTGAACATCGAGTGTCCCGAAACATAAGAAGGGAAGTTGGGGACACCCGTCAGCGTCTTGATCGCTGGATTCATCTGCGTTGGTCGCGGGTTGAAATAGAAATATTTGATATCCCAGCAAACAATGCCGGCATCCATTTCTGCCATATTAAGCAAGGCCATGTTACGCGCCCATCTCACTTCACTATAGTTCTGACCGATAAAATCCTGTGCTGCGATAGCATTCCAGTGACCAGGCGGAGTATAAGTGCCGATGCCGTCTGCCCAGAACTGGACGATCCTCGTTTGTTCACGGGTTGGATTTTTGATCGTATTATAAGCCGCCAGCGTTGCTTCTTTCATCGAATCGCTGCTGGTAGAAGGCGGAGGTCCGGGACGTAACGCGACGACCGCCGCAGAGTCGCATAAGAATCCTTTCACCTTCCCGAACAAAGGCAGCATCGGCGGTCTTGCCGGGGTCTCGAGACTTATCCAGGGAACCTGGTTTTTTGCTTCCGCTGCTGTCGAAAAGTTTGCCCAGTCGGTTGGAGTTCCTACGGCCTTACCGGCATTGTCGCCTCTTGCGCGGGCGATAAACAGGTCGGCCACCTGGCGGCCAAGCGCTTCTCCAGCCGTAACATCGCTGCGGGCCGCAGCGCCCGACATGATCAGGCTTTGTTCCTGTTCCTGCAGCTTTTGCTGCACAAAAGCGATCTCGTCGGGAAAGAGCAGCTGCATCATTTCTGCTGCCACACCCGCCAATACGGCTCCTTCCGAAGGATAGGAAGCCAGCGCCGTCTTGCCTCCCAGCGCTTTTATAGTAGAGTCTACGCTATAGGGAGTACCTCTCTTATACTTTTGTTTATAGAACCAGCAGGCCACCAGCGCATCATATTGCGCAGCGCTGACATACGCATACGCCCTTGCCGCATAAGGAGGGTTGGAGAAGGGGAACAGGGGATAGGCAAACGGGTTAGTACTGCTGGGTATGGGATAGCTCCCGTCGGAGTTCTGGTAAGGCGGCAGGTTGTATTTGGCTACCAGGTCTCTCAATAACTCGTTCCAGCGAAGTACGCCGCCCGCAGCCCAATAGTCTATCTTGCTTTGCTGATCGCTGGTAATACTGTGTTGATAGCCTTTGATCTCATTCAGATCGGCGGCGTATGCCGGCGAACTCGTCGCGGCAGGAGCAGCCACAGCAAAGGTATCGGGTCTTGAAAGCAATATGGGTAACCAGCTGCCGGCGTTCAGATCCTGGTTGGAGGGAGCCAGCGGCGGCAGGTTGGCGGTCCGGTCAGAGACGCTTTTGTTACAGGCGCTCATTACGGCTATGAGAACCAACAGCCACAGCAGGCGGAATGCAGATTTTACCATCATGGCTGTTTGGTTTTAGATTTTGAAAAATCGAGAATATACAGGATGCCGGCGTCAACGCTTTTTGACTGTCCGACGTTTCTGCCGGCAACGGTATAGCTGCCTTCTGCCGAAACCTCAAGATGCTTTATAGGCGTGACATATTTTACATGCACGCCGACCATCGTCGACTCCATCTTATTGCTTGGGAAAGGCATGTCGTTCTTCCGGATATCAAAACCGCCAAGCGTGATCATATCGGAGAAGAGCGCCTCGATGATCCAGCGGTTGCTGCGATAGCCCGTACGAAAGTTGACCGACTCTACGTTCGGCATATAGACTTTATTCGTCTGGTGCAGCGTCGTCGTATAGTAGGCGGTACGATCGACTGTGATATCGTCCCTATATGTATAGGTGCCGGACGCCGTGGCAAAAAATTTGCCGAGCTGATAGTCTACCATCAATCTTCCGGAAAAGGTCTTGCTGTGAAGACCGATCGACAGCGGCAGATAGTCTGCGAGGTAGTTGGTCAGCGGCAGTGAAGTGCCGCCTAATAGGAATACAGAGACGACGCCGTTCCCAACCTTTGGCGAAAGCGCCAGCCATTTGACCCAGGCGGAGAGATCCTGTACCCCGTGCATCCCCGCTAGGGTGCCCGCGCTGGCATGCGTCCAGACATAGGGCGCACCCACCAGGAAATTGAGTTTCCCGGTGATGCCATAGTTGCCCATCAGCGATACAGACTGCGTGGATACTGTTCCCAGGTTGAGGTTGTTCCGTTTGAAAGTCCCCTCCCAGTAGTGGTCCCAGCTGCTAT
This sequence comes from Chitinophagales bacterium, assembly GCA_015654595.1. Classification (GTDB taxonomy): domain Bacteria; phylum Bacteroidota; class Bacteroidia; order Chitinophagales; family Chitinophagaceae; genus Puia. The sequence continues at coordinate 11,784 of JAATGQ010000109.1, read as the reverse complement.
AGCTGTAGGTTGGATTGATACAAAGGTTCTTTTTGGCCATCATGAGTGCGTCGTCGTCTGTTTGGGCGAAGCCCTTCATAGGCCGCAGCAGGCATAATGCCGCCACGGCAAGAAGAGCGATTGTTTTGGTATTGATCATAAGCAGCTGGCTTGGGATTTTAGTTTTGAATGGTAAAATCTCTTTAGAAAGCCACTTGCAGACGTTGTAGTTTCTTTTCAGCCATCTTCGTTCCTTCGACTCTTGCCCGGATCTTTTCGAAAGCGATGTCACGGCTTGTCGACAGATCGTCGGCAAACGGAGAGAAACCACAGTCGTCAGTTGTTCCGAGCTGCTCCATCGGTATATAGGACGAAGCCTCGAGGATCAGTTCACGAATGTCTTCCGCGGTCTCGATGGTCGGGCTTAGCACATCCGTAACGCCGATGAACACGCGTTGCCCGGGGCGCAGCGAATCTTTTATTACTTCCAGGACGGCCCGATGGTCTTCTTCACTGGCAAACTGCAGGTAAAAGCTGGTTGCATTTAACTCAAACAATAAAGGCAACAGTTCTTCATAGTGAATATCGGCGCTGTGGGTGGAATCATGATCCCCGCCCGGGCAGCTATGAACGCCGATATGTCTTCTTTCCGACGCAGATAGGCGGCTCAGCACCTGGTTGTTCAGATCGATAAATGATTTTAGAAGCCCCTTGCTGGGATCCAGCTTTAAGGAAAGCCGGGCTTCGGTAAAATCGATCTGTACGTTGTGCGCGCCTGCCTCCAGGCTTTGGCGGATATCTTTTTCCTGTTCGTCGAGAAGGTCTTGTATAAAAGCGGCCTGGCTATAGCCTTCGATCCCTTCTGCGGGATATAAAAGGCTCAGCGCAGAGGCGGAGATGACGGCCTGCTTTACGGGCATCGACGTAAGGGTGCGGGCCGTTCTTAAAAAGTCTGCGGCATACTGCCGGTAGCGGAAGGGGCCTTTTGTCAGCCGGGGCAGCTGGCGGGTATGCCCGTCTTTAAAAGGGATAACGACTCCATTGGGGTCAAGGTCTTTCAGTCCATGGATAGGATAAGTCGCAAAGCTGGGTTTGGTCTGTTCTCCATCCGACAGGACGGGAGAGCCGGTTTGTTCCATCCGGAGGATGGTGTCTTTTAACGCCCTTTTTTGCAGGATCTCCAATTCCTGCTGGTCGATGGCGCCGCTGGCAAAGGCTTTTAATCCTTCTACCAGTTCTACTGGCCGGGGGATGCTTCCGATGGGTTCTGTAAGAATAGACATGGCAATCGCTTTATTTTTTTTAAAGTATAGATACCGATGTTGCCGGCGTTTTCCTGGTCTGCCGGACGGACGTTTCAATTACCCAAAGTGCCAGAAGACAACCATAGCTTCCGCCTCGTTCCACCCATTCGAATATTTCCCAATGCGGATAGAACAGCTCTGTTCCCATCTTCCATACAAAAAGGATCATCAGCAGGGCAGTAATGGGTCGGATAAGGATGGCCAGTGCCGCTGCTATTTCGAACAGACCGGCATAGTGGGCCACGATCAAGGGATCGGAGAAGCCGAGTCCCGTATATTGTTGGATCAATCCTTTCTTTTCTATCAGATTAAGCCAGCCGTGACCAACCAGCAAGAGGAAAACCGCGATGCGGAGGCAGAGGGTTACCCGTTGCATCGTTTTGCTGTCGGGGTCTGGATTTGGCTTAAGGCGGCCCCAAAGGTTGCGGCGCCGCTGGTTGCGGGATGACTGCTCTTCGGACCATCCACTTCCCGACGGCCGGCCGGATGACTGCCCTTCGGACCATCCACTTCCCGACGGACGGTCGGACGACTGCCCTTCGGACCACGCGCTTCCCGACAGACGGCCGGATGACTGCTCTTCGGACCATCCACTTCCCGACGGATGGTCGCCGAATGAATATCTTTCGGAAGGCAGGCTTTCGGGTTGCTGAACCGCTGACAATGACCCCCTGGCGGACAGACGCCGTGATTCCCGTTCTGCTGTTGCAGAAAGGAGCAACAGCGCAAGCGGCGCCCCGTAATTGCCGGCTCTTTCTATCAGTTCGGCAAAAGGCTCCCCGGAAAGAGGCCTCAGCAATGCTGTAACTACTCCCCAGATGACCAGCCAGCCAGCGGCTGCCGCGGTGGGATAGACCAATAAGGACAGTCCCAACAGGATATCCAGCGTCCCAACGATAGGCATGAGATGATAGGCCGTATCGTGACCGATACCAAACACGGCAAAGTAGTTACACCAGACGGGCTTTGTAATGATCCCAAACGCCCCGTGACCGATAAAACACATAGCCGCTGCAATACGCAGGATAGTATGCGACATTTGCGCGGGTACCGTGGCCCCGTCACTGGAATAGATTTTCATTCAATGCATTTTCTCGGTACCGGGCTGCCGGCTACGAGCGTTGTTGTTCTTGTATGGGAAGAGGACTGCGGTCACCGTTGCCGCACACCCATCTGCAGCAGGGAGCAGACGGTTAAATCAGGATAGGGCAGGAGCCTCGTCCGGCGGGTTCTCTGTTCTGAGGGAATAACCTGTCAAAAGACGAGCTTTTGTTGGAAGCTGAAACGTTGGGGAAACGCTTTCAACCGTCCTGGTAATGATCGAAATTTCAGACGGGCAATAGTCTTTTACAATGCTTTTAAAACTATGAGGGGCATTCTTCTTTTGTCCATTGTGTGTCAAGTCGTTGACAAGGCGGTAGAATTCATTCTTGTCGCTGCGCAGCCGCATTCCCTGCTGGTCAGGGATACATAAATATTCCAGCGAATCCCGGAAGATACGGCGCTTGACATAGCGGTAGCTGATACCGCCGATCTCGACCTGTCCGTTGACGCGTTCGAAAACAGGGTCATTATTATAATAGGCGAGATTTGTAACGGGAAGTTTTAGCGGAACGAGCTGGGATTCGTCGTATTCATTCTTATCAAGACTGGCTTCCAACCTGCGTTGTGCAAGATCCTGGAGATAGTCGCTGAATAACTGGTAGCCGTACCAGTTAAAGAACAGGATACCTATGAGCAGTATGGTGGCCAATCGTTTCAATGAATACAAATTAACATTTTTTTCAATGGCAAAGAATATTTTTTTGCTCCGCCCCGCTTCCCAACCTGCTCAATCGGGGTATTCCCAGACATATAAATTGAACGCCGGCAACGGAGCCGCCTTTTTGCCCAGGCGTCCCAACACTCCCCGTCCGCACCGAAATCAAAAACTAATGACTGTTAGTTTTTTTGAGTAAATTTGATTGCTTGTCAAATGTTTATACTATGAGTTATACTCCCCGGCACAAAGTCCGCATCGTTACCGCGGCCGCACTTTTCGATGGCCATGATGCCGCCATCAATATCATGAGACGTATCCTCCAATCCCAGGGAGCAGAGATCATCCATCTGGGCCACAACCGCTCGGTCGCAGAGATCGTCGAATGCGCGATCGAGGAAGACGTACAAGGTATAGCCGTCACCTCCTACCAGGGCGGTCATATGGAATTCTTCAAGTACATGAAGGATCTGCTTGACGAGAACGGATGCGGGCATATCCGGCTTTTTGGCGGCGGCGGCGGGACGATCCTGCCCCAGGAAATAGAAGAGCTGCATCAGTACGGGATTACCCGGATCTATTCCCCCGACGACGGACGGAAGATGGGTCTCGAAGGGATGATCGAAGACGTGATCCGCCAGTGCGATTTTCCGCTCAACGGAAACCCGGAAAAATATACCAGCCAGCTAAAGCTCGGCGAATGGCGTGATATCCGCAAGATCGCGCGGGCCATCACCAATGCGGAAAATGGGGTAGCCAATGCGGTGGCCAATGACGAGCCTGGCATGGCGGTGGCGGAAGGCAGTTTCGCGGCGATCGGAAAGCCCACGGGTGCAGCGGAAACCATAGCATGGACAACGCCGACGGCGGCTGTCGCACCCCCTGTGGTCGGCATCACCGGTACCGGCGGCGCCGGTAAATCATCAGTAACCGATGAATTGGTTCGTCGTTATCTCAACGCATTTCCCGACAAGACCCTCGCCGTCATCTCCGTCGACCCATCCAAGAAAAAGACCGGCGGCGCACTGCTTGGCGACCGGATACGAATGAACGCGATTTCGAACCCCCGCGTTTATATGCGCAGCCTGGCAACCCGCGACAGCGACAAAGCGCTGAGCGCCCACGTCCAGGAGGCGATAGACATTTGCAAAGCCGCGGCCTACGACCTCGTCATCCTGGAATCGGCAGGGACGGGACAAAGCGACGCTTCGATCCTCGAACACGCCGGCATCAGCATCTATGTGATGACCCCGGAATATGGCGCCGCCTCACAGCTGGAAAAGATCAATATGCTCGACTATGCCGACCTGGTCGTTCTCAACAAATTTGACAAGGCCGGCGCACAGGACGCCCTTCATGATATCCGCAAGCAGTATAAAAGAAACCATGGTCTTTGGACCGCCAAAGACGGCGAACTTCCTGTCCTCGCCACCATCGCCGCACAATTCAACGATGCCGGGGTCAACGAGCTCTTAGAAAGGCTGATGACTGCCATCCGGCAAAAGACAGGGATCGCCTTTGGTCAGCTGGAAATACATCCTCATATCGGAGACACGACCACGCAATCACAGATCCTTCCGCCTTCAAGAGCCCGCTACCTTTCGGAGATCAGCGGCGCCATCCGTGAATACAACCGCAGGACGGAAGAGCAGGCCATCGTCGCCACAAAACTTTATCAGCTGGATGGCGTGCTGGAAAGTCTGGAACTCAATTCCCCGGCCCGCGCAACACTGGAAGAACGCAGGCAACAGCTACAGCAGCAGCTCTACCCGCTCTGCAAAAAGCTGATCGAAGAATGGCCGGACCTGAAAGCGCTTTACCAACGGGACACCTTCGACTACGACGTCAGAGGCAAGGTCATCAGTCAACCCCTCTTCAGCGAGTCCCTCTCGGGAACAAGGATCTCAAGAGTTGCGCTGCCCCGCTACAAGGACTGGGGGGATATACTCCGCTGGAGATTGCAGGAGAACCTGCCCGGAAAATTTCCATACACAGCGGGCGTATTCCCGCTGAAAAGGTCGGAAGAAGACCCCACAAGAATGTTTGCAGGAGAAGGCGGTCCGGAAAGGACAAACCGGCGGTTTCACTATGTCTCCGCAGGACAACCGGCCAAAAGACTCAGCACCGCTTTTGATTCCGTGACCCTCTACGGAGAAGACCCCGACTACCGGCCCGATATCTACGGCAAGATCGGCAACGCCGGCGTCAGTATCGCAACCGTCGACGACGCAAAAAAACTATACAGCGGCTTTGATCTTTGCGATCCGCGCACCTCGGTCAGTATGACGATCAACGGACCGGCCCCGATCCTCCTTGCCTTTTTTATGAATGCCGCAATAGACCAGCAGTGCGAAAAATATCTCGCCGCACAGGAAAGTGCGGCAGGCGCGGAAAAGGCGGGAGCGCAAGCTCCAGGCAACCCCCTTTATGCCGGCGATCTCCCCGAAGGCAACAACGGTCTCGGCCTCACGCTGCTGGGGCTCAGCGGCAGCGACATGCTTCCAAAAGAGGTCTATGATACGATAAAAGCCGAAGCGCTCTCCCAGGTCAGAGGCACCGTTCAGGCCGACATCCTGAAAGAAGACCAGGCGCAAAACACCTGTATCTTCAACACCGAGTTTGCACTTCGCCTGATGGGCGACGTACAGGCATGGTTCATCGAAAAAAAAGTCCGCAACTTTTACAGTGTATCGATCAGCGGCTATCATATCGCAGAAGCCGGCGCCAATCCGATCACACAACTGGCCTTTACGCTTGCCAATGGCTTTACTTACGTCGAATATTATCTTAGCCGCGGAATGAAGATCGACGACTTCGCACCCAACCTGTCCTTTTTCTTTAGCAACGGGATGGACCCGGAATACAGCGTTATCGGAAGAGTGGCCCGCCGCATCTGGGCCAAAGCGATCAAACACCTGTATAAAGGCAACGCCCGTTCGCAAAAACTGAAATACCATATCCAAACCAGCGGCCGCAGCCTGCATGCCCAGGAAATCGACTTCAACGATATCCGAACGACCCTGCAGGCCCTTTATGCGATCTACGACAATTGCAGCTCGCTGCACACAAACGCCTATGACGAAGCCATAACCACTCCTACGGAAGAAAGCGTCCGCAGAGCCATGGCCATACAACTGATCATCAACCGGGAACTGGGCAGCACCCGCACAGAAAACTTTATCCAGGGCAGCTTTGTGATCGAAGAGCTGACCGACCTGGTAGAAGCTGCCGTACTCGCGGAATTCGACAGGATAACCCAACGGGGTGGAGTGTTAGGTGCAATGGAACGCATGTACCAGCGCAATAAGATACAGGAAGAAAGCCTGTACTACGAAAGTCTTAAACATAACGGCGAACTGCCGATCATCGGCGTCAATACATTCCTCAACAGCAAAGGATCACCCACCGTTCTGCCCGGCGAGGTGATCCGGAGCACAAAAGAAGAAAAAGATAAACAAATCGAAAACCTGGTCGCTTTCCATCAGCGGAATACCCACCGGCGGCCCGAAATGCTGGAACGGCTTAAAACCGTGGCCATCGACAACGGGAACCTCTTTGAAGAACTCATGGAGACCGTCAAATACTGCTCACTGGGAGAAATTACGAACGCTTTATACGAAGTTGGCGGACAATATCGCCGCAATATGTAACTTTAACACCGAAGCATTCAAATTCTAATAGCATGGCAGCAAAACCGGTCGTACCTATCGCGTTTAAAAAGGACACAACTGACGTAAAAAATGGAACCCGGATCCTGGCAGCCGACATCGGCGGCACCAAGGTCAATATTGCACTATACCAGGTCGACGCCGACGGACTTAACATACTCCAGGAAAAAAGATACGTTTCAAAGGAACACCCATCTTTGCAGGAGATCATCCGCGATTTTACAGCCGGCAGGATGCCCGACCGGATCAGCGCAGCAGTGGCCGGCCCGGTCGTCGGCGGCAAAAGCAAACTCACCAACCTCCCCTGGGTCCTCGACACTGAGATCATGAGTAAGGAAATGGGCGTTCCCGTATGTTTTACAAACGATCTCGAAGCCACGGCCTATGGCCTGGCAGGACTAACGGCGGAACAAAGGACAACCCTGGCCGAAGGCGACCCCGACCCGGTTGGCAACATCGCCATCATCGCACCCGGCACAGGACTCGGCCAAGCCGGACTATACTGGGATGGCCAGCGATATCATCCTTTTGCCACAGAAGGCGGTCACAGTGACTTCGCTCCCAGGACAAAACAAGACGTCGAACTTTTCTACTTCTTACAAAAACAATATGGTCATGTCAGCTGGGAACGCGTTGTTTCCGGTATGGGCATCAAAAATATTTTCCGCTTCCTTACAGAAGGCCGCAATCAAACCTCACCCGAATGGCTGACCGAAAAAATGAAGGACCAGGATCCCGCTGCAGTCATCAGTCAATCGGCATTGAAACACGAAGACCTGCTCTGCGCAGAAACGATGGAACTGTTCGTCCGCTATCTTGCAACAGAGTCTTCCAGCCTCATCCTGAAACTCATGGCCACAGGCGGTCTCTACATTGCAGGCGGTATCCCGCCCAAGATCCTTCCCTTACTGCAGACAGATAACTGGAAGAAAAATTTTGACAATAATGGTCGTATGCACGAACTCTCTGATAAAGTACCTGTTCACGTCGTTCTAAATGATAAAATGGCATTGCAGGGCGCAGCCTATTATGGCGCATACAGCATGTAGTAAAAAATAATTCCCGCAATAGAAAAAATACTACACCTTCCTGGCCATGGTGGACCTGGATGGGAAGTTTACTTACAGCTCTTTATAAGGGATATCAGTGGCAAAACGATCCTGCCGGAATCTTTGTCCCTCCAGCAAGGTAGTACACTGTATGCACTGCCGCTTGCAGGACGACTGCCCAATGGGGTCTACTGGCTGACGCTGGTAACGCCGCAGGGCAAACAAAGTATATCAATATTAAAGAGGGATTGATCTCTTGCCGCCGGAGCGTTTGGCCGGGACAACATTGCCCTGGCCAGCGCATTTCAGCAAGATCTTGCGTGAGGGGGGCAGCCGAGGCGCAAGTATAGCCGGCTGTGGATAGCGGACCTGGCAGTTCTCGCAAAAGAACGCCCTGCGCTTTGTTTTACCCAAATGCTTTTCTTTAACGAAAGGTATATGACAGCGCGGGCAACAGGTTTTCGTATGGGCCAGCCAATGCTTCTTCAACTCGAATGCTTTTTTCCACTCCAGGAACTGAAAACTGTACTTTCGCGCTTCTGCGATCAACTCCGTCAATTTTCGCGGCGGAAGCGCGCCGATCAGACTTTCGGGATGTACACGGATGCGGAATAAGACTTCATTTTTGATGATGTTTCCCACCCCTGCAAAGATTTCCTGGTTCAGCAAAGCATCACAAGCCAGCGCATCAGGCAGCGCTTTTAGCTTTTTGCGGGCCTTTGCCGGCGACCAGTTGTCATTCATCACATCAGCGCTCCAGTCATATACCGCATCCGGGTCCTCGGTAAACAATTTAACCGAACAGCTATACAGATAAAGATCGCCGTTGGAGAATTTTAAATGCAGCCTTGGGTTTGGCTTTCGCATTTCATTGATGCTGTAGGAACCAAACAGCAAAAAATGTATCTTGACAGTCAACCCCTGCAGCCGGATAAGGAAATGTTTTCCCCAGCTCTCAAAGGAAACGACCTTTTTACCGTTGAGCAGCGCTTTGTCTTCTTTCGTATTCCCGGTAACTTCAAGGATCTTCTTTCCGGCAAATAACTGCACCTCTTCTTTAAGGATCACGATGGAAGGCCCTTCTGGCATAGTAGCAGTTTTTTGCTAAAGCAATGCAAAAGGCAAACCAGGCCTCCATATTGTTCTACGAATGATCTAAAGCGTCAGAAAATAAAATCTAAAGAAAACCATTAGCGATTCGAATCCCTGATAGGCAGTGTTTTATTCTGCGCATAGCTGTCGTAATTTTATCCCGCTTACATAACATTTCGACAAAGGCTTAAGGACACTGATTATGAATGACTCCACAAAAGAAAACGCCGAAAAAGCAAAGGCGTTGAAGAAACTGATCCGCCATTGGTTGATGGCGCAGGAAACACAACGGAAAGCCGGGGTATTGCTCGCAAAGAACCCGGACCTGAAAGTCCCGGGTAAATCGGGACGCAAAAAGATATAAGACGAATCGGCATATCGGGAAATGCAGCGTCGTAGAGAGCTCCTGACACTCTCTTCAGAACCAGCACTACCCTCAGAACCAGCACTCCCTCAGAAAAGAAAAAGCTGTTTGCTTTTTTCCTCGCCCGGCGGCGGCTTTTCTTTGCCAAAAACCGTGCGTCCCCCATATTTCCAGGAATCTTTCCTTTCTTTTGCTATCACTGTATCCAACCCTTCATTCGAAGGTATAAAGCTCTCTTCAGCCTTCACGGCAAGTTCATTCAACTTCCGGATCGAATCGAGTTTTTCGGATTCCCCGACCTTTGCTTTCTGAACCGCGGTCTGAAGGATCTTTATCGTTTCGTCGTAGACGTCTATTGGAACAGGAAATGGATGCCCGTCCTTACCCCCATGCGCAAAGGCAAAACGCGCGGGATCGCGAAACCTCGCCGGAGCTCCATGGATGACCTCCCCAACCAGCGCCAGCGACTGCAGCGTCCGCGGACCAACGCCTTCCAGTAAAACCAGCTCCTCGAAATCCTGCGGCTGCCGTTCATGTGCCAGCCAAAGCAAAGCGCCGAGCCGACGGAGATCGACATCCTCGCTCCGGACATCGTGATGGGAAGGAAGGACCAACCGCCGGCCCTCTTGCCGCACCGGCAGGACCAACTGCTGTATATCCCGCATCATCAGTTCGGGCTTCTCGCGCGTAATGGAAAGCGCTGCCTTGCGCGCCCCATCCGCCTGCCGGTCAGACAGATTCAGGATCTCGCCCTGGTTCACGCCGCAGATAGCCGTATGAGGATCTTCGACAAAACTGGCCAGCCCCGCGGAATGCCAGTGATACCGCCTTGCCATCGAACTGCCGACGCTCATCCCCTGTTGTATGACCGTCCACTCTCCTTCACTGCTAAGCACAAAGCAGTGCATATATAGCTGAAACCCATCCTGAACAACAGTATTGTCAACTTTTGCACTAAGCTTGCTGCTGCGGACCAACGATACCGCATCCAAACCAGTACTTTCACATACCTTTCTTATCTCATCCGGCGCCTGGCGGGAAAATTTTCCTTTTCCGCCGCAAATATAGAGACCCAGTTCACGGGAAAGGGGATTGATCGCCCTTTTAAGAGCACCCATTACAGAGGTAGTAATACCGGATGAATGCCAATCCATCCCCATAACGGCGCCCAGGCTCTGAAACCAGAAGGGGTCGGATAGACGGCGGAGCACTTCTGCCCGGCCATATTCAGCCAGCAGCACTTCTGTCACCGCCAGGCCAAGCTTAGCCATACGATCGGCCAGCCATTGAGGAACATAGCCATAGTGTAAGGGAAGATCAGCAGCACCAGAACGTTTCATACCACAACAATTTGCTAACAAAGTTAGTTAATTGTCGATAACCATAACCTTAAACTTGTCACCTGCTTATGAAAAAGTACTATTTACTCTTTCCAGCCCTGCTGCTCTTTCTTACAAGCCATACACAGGAAAACCTTCCCGCTGACTATCTGACCAAACAATTCCATGCCGCCCGCCGCGAAGCGCTGAGAGAGCTCATGCCGCCGGGTTCGGTGGCAGTGATCTTTTCCTACGCCATTCGCAATTTCTCCCATGATATCGATTATCCTTATCACCCTAATCCGGATCTCTATTATTTTTCGGGCTATATGGAACCCAATGCGCTGCTGCTGATCTTTAAGGAGCCGCAAAAAGCGCCGGAAGGCGGCTTTTACAAGGAGCTTTTCTTTGTGCAGCGCCGTGACCCGGATATGGAGACCTGGACGGGTCACCGGCTTGGCGTGGAGGGGGTAAAAACTGACCTGGGTTTTGACAGCGTGTATACAGGCGGCGAATTTCAGGACTATCCGATCGACCTTTCTTCTTTTAGCCATATCATTTTCCAGCAGCTTCCGGATGACATCCACGAAGATTCAGCCGACAAAGGCAGCCTCTACAGCCTGACCGAAGCATTCAGGAAAAAAGCGGCGCTTCCTGCCAGCTTTAATTTTCCCGCCGACGAGTTGATCCGGGCCCTTGCAAAATGGGCAAGACCCGCCAACCTCTCTCAACTAAAAAGCATTCTGCAGGAAAGGATGAAGCAGGACGCCAGACTCCGCGACGATGAAGATGCCAATGTCTTCCTGGCCGTCAAAGACTCAGACGACCTCGTCTCCCTCCGCCAAAAACTTGACGATGTCAAATGGAATACTTATCTCTTTGCTCAGTTGACGGCAACGCTTCGTGAAATAAAGACACCGGAAGAAATGACCCTGATGCGAAAGGTCATCAGGATCTCCTGCCTTGGCCACAACGAAGCGATGAAAGCCATTCATCCGGGCATTTCGGAAAGGGAGCTGCAGGGCATACAGGAGTTCGTACACAAAAAACTGGGGGCGGAGTATGTCGGCTATCCCTCCATCGTCGGCGCAGGCGCTAATGGCTGCACCCTCCATTATGAAACGAACAACCGGATCAATATCGGTAAAGACATGGTGCTGATGGACATCGGCGCGGAATACCACGGCTACTCCGCAGACGTTACCCGGACCGTCCCGTCCACCGGGCATTTTACGCGCGAACAAAAGGCG
>JAATGQ010000110.1 GCA_015654595.1 Chitinophagales bacterium | reverse complement strand
GGGCCAAGATCTATGGATACAATACGATCTCCATCGATCCGGAAGATGACCCTTATGCCTACGGTTTCCAGGTGCTTTAGGGCGTGTACGGCTCTGGTTTGCGCTGGTGTTGATCGGGTTGGCTGATGGGTTGCTGTACGGTTCCGACAGGGATGATGCATGTGGACGGGGGCGGCCATACTAAGTATCGGGGAAGCAGGCGCTTATCCCGAACATTTACCCCACATGTATGTTGTAGTTGCGGATCGACATTTTTGTGATAAATTCGCCCCACTACTCTTATGGACTGGACAACGACTCATCTTTCATACCGGCAGACAGGCTATTTTTCCCGTATTATCACGGATTATCTGGACCGGGCAGAGGCCTTGTCTTCTTTTTATGCCCATCCGGTCAGTTGGGAAGGGCTGGATGCGTCGCTTGAAGCGCGGAAGCTTTCCCCGGTAGATAGAAAGACGCTGGTCAGTGTGTTGGAAGAGCAATACGCGGCTCTCCCGCCCGGTACGCTGGTCAGCCAGAACATTCAACGACTGAAGGAAGAGAATACCTTTACTGTTGTCACGGCCCATCAGCCGGCGATCTTTACCGGCCATTTATATTTCATCTACAAAATACTGCATATCATACGCCTGGCTGCTGATCTTTCCGATCGGCATCCAGACTGTCATTTTGTTCCGGTCTTTTATATGGGCAGTGAAGACGCTGACCTTGAAGAGCTGGGACAGATCTATCTTGGAGGAGAGACCTTGGTTTGGGATACGAAGCAGACCGGCGCCGTCGGCCGGATGTCGCCTAAAGGTCTGGATAAGATATTGTATCGGATCGAAGGCGAGTTATCGGTTCTGCCTTATGGAAAAGAGCTGCTTGCTTTCTTAAGGGAAGCTTATCTGAGCAGCCCCAATATCCAGACAGGTAAACAGCGGCTGCTGCATCATCTGTTTGCTGAATATGGACTGGTAGTCCTTATCCCGGATCACGCGGCGCTGAAAAGAGCGATGATCCCTATTTTCGAACAGGATCTTTTTCAGCAGAAACCTTCGCAGATCGTTGGTTCGACCATCGATCGCCTGTCTGAGCACTATAAAGTTCAGGCAAATCCGCGGTCGATCAATTTGTTCTACCTGAAAGATAACCTGCGGGGGCGTATTGAGCAGGTCCATGACCGTTATGCCATTCACGACAGCGAGCTTGTCTTTACCGAAGCGCAGCTGCGTGACGAACTGCAGCAGCATCCCGAACGGTTTAGTCCCAACGTGATCCTGCGCGGGCTTTACCAGGAGACGATCCTGCCCAATATCGCGTTTATCGGCGGCGGCGGTGAGACGGCGTACTGGCTGGAGCTGAAGGATCTTTTCGATGCGTATCGTGTTCCTTTCCCCGTGTTGATCCTCCGTAATTCTTTTCTGCTGATCGAAAAGCAATGGAAGGAAAAGGCAGACAAAATGGGCCTTTCCATCGCAGAATTATTCCTGCCGGAAATGGAACTGATCAATCTGCTTGTCCGTCGGGACTCCACGCATGACCTGTCGCTGGCGGAAGAGATCGCGGCTGCCAACCATTACTACGAAACGCTGAAGCAGCGGGCAAGACCCGTCGATCCAACGCTGGAGCAGCATGTGACGGCTTTACAGGCGCGTGCTGTGGAGCCCCTCCGCATCCTCGAAAAGAAACTGCTGAAAGCCGAAAAGCGCAAGTTCTCCGATCAGCAGAGGCAGCTGAAAGCCTTAAAAGCAGCGCTTTTTCCAACGGGAGGTCTGCAGGAAAGAGTAGAGAACTTTATGCCCTGGTATGCGGCACGAGGACCCCGGTTTATCCGCGATCTGTATGAAGCTTCTCCATCCCTTTTATCGGAATTTATCGTGCTGAGCGAATAGCCTTGCTTATGGGTTATGGGGCTGTGTCATCCGCCAGGCTTTAGTCGCGGTGAGGTTGGGCTGGCGCCCGTTACAGATAACCTTTCTGCTCTATGTGCAGCTGTTCGTCGAGCACATATCGACGCGGTGCTCCGGTTGGTAATTCGAAATGTGAAATGTCTTCTCCATTGATGTTTTCGAGGTATTGGACTAGCGACCGGAGGCTATTGCCATGTGCGACGATCAGTATGTTTTCCCCTTTCCGCAGCAGCGGTTCGATGTTTTGTTGATAATAGGGGATGACCCGATGGCTGGTATCTTCAAGGCTTTCTCCGCCGGGCGGCCGGACGGAGTAACTGCGCCGCCAGATATTCACCTGTTCGTCGCCGTATTGCCGTGCTATTTCATCTTTATTCAATCCCTGGAGGTTTCCATAGTTCCGCTCATTCAGTGCCCGGTTACGGATTACCGGCAGGCCGTGCTGACCGGATGCGTCCAGCAGGATCTGCATCGTGTCGATAGCGCGCTGCAGCACGGAAGTGAAGCCCTGCGAAAATCTCGTATCCTTTAATTTTTCACCGGCCTTTTGGGCTTCTTTCCGTCCCTCTGGTGTCAGGGGGGGATCTTCTTCTCCTGTAAAGCGGTTTTCCAGATTCCAGGTCGATTGTCCGTGACGGACCAGGACGAGTAACGGCATATTATTCTCCGGTTTTTGCCGTCAAAAGTACGACAGGGATTCGATCTAATTTCACCGTCAACTGACGGCGGGCAACCGGAGATTGGACGGTCGGCAGCGATTCTCCGGTAAACAGGTGCGTCCATCTGCCGGGGGCGCCTTCCGGCAGGGGCAGATCCACCGCCTGCGGCAGCGGCTGACCGCCGTCGATCAACGGTACAAGGATAAGCGCCCATTCTTCCTTGTATTGCCTTATATAAGCCAATACAGGCCCTTCGACGTTCAATGGTATATAGGCGCCTTCTTCGAATAGCAGCGGATGCTGTGTGCGGTATTGCAGCGTATGATGCAATACAAAAAGTTTCTCAGCGCCCTGCCGGCGTCTGGCTTGCGCGGCATCCCAGCCGCCGTGGATGATTTCCGTCAGCAACTGCTGGCGTAAAGTATAGTCGACTGCGCGACGGTTGTCGGGATCCACCAAACTGGTTTCCCAGAGTTCGGCGCCCTGATAGATATCCGGAACACCGGGTACGGTTAGTTTGAGCAGCAGGTGGGAGAGGCTATACCTGAAAGACTCCTCGATCCAGGGCTGAACCGTAATGAACAGGTCTTTCAGAAAAGGAGAATCGTTTTGCAACAGCTCTTTGATAAACTGTTGCGCCGATCCTTCATACCACTCGTCGGGCTGATCGTAGTGCGTATCCGTTTTCACTTCGCGCATGGCTTTTGTCCAATAGCCGGCGAAGCGCCCGCGGTATTCATCCGTGATCACGCCATCTTCGGGCATGCTGGCGAACAAGGCCTGATAGATCAGGTATTCATCATTCAGGGATGGCGAGCGGCGCTGGTCGTTGACGGCGATATGTTTTTCATTTATCTGACGCCATTTCTGAACTGCGGCTATCCATTGCTGATGGTAAGCGCCGAGCAGGTTGAGGCGGATGCGTGAGTCCTCGCCTCTTTTTGTATCATGGGTAGAAGAGGCATTCATTGAATGCGGAAACCAGGTCTGGCGGCTGCTGATCTTTTTGTGGAATTCATCCGCGGTGATACCGGCGCTGGCAGGACTGTCGCCGACTTCGTTGTGGGCGATATAGGGGTTATAAACATAGAATGTCGTGTCTTCGATCCCTTTGGCGGCGAGCGGTCCTGTAAACTGCATCAGCCGGCTGATAAAAGCGATACGGTTTTCATCGGCGGGCTGGGATCCGGGAAGCGCAGAAGACGAGGCATTGGAGGCGGATACTTCCGCTGGCGGATGCGGCGCTACAAACAGATCGGAGATAAACCGGATCGGCGCTTCGAGGTCTGGCCGGCGTTGTTTTGCGTCTCCTCCGGCCTGACGGATAAAGGCCTGGTCTTCCACCGGCAACAGCCCATTCTCAGGGTATACCCGGTACACGGGGAAAGAAGCCATCCATGTTGACAGTGCTTCCTTCCAGGTTGTTCTGTTGTCAAAGGTGATACTGGCAAGAGGCGAAAGCTGATCCGTGAGGTTGTCCAGCTCGCCGCCCATCTGTTCCAGCAGATAGGCCAGTTTGCGTTGATAGATGACCTCTGCGTAGGGCTGGGTGCAGCCGAGCGTTTGCCTATAAAAGTCCAGCAGCTGACGGCTGCCTTTGGCATCGGTGAGCACTTGGCCGGCCCAGCTCAGGAAATCATAACCCGTAGTGCCTTCCAGGGCCCAGTCCTCGGTAAGGATCTCATCTCTTGTCAATATCTTTTCAGCGACGATGTAAGTAGCCGTACCAAAGACTTCTTTTAACCGGCGCAGATACTTTTTGGGTTCTGCCAGCCCGTCGATATGATCGACACGCAGCCCTTGTATCCATCCTTTCTGGAACCATTCAAGGATCTTCTGATGATAGGCATCAAAGACTTCCGGTTTTTCCATTCGCAGACAGATTAAACTGTTGACGGTGAAGAACCGGCGGTAGTTGATCCTTCCGGCAGCCAGTGTCGCCGCGGTAAGCAGATAGGGGCCGCTGTCCAGCAGCGTTTCCAGCAGGTGCGGCCGTTCGTTGAAAAAGCGTGGCCGGTTTTCAACATAGCTGGTTAAAATCGGGTCGCTTGTAATCGCTTTGAGCCAGTCCTGTTTTGCCGTCGCCCATTATTCAGGCGAAAGCGGCATGGCCGCCTCCAGCAGGTGCAGAAAGTTCAGCAAGGCCGGGGGATAGCCTTCGGTAGTGGTGCAGATCCATTTGTAAAGACCAGCCGGTACGGGCCAGGTCTTGTCGTAATAGCCGATCTGGAAGCCGTGAGCTTTGTCAAATAACAATTTCAATTCCCCTTTGGCAATACATTCCCGGGAACTTCCGCCCAGGAAAGGCGTCATCAACTGATCGCCGAGACCGGCTACCGGGTGGTCCGTATTGATATCGAAATAACCATAGTAAACCGAATCTTTCCCTCTTTCCAGTACATCATAAAGCCAGGGGTTGCTGCTCTCATAGGCCATGTGGTTGGGGACGATGTCCTGCAGCCAGGTCATCCCACAGGCTTTCAGCTTTGCGGTCAGCTGTTGCAGTTGTTGTTCTGTACCGATTTCCGGGTTGATGGCCAGCGGGTTGGTAACATCGTATCCGTGTGTACTCCCCTTAAAAGCCGTGGTGATGGGGGATGCATAGATCGTTGAGATACCGAGTTGATGCAGATAATCGATCAGCCTGTCCAGGTCGGCCAGCGTAAATTTTTCGTGTAACTGTACGCGATAGGTGGAAGAGGGGATTGACATATAAAGAAGGTTATTAGTTGTTTTCAAAAACAATGACCGAATGCGGCGCCAGTAACATCGATTGTCCAGGAGCTACTGCCGCTGCGGAGAGGGAGCCGGGGCCGCCCCATTGTTCGTCGGCGGAATCAAAGACCTTTCCCAGATGGCGGCCGGTTATATTCTGAAGGGTGACGGGCTCGCTGCCAAAATGCAGCCAGACAAACAGATGGTCGTTCAATATCTTTCGTTCGAAGGGCAGGACCGTTTCTGTTGCCGGATGGACGATCATCGTGTCGCGGCTGCGGCCTTGCAGTGCTGGTCTGGTCTGGCGCAGTTGGATCAACTGCCGGTAATAACGCCAGAGTGTTGCACCGGGTTCCTGTTCGTAAGTCCAGGAGAGAAGGGCGCTGTCAAAGGTTTTGGGAGACATGGGATCGGGGATCTCCGTATTGCCGTGAAATCCTTTAAACTCTTCGGCACGGCCTTTTCGGATCGCGTCAACCAGTTCCGAATCAGTAAAGCTCCCAAAGAAGGGAAAGGGATTACGTTCTCCATATTCTTCTCCCATAAACAACAGCGGCACATAAGGAGAAAGCAGGACTGTTGCGGCGGCTAGTTTTAGCTGTTCGAAATTCAGATTGTCCGTCAACCGGTCTCCGATAGCGCGATTGCCAACCTGATCATGATTTTGAGCAAAGACAACGAACTGATTATAGGGGTTGTTGTCTGCGCTGCCGCCAAAAGTTCTTTTACGGTGGGGGGAATAAATGCCATTATAAACGTAGGTATTACGGAAGGCCCTTTCCAGATGGGTGATGTGTCCAAAATCCTCGTAATAGGCGGTCGTTTCTTTTGTCAGAAGGGTTCGCAGCGCGTGATGGAATTCGTCGATCCATTGCCCATCCAGACCATAACCGCCTTTCGAGATCGGGGTGATAAAGCGGGGATCGTTGAGGTCCAGCTCGGCGATCAACTCTTTGTGACAGCCTGTGCGGCGTTCGATTTCTGAAGTCAACTCTCTGAGCTGCTGCATGAAGTGTATGGCGCTGAAATCCTTTATGGCATGTACGGCATCCAGCCGAAGCGCGTCGACATGATACTCTTCGAGCCACATGGCTGCATTTTGAAGGAAATAATTTCTTACCCCATCGGACCAGGCATCATCGTAATTGATGGCTTTGCCCCAGGGCGTATTGTATTTATTGGTAAAGTAAGGTCCATATTGTTCCATATAGTTGCCTTCCGGTCCGAAGTGGTTATAGACCACGTCTACTATGACAGCGATGCCGCTGGCGTGCGCTGCGTCGACCAGCCGCATCAAACCAGCTGCCCCTCCATACGAATACTGAACGGCAAAAGGATAAACCCCGTCGTAGCCCCAGTTGCGGTCACCCGGGAATTGCGCCAGCGGCATCAGTTCGATCGTGTTGATGCCCAGCTGTACAAAATAATTCAGCCGGTCGATGATCCCCTGAAAATCATGGGTAGGGGAAAAGGCGCCGGTATGTAATTCGTAAATGATCTTATTGCTAAGCGGGATGCCCTTCCAGTTATCGTCTGTCCAATTAAAGGAGGTGTCTATCACCTCTGATGGGCGATGTACGCCATCCGGCTGGCTACGTGATGCTGGATCGGGATGCGTATCTTTCTCGTCGAGACGGAATTGATAACGCGTTCCGGGTTTGACGGGAAGATTGACCCTCCAATAGCCGGCTGCATCCTGCTGCATGGCGTGAAAGGCTGGCTGGGGGGAAGAAAGCTGTAGGTCGACTTTTTTCCGTTGAGGCGCCCAGACGACAAATTCGGTTTCGGATATAGTATAATTAGCGCCAACCCTTTGTGAAAAATTGTTCATTGTTTATTCTTTATTCTTTTTCCGAAAGAAACCGCGAAGCAGGAAGCTGTGCTGAACTGCCTCCAGATCATCACTGAGCTCCTTACTGCTGACCCTAAGATTTTTGAGCGTACGTTGCAGATCGGCTGCTGCGTCTTCATCGTTCAACAGCAGACCGACGGGAGTATTTTTATCGTTGAGTTTCTGACCGGCATTCTTCAGGGAGCTGCTGAATTGTGAGGCCTGATCAGCGGCCTGGTTCAATTGGTCGACCGCAGATTTCATCCGGTTAAAGACCGTTGTATCCGTTGCCAGCTGATTCACCAGTCCACCTGGCTGCCGGAGACGGGCGGAGAAGATTTCCAGATCGGAGATCATCTTTTCGCTGCCCGCGGCTGCTACCCGAAGATTGCTGATCGAGTTACGAAGGTTATCGGCGATGGAAGGATCGTTGATCAGCTGGCTGAGCGTGCCCTGTCCCTGGGTAAGTCGTTGACTGATCGTCTTCAGGTTACCGGTGATCTCCAGCAGGTTGTTGCCGCTTGCCTGCAGGGTTGCGATCATTTCCTGTGTGCCGGCGAGGTGTTCTACCTGTAACTGGTCGTTGTTGGCGACCGGCGGGGCGTCGTCGCTGCCTCCATCGATGATCACGATCTTATTGCCGATGAGACCATCGGTGCCGACGCGGGCCTTTGAATCCTTACGGATATGGGACTGCGCTTTTTCTTCGATATTGAGTATGACTTCTACCTGGGATTTTTTATAGAAGCTGACTTTTCCGACGGTTCCTACTTTCATGCCTGACAGCCAGACATTATTGCCTGACTGTAATCCCTGGACGTCGTCAAAGATCACCTGCAGATGGATGGTTTTTGAAAAGGTCTTGTGCTGCCCCCCGATGGTGAAGATGGTTACCAGGAGGATCGCCAGACCTATACAGATAAAGATGCCGACGGCTATTTGTTTACGGGTGTTGACTTCACTCATGGTTGATCAATAAAATTGTATTATAAAAATTCCGGATACGTGGATCATCACTTTCGAAGACCTCATCGAAGGTACCCTGTCGAAGAAAGCAGCCTTCCGACAGCATTACGATGCGGTCGCCGGTGGCGCGGGCACAGGTCAGGTCGTGTGTGATGATGACCGAGCTGGTATTGTATCGCTGTTGTACTTCGTTGATGAGATCGTTGATCTCGACGCTGGTCAGCGGATCAAGACCGGCGGTCGGTTCATCATAAAGCATAATCTCCGGCTGCAGGATCAAGGTCCGGGCAATTCCGATGCGTTTCTTTTGTCCGCCGGACAATTGGGAAGGCGTCTGATCGATGGCCTGGCTCAGACCGACATCGTCGAGTACCTGTGCGACGGCGTCGTCTATCTCTTTGCGGCCGAGGTGACGTTTGTTTCGTACCAGAGGAAACTCGAGGTTAGCGCGGACGCTCATCCCGTCGTAGAGGGCCGAGCTTTGAAAAGAGAAGCCAATCTTCGCCCGCAGCGCCTGCAGTTCGCGGGTGTCAAGCTTATCGATCTCCTGACCAAGGACCGAAACCTGGCCGCGATCGGGTTTCAGCAGGCCGGCAATGATCTTGATAAGAACAGATTTACCCGTTCCGCTTCGTCCCAGGACTACCAGGTTTTCTCCTTTGTATACATCGAGGTCGACGCCTTTTAATACCTGTAAAGCGCCAAAAGCCTTGTGGATATCCCGAAGGGTGATGACCGGGTTATTCCGGTCTATCTGAGCATGTAATTTTTTATATTTTGATTCAACCTGGGTCATGTTATCTGAATTTGTTGACCACTGTAACGATGATCATTTCTTCTATAAAAATTAAAAACATCGAAACGACAACTGAGGTGTTGGCGGCGCGGCCCACACCGACAGTACCGTGGTCTGCGTTATATCCGTTGTAGCAGCCTGCTACGCCGATCGTAAATCCATATACTGCGGATTTCAGCACGAGGATATACACATCGAGAAAGCTGATCTTTATGAAAGCCTGCTCGAAAAAGGCGGTGAGGCTGGTTTGTTCGTTGCGAAGGACGTTTACAAAGGCGCCCATCATCCCGATAAATCCCATATAAGCGGCCAGAACCGGGGCGATACAGGTAGTGGCGAGAATACGGCTGACGACAAGGAATTTGAAGGGATTTGTCGAAGACACTTCCATTGCTTCGATCTGCTCCGTTACTTTCATCGAACCGATCTCCGCACCGATATTGGAGCCTACTTTGCCGGCTATGATCAGGGCGGTCACCAGCGGGGCCAGAGCGCGGATAATGGCGATCGCCATCAGCGACGGGAGCCAGGAGGTCGCGCCGAACTCGGCGAGAGAAGAACGGGACTGTTGCGTAAAGACAAGCCCGGTAATGAATCCCGTCAGCGAAATGATGGAAAGCGATCGTATACCTACTTCAAAGAACTGGTTGAACACTTCCTTGTATTCGTAGGGTGGGATAAAGACCTCCCGGAAGAACCGGGCTATGAATTGGTAGATATCGTAAATACGTATGAAAAAGGCCTTCATTCCCTGAGATGGTAAAAAGGCATGCCACTCATAAATAACGTATTATAAGGGTAAAACACCTGGTGATGGGTCATAAATTCCCCATTTTCAAGGACGAAAAAAAATCAAGGATTTGTAAATCCAAGACCTATCGTGTGTCGTATATAAACTACAAACAGGTCGAACAAAAACGAATATCAGGCACAAAAGTGCACATCATAAGTGTTATAGTCTTCATAGGCAGTTAGGTTTGGTAATCAGGGAGGTTCTCCTCCCTGTTTTTTTATAGATATATTCCAGAATCAGGGATGGGATTCCCCAAAAGGGATTGTTGTGGATAATGGTTATTCTTTATTTGATGGGGAATCAAGTATTTGTAAATTGGTATGCCAATTGGCCCATTAATCCAAATCCGTTGTTATGAAAAAGCCTGTCTTCCTTAAACCACTGACCTTACTGATCTGCTTTCTCTTCACCTTTTGTTCCCTGGTAAAAGCCGGTACGGCATATGATATTGCAAACGCTGCTGTCCGCACGGCGGCCACTACGCGATCCACAAAAGATGGCGCTGCACGGAAAAGCGAAATGAAAATGATCCGTGCGATGGCCTGGAGTATTTATGAAGAAATGGATCTCGAAGATTCCGGTCTTAGCCGCAAGGCGTTCGTGAGCGCCTGGACAGGTTTCTACAAATTAAAGAAGAAAGGATTGCTGCACAGGACGAATATCCTCACGATCTGTGATTTCAGTCAGTCGTCGAGCAGTGAGCGTTTATATGTGATCGATGTTCGTAACCGCCGTCTTCTTTATCGTACCTATGTGGCGCATGGCATCAATTCCGGAGAAGAATTTGCAAGCTCATTTTCCAACAAGATGGAATCCTGCAAAAGCAGTCTTGGGTTCTATATTACGAAAGGCACATACAGCGGTATGAATGGATTGTCGCTCCGCATCGATGGCGTTGACAAAGGATACAACGATAATGCCGGTCGTCGGAACATCGTTATACATGGTGCGGGTTATGTCAGCCAGCGGGTATTGCATAAGTATGGAATGATGGGTACGACCTTTGGGTGTCC